>DATBTE010000158.1:0-14342 GCA_036559425.1 Pseudobdellovibrionaceae bacterium | reverse complement strand
CCGATAAGAAGAGCTTTAAAAAGCAGGTGACTCGGTCGATGAAATCTCTACAAAAAAATCCAGAAAAGGTTCGCTCATTTTTTCAAAAAGACAGTCTAAAATACGCCGCCTAATGTTGCTTATCCAACGCACTTATTAATACAGGAGACGTTATCGATATGAAGCTCATTCCGATTATGATTTGGCAATAACAGCTAAACTTACTTCGATAGATTCAGCCACCCTCAAGTATCATTTTAAGGAATGCTATGAGCAACAAGAAGGGGATTCAGTGAGGTCTTCTGCTCAATTAATGACAAAAGCTGCGTTGCCGATACTTCAATTTGAGCGCAAAGAATTACAGGATTGTAAAGTGGATCGATGGGGCAATAATATCTGCAACCCCCTCCTCCCTAAGTACTCAAATCCGATTTGGATATTGGCTGATGATTACATCCCCCAGGTGCAATGGGTGAATATAGAAACTAATATTGAATTGCCAGACAAGGCGGATTTTGAAGCGTATCGAAAATGCGTTGAAAGCGAGATCAGCACTCTTTAGAGAGGGCAAACTCTAACAACCTTTGAACAATGTCCATCAAACTCCGGTGTCCATCAGGATGGATTCTTTACTGGCATCGAATTCCCGCGTCGTGAAAGCGAAGACGGAAAAACTTGCAAGGGCGCCGCCCATGTGAAGCTTTCTCGAATCACCTTATGGAAAGGAAATTCGCGATTGCAAATTTCCGGGGGAATCTGTGCTGAAAAGCCAGGTTTGTTACGAACGAGGTCCATGCCATTGATTTCTTCGGCAACACAGAGCGATGTATTCAAGTCGAAGCCACTTCAAAATTCGGCGGCGAGAACTTCATTTTAACAAATTGCAAAACTAAGTTTTCCTTTAATTTTTTTTTATATTAGGAATTCATCTGATGAATTGAAACTAATTGAAAGGATTTTTATGGGATCACGCCTTACGATAATTTATTTTTTACTCGCTAGTTCTATTTCTCTGGCGAAACCATTCCCCTCCTCTGGAGACAATATCAACTGCTCACTTAGTGTCTATGATATTACAATTTTTGCTCCTTGCTCTTATGGTCCTAGTTGTCAGATCGATAAAGCCCAGGCTTCGGTTGTATTTGAAACCCTAGAGGGCGCTCTTGATAAACATCTAAATGGTTCCGTTTCTGTAAAAGAGATTCGTGGATTTAGAGAGGCCAATGGGGGGCCTATTTCAAAGGAGACCCAAATACTGATTAAACTAATCCAGGACGCCGAACTAAGACTTGAAATCGACTATAACAACCCATTATTTTCAGCGAATCTATGGTCGGAAAGTGATTCTCAAAATTTCAAACTATCCCTTAAGAAAAGGAGTGATATGTCAAGGGGCAACCGAAATAACGGCCCCATTTCAGAGCTGGTCAAGTTGAAATCGAATGATTCAACGGAAGGGGGAGTTTACGGTCAGCTGAGCTGTTCCCCCAGTCGAGTTAAGTAACAAATTGAAATCTGGAACAGCTGCAGCCTTGGAAAAGACAAAAGCTTTGGTTTCTTCTAATGCCCTATTAAATAGTGCATTTTTTATGCTAAATTATTAGCACAGAATATCTTTACCTTTTGCTTTGATGACAGGAAGAAGATCGGTACGCTTTTTTATTGGTATAACCAGAAAGGTGCGTGAAATAAGCCCGGAAATTTTCGCTTCCGACTTATTTCGTAGTATTACTGAAAGCTTGGTACCTAATAGCACCCTTATCTCGAGTTTAAAAAGAGAATTGATACTGTTGGAAATTACCAAAGAAGGATTCGATTGAAATCAGCGGGCTCAATTAGATATAGATTTTAATGCAGACGAAAAAATCACCGATAACAAAAGACCAGAATGTTTTAATTCTGGTCCTAAAAATTATTGATAGGTTAAATTTCCTAAAGCGCTTTAATAAAAAAGTGAGATGTCTTTGGGTGTTCGTAACCGAGACTGCGATAGAAGCTATGAGCATCAGCCCTTTTAATGTTTGAAGTTAATCTAATTGTTCGAACATTCCAATTTTTAGCTACATCTTCCGCCTTCGACATGAGTAATTTTCCAACGCCAAGACCCCTACAGTCCTTATCAACAACGATACCACCAACCTCGAGGCTCTCCTCGACGAACAAGGATTTGTGCTTTTTAAAATATGCTAGGCCTATAACACTGCCTGAAGACGATTCCGCAACTAATAGAACATGATCTCCAGAACTATTTAATGCTTCTAATCGTCTCTCTAGATTATTCACCGAGTTTTCGTATCCAAGCTGTAATGAGAGATCAGCCAAACGAACTAAATCATCTTTTTCAGCCGGTCTAATTCGCACGTCGATTTTATTTTCCATATGCAATTAGTAAATCGAAAACAGTAAGCCAGTCATCAAAGAAATCTATTGGATGAATCCCTTAGATTGCTTCAATCCCGGAGCCCTTAAATTCAATATAGCGGGCTTAAGTGATCGGAGAGCCCAATGCCCCCAGTATGCCTGCGTAAATCGATCTGACGACAGCTTGCAGAGATTCTCTTTAGGTTAAGCAAAGAGGAACCTTGTCCCTGTGGCAAGTTCAGCGAAATCGAGCTACTGCTTTGGATTCTCGGTTAAGCGCGTTAGCCAGGTCGTCGCTAATTCGATCGCCTGATCCGTCAGGAACGGTCCGGTAACCAAGCCATGAATCAACCCATAGATCGCCAGAACTTCCGTTTCGCTGTGACCTCGGAAGTTTCTGCAGAGCTTTCGATAAAATTCGGCCTCGTATCGGACGAGTGTAAAATTCGTCCTAAAGAGGGTGCTCTTTGCGAGGCCGGATTTGCCGCAAAAAATCCACCCAAAGATACAGGCATGGATAATTATAAGATCTGCGTAAAAACAACTTCTGAAAAAAATCATCCGCCAACCGATTCTAGCAGTACAAGATAAAGTGCTGTCCATATTTCCCTAGGGCTTGATGTTCAAGGGATATTCTCTATCAAATTTTATTTTTACTCATGGCCGTAAGTATTTGATATATATAGAGAATTTAGTGGTGAACCATGCATTCCAATATCCGAACGGATCTATCCTCTTGATTTCTCAACATTTTTAACCGAAGTAAAATCCGATTTAAGCCAAGAATTTATTGAAAAGTACCAAAAAGGTCTCTCGCTTGCGGAAATAGCCAATGAGTATGGCTGTTCTAAAAATGGCGTGCGCTCATCTCTCGTTCGCGCGGGAATCACTTTGAGAGAGGTTCGGTGCCAAGGCACTCATTGCCGAAAAATCACTTCAGGCAAGCAGTCAGCAAAGCCTTATTACGGCTTCTGCTATTTCGAGGGGCGAATTGTCAAAGACCCCAGAGAGTTTCCGACATTAGCCATCATCCATCAGCGTTGGGGGCGGGGGCTTTCGGCACATTCAATTATGAAAGAACTCGATCAAAAGAAAATCCGTTCTCGCGAAGGCAAGCAATGGAGCTGGGCTGCGGTGAATAACATTCTTAAACGATTCGAAACAAAAAAAATTATCTTAAAGGGGAAATCTTATGAATTTCGATAAAATCATTCCGCTCATTGCATCCATTGTGATCGCGGCAGCGACCGTCGGCAAGCTCGACGTTCTGACCTTATGGATCTACAAGGCCCAGGCCAAGCTTGTGTATGAATCCCGCGCCTCGGCCTGGGGAAGCCCTCGATTTTTTCCCGAACATCCAAACACACGTAAAAGAAATAACAAACTAACAAAAGGAGGTGATTTATGACAGCAGCACTCAACATTCAGAAAGTACAACGAGCCCCATCCATAGAAATGAAGGCGGTGCTTGAGATTTTAAACGCCGATTCATTTCTTATGGAATCAGTAATGCCATTTATTGATTTTCAAAATGAAAATATTTACTGGGATCAGATTTTTAAGAACTCTTTTGGCTCAGGTCATCGCGGGGCTTTGCTATTTGCCTATGCCATTTGGACCGATGAAGTCCGGTCAAACCCGTTCGACGCCGCCTTTAGCATGGGCCCAAAGCTTCAGATCGCCGTGCTCAAAGCCATGGCGTTACGCTGGGGGCTTCAATGAATTCGTCTATAAACCAATATAGCCAACAACCAACCAAGGAGGTGACTCTATGATGCAGAGAAATACCAATAAAATTGAAAATCTAGTCAAAAAAAACTATAAGAAAGGGGAAGCTAATGATTAAGAAAAAGGTATGCCTTTATGCTCGCGTGAGCACTCAGGATCAGGCCTCCGGCCTGGAATCCCAGGTCAGAGCTTTGAATGACTATTGTCGCATGAACAATATCACTCATTACGAGATCTTTGCCGATGAGGGAATCAGCGGGACGAAATCATCCCGCCCGGCACTGGATCGGATGATGAAAGTTGTCAGAGACAACGAAGCGGAATGTGTTGTAGTCTACTCTTTCTCGAGATTTGCGAGAAGCACGACGCATTTACTTCAGGGCCTTGAGGAAATGAAGAAGACCAATACGGGCTTTGTTTCCTTAACCGAGAAGATCGACACGAACTCTCCGATTGGAAAAGCGGTGTTTGTGATTATCTCGGCGATTGCGGCCCTTGAGCGTGACCTGATCGCTGAGCGAGTAAAGAACGGACTGGCAAACGCGAGAGCCAAAGGCAAATTGATCGGGAGAAAGAAGCTCAGAGATTCGGATTTGATTCGTAAACTTTTAAAAGCGGGCATGACCTATCGAGCGATTTCTACAGTGGCAAATTGTTCTCATGGAAGTGTTCACCAAGAAAAGCTTGCGATGAAAAAAGATGAAGCTTTGGCTCTTAAAATGAAGTTGGAACAAGAAGAGCTTGAAAAAGCTCAAATGACTCCAACGGTGCAATTCCCCGAGCAATCCACAGAGGCGGCTTAAGGCCTCGATTTTTTAATTAAGAATTTTCTATTCCAGGAAATTTTTAACTAAGAAATAAGACCTTTTTCTAAATCATACTAACTTTAACGGAAAGTTTGTATGCATATAGAATTAGAAAAAGACAAAAACCTCGCGGACATCGTATCGAAGCTTAAAGCTCACTTTAAGCCCGAGAAGATATTTCTTTTTGGCTCTCGCGCAAAAGGGACTGCGACGGCAGAAAGTGATTACGATCTTTTTCTCATCGTTAAAAACTCGAGCAAAACGAAGATGGAGCGCATGGACGAAGCCAATTTGGTTTTGTGGGGCCGCACTTCACCTGTAGATGTCTTTGTTTATACGCAAAAAGAATTTGATGAAAGTAAATCTTTGTTCCAGTCCATTCCCTACATAGTAAATACTGAGGGTGTGGAGCTTTAATCGTTTGGCAAAATCAGAAAGCAATATTCAGCTTTGGTTTAAATTTTCCCGTGTAGATCTGAACATGGCGCGAACTCTTTTTGAGGGTGGGCAGGAAGAAATGTGGCGGGGAGTTACTTTTCACTGTCAACAGGCGGCTGAAAAAGCTATCAAGGGCTATTTGGTCTATAAGAAAATCCCGCTTTCATATATTCATGACATTGGAAAACTAGCCACTCAGGTTTTGGTGCATCATCCAGAATTGGACCCGCTTATGAAGCGAGCGTCTTTCCTTACAAAATACGCCATTCTCTACAGATACCCTGACGCGGATGTCGAGGCCGTCACTTTGGATCAAGTCAAAGAAGCTATTGCCTGCGCAAAGACCGTGATTGATCAAATGGCAGCGCTTATTCCCTTTGAAAGTCAGTGGGAAATCTAGGCCGGCATTTTTGGCTTTTCAAACATTAAATTTCAAATAACAAGACTCCCTTGCTTCTTTTCGTGACGTTCTCTCCGGCAAAGACCTGTTTTCGTCCCTCCGCAGGCTTCACGCCATTCCTTATAGAAATGTCATTCGCCCTGCCGCATACGCGGTCGGTCCGAGGTCTTTGCCTGCGCTCTCTTTTTCCCTTTTCGGGTTCCTCAAGCTTCGTGAAGGAACCCTAAGAAAGGGAAAATAAAACAAGAAGCAAAGGAAAGAAATCATGAATACTGAAATTCAAAATAGACTTGAAAAGCTTGCCTACAAACGCACTCAACCATTCTGTTATTCCTGTTATAAGGAAACTCATAGCGGAACTTGCGAATCTTGCAGGTCAGACGATCTCATGCGCTTAATGGTCAATGTCGGCTGTGACTATGGGGTCGACTGGGCGATCAAATATATTCTGGAATCCGAGCTTACTCCGGTCAATTTGAGCCGGGCCTTTGAGGACTCAGTTCGTGAGTGCTATCCTAAAGAGGTGACTGTGGGCTGGATGACTCTGGATTCGATTTCAGTCATGAAGGCCATGGACCCAATTTTTTGGCAATGTGCCCAGTCTGAGTGGGAGGAGCAAGAAGCCCGTGAGGGAAACATTATTTCCTTTGATAGCGGTTTGAATTACTATTATCAAACTGACATCGAAAACTTCCTGGACCAAGAAGAACACTGACACCTTGGTCAATTACTTCCGGCGCCGGAGTTCTTAGTCACTCCGGTAGCAGCACCCTTCTAGCGGCAATTGTCTCATGACTAAAAAGGTACGTGAAACAAGCCGGAAATTTTCGTTTCCGACTTATCTCGTGGTATTGCTGAAAGCTTAGTGCCTAAGATATTAGGGTTTTACTTTACAAATTCAACAAGTATTAAATCGCAGGAACCGTCAGTATTTTTCTGAGCTCTAATAGCGACATTATCCTGAGAAATAGCTTTTGTTAAAGCGAGTACATCTAAATGCAACATAGCAAGAGATTCGGTATTGAATTTACACTTTCCAGAATCAGTAAAAACGTAAAGTGTTCGCTCCATTGGAGCTAAAGAAGTTTTTGTAACAGTCTTCTCTGAACCCTCATAATAAATTGTTGAAGCAAGTGCTGAAGTTGAAATAACCAAGCTTACGAAAATAGTTAATAATTTCATAATGTTCCTCCGGAGTTGCATTGGGATTACTTCAGCGAACCTCAAATGGTCAATGGTTTTGAGTAAATCTCAATGAATCTTGGCGCTTTTCATTATGGGACCCTGACGGTACTGAGCGGGCGGGTAATGGGATCTGATGGGGAATAAAGTTAAGATTTGTTTCGCGGGAGGGCGTCTTTGAAGCTGTTCTTCTGACTTCCCCAGGCGCTGGCCAGGATAGTGGCTTTAATGATCGTCATCCGCTGATCCAAAATGCATAAATTGAAACTCGCTCATTTCATTACAAAAAGCGAGCCCTCAGTCTGGCTTAGCTCATCTGCATCTTAGGGCGCGGGATTTTTTCTATTAGCAAGTGACATTGTCCGCTCACTATTGTTGCTAGAATTTTTATTTTCCAAAGCCGCTTTAGCCGCGTAATTTTAGACGGCGGCCAGTCCGCCGTTAAGCATTCCATCGCCTTTAGGCGATGGTTGTTGAATCAACTGAATCTCATCTTCTTTCTAGTTCGCAATCCTCAGATTGTCCCATGGAGTTTTTCCACTTTATAAAGAGGCGAGAATTTTTTAAGGTAAATTGTCCATTAGAAGTAAAATCCGGTTTTGATGATCTGGGATCATAATCTATAAAAGTGATCTCCACTTGGTCATCGTTCAAACGAGTACTCACAGTCTCTTTATTAATCCATGGATCACCAACAGCTGACAGATTAGTGGTAGTGGTAACCTTTTCACCATTCAGATATATAAAATAAGGCGAATCGGAGATAATCCAAGCTGTGCACTCAAACTGAGAGATATTTACGCTTTTATCTCGCTTCTTGCTATCCATTATGCAAGTGCCCGACCAATTCCCCGAAAAATCAGCACATTTAGCATTCAGAGTGCCTTGAGTTTTGATCTCTCTTAGATTTTTAAAATCAAAAACGTTTGCATGAGAAAAAAGTGGCGCAAGAAACAATGCCAATAAAACGTGAAGCATGTGAATCTCCCTTTTTATTGGAGGATTGCAGCGTAGGCATTAAGAGTCAATTGCAAACACAGTTAACCATCGCTGCAACATTGTTGGGGTAACCCGTCCTTTATTTTCAGTGAATTGAAACCAAATCTTTCCGATTAGCCGGGCCATCAGCTCCGAACTGGCTTTATAGCCCTAAAATGACATTGCCCCAAAAGACGCCTTCAAATGACCAGAGCCTATTATGGATACTCGGGACAGTAGCAGTTTGTGCCTTAAAATGCCGGAGTTGGGGTTTCATGACCAGAGGAGTAGCACGAGCCGGACCTGCTAAGCCCATGGCTCCTGGTCAGAATTACAAATAAAAATAGCCAGGGTTTTTCAGGCCGCTGGCTAATCAGTGAATTCTTAGTAGTTCCTCAACCAAGATTGAAGGGCTTAATGGCGGTCAAAGAATGGATCTGAAAAAAACATCATTTAGAGAATCCATCCTTTTGATTGAGCTTCATCCAGTATATTTTTTGTAAAGCTCCATATTACATCAGAACTTTGTTCAATATGGAAATTCTTTTGAAGAGCCTTTTCTTTGGTGATACCGTATTTAACCCAGGAATGACCTTTAGTTTTATAATTATGCAGAATCGGGAGAAAGCGATCTAAACCACGAAGAAATACAGCTTCAGGTCCATTGCCATTCTCAAATTCATTCCACAAATCATAAATTTCTGTAGATAACTCGGTACGAGCAATTGGACTCAGGACTTGCTTAAGAGCCTCTCCTTCAGAAATTGCTTGAGGACTCGTATTTTTGTCGTAATGGAATGTATCGCCCAATAAGGCTTCCGCAAGATCGTGAAACAATGCCATCTTTACCGTTTTAGTCACATCGATTTTCTGATTACTAAACCGTACCAGGCAAAGGACCGCCATTGCTAAAGAAAATGAATGTTCAGCGGTGCTCTCTTCTCTTTGCCCACTCATGATCAAACACTTACGATAAGTATTTTTGAGGGCATCAATATTTTCAATGAATTTTAAGGCTTCTTGAAGTTCCGATTTTTGATCAATCATTGGACCCTCCTTTAAAAATTCAATCTCATATTATTATTCCATTCGCTAGATGGCGTAGAAATACCCTTCGATACGAAGATTGTAAAGAAAACAAATGCGCGATCGCTGACTTGGTCTTCTCCGCAGTTGGATCGAAAAGATCGGTGGCGATGCTCTGAGTGTGCTTTAACGATCTCCACTCTTTGGCCAGAAATGAGTGAATTGAAACTCACTCCTTTCTTTACAAAAAATAGCTCCTCAGATTAACTTCTTCGCCTGTGATTTACAGAGCGTGACTTTTCTCCTTATCAAGTGATTTAGGTGAACGGTTTTCCTCACAACCTGTAGTGGACCCAAACATTTGGTTCACAATAGATTCCTATATTCGCATCGACATCGACCTTCAATGGAACAAGTCCCTTAGGAAGAAGGAGTTCGCCAGATTGATGTAGTGCCTCCCCTGTCCACTCGCGCCACTTTGATAGCGTTGCCTTGATGACAACAGATTGGCTGCAAACGTTGAGTATTTCTCCCCCGAGATTCTTGTGAGCCCGCAGCCAAGGGTCAAAAATCTCACCTGCATCTGACTGTTTTTCAAGGTATTCAATCATTGGCATGCTTGGAAATTGATCCTTTTGAGAGGGTCTTACTGGTGCGATCACGTCATTAAATCCGAAACTTCTAGCGAGTTCCTTTGCCCGCTCTAATAAAAAATAGGAAAATCTGAGCTTACGAAAGTCTGGATCGACATTGGCGGACAGTAAGCATAAGCAGTTCGCCTCGAACTTCGAAAAATATGCTTGGATGGCCGATTGCCATCCCTCATCTGGCAAAGTTTTCTTAGTTAAATCCATTGGAATGAGAACCGCGCTAGCAAACGCAACAAGCTTCTGATCAGTCTTGCTTCGAATGCCCCACATCGGAAATCGTCGGAAGAGTTCAGCATCAGTCAACTCGGTTGATGGTGGGGCTTCTTGAAGGTCGCTTTCCTCAATCAAATATCGTGGCCAAACCTTTTTCATCAACGAAGTCGTCTCATCTCCCGATAAAACATTGAAGTCCCACTCGAACTGTTGTGGCAATTGCAATTTAGATCCGTCTAGCATTTCACCAGCGTATTTTATGATAGGCTGTCTGTCACCTCCTTTGGATGGTCACTTGAGGAATCATATCGAGTTGCTGGGCCTTCAGTTTTACGCAGTCATCAGATTCAATAAAATGGCCCTGACGTAAAGACAGGCGCTCTTGACCGGCTGGTAATAGCCTTGAGCAGGAGAGTAGCAAATCGCGCCTTAAAAACCTCTCTGGAGGAATTTCTGACCGGATTTCTAATCCGGGGCCACAACCTCAACTTTAAATTTATTGGGGTCTTCAAAATAAACCGCGTAGTAGCTAGGCCCTCCGGCAAACGGGTGTTGGTCCTGGTAAAGAATGTTAACGCCACGTTCCCTCAAAGTATTTGTAATTTCGTCTATATGACTTCTGGAGCGTCCATGAAAGGCAAAATGATTCAGTCCTACCAAATCTCGTTGATGTGGGATATTTGCATACTGTTCCTCTGCTTGGACAAAATCCAGGTAGGTCGGTCCCAACTTGTAACTCACGCCTTTAGGCCACGAATCATAAAGCTCCCACCCCAGCATTTTTAAGAACCATCCCCAAAACTCTGTAGATTTCTTAAGGTCAGAAACTTTTATATTTACATGATGCAGGAGTCCGGTGGTTTCACTCATGGCAGTCTCCCTTTTGAGAAATACCTATAGTAAGGAGATTTGAAAGTCTACCGAAAGAGCCCTTAATAGCTTAAAAACCCTTTCTTTTTTATGCATTCAATTCAGCTAATCTTGGTTCAAAAGACGAGCGATATAAAACGAGTCTCGTCTTGCTATCGCCTTGGTTCTATTTTTTCTTCGAGGCTTTTTCGAGCTTCGAATCAATTTCGAATAACGCCTTGGCAACAAGCGCGTAGTAAAGCTTCCTCTCTTCAGGAGCATTAATTGAGTTCCAAATGCTTGATGATTCTGAAATAGGTTCAATCTGGTCGATTTTAGAGATTAAGGCGGCAACCTTGTCAGGAGTCAAATTTAACAGTTCCTTGAGTACTCGGTCCATCGTGCTGATCCCGGCCAAGCCATCTTTATAATAAATGTCCCGCAGGGTATTTATATTTACACCTGTTCGATCAGAAAATGCGACCACATCTGACCAATTAGGCAGGTACTTGCGGAAAACCACATAAAAGATCTTCTGAAGGTAATTTTCTTCGTCGTTGCTGGCCATGTTCCCCAAACTTGAGTTTCTTTTGGCTATTATATCCATTTAAGCACAAAGAGCCATCGTTTTGTGTAATACACATAAATAATACTTGTTTTAATGTGATATACATAATAGATTAATCGGAAGTAAAAAGGAGGCTGGCTTGGATAAAAAACCAACTGGAAGGCTTGAGGTTCAGAATGTGACTCCTCAGATTTCTCTCGAGGAGCTGACCACTGACCTAAGCGCGTTCCTTCATTTTTTAAGTGAGAACTATGATGGAGACAAAGGAACAGACTTGCCAAGCTTCTGGATGCTGATTCCTAAGAGTATTGATGTTGAATACCGGTACGGTACTATAGATTTCTTTATCGAAAAGGAAATTTTTAGCCGCAAGATTCTTATCGTTGCTGAACCATTGCCTGACTATCTTTCCGATCAAGAGCGTCGGGAGAAAAAAGCCGAGTTGTTATCGCTATTTCAAAACGCCTTTACGGGCGACCAGACTCAGCAGCTTCTTCTGCTGCTTTCTCGTCTTCGACCAGAGGCCAGAAAAACTATTGTAGAAAATTTCAAGCGATTTAAAGATGAGCATGCGGGCAAGTAGAACTTAGAAGTGTTTCTATTGGCGCACCTTGACCGCCAAGGTTATTTTAGGAGTATGTGGTGGGCACCAGAAAAGTAAGTAAACTTTCAGCCTTTTTAAAAGACAAACGTTTGCTCGCAGGGCTTTCCCAAGGAGAGGTCGCAAAAAAACTTGGCTATACGTCTCCGCAATTCGTTTCGAATTGGGAGCGTGGCCTTTCTGATCCTCCAATTCGGACCCTTCGAAAGATCTCGACTCTATACGACGTCCCCCTTGAGGAAATGCACCGAGTGACACTGGATGCAACTATCCAAAAAGTAACCGAAGAAATAAGAAAAAAGTTCGATGGGTGGAAAAAATAAGTGAAGTTCCAGCGGGAATTTTGGTAGCGGTTTGAGCTACCTGGTCATGAGTAGTAAAACCTGCTTTAGAATTGTGATTCGAAGGGTTTGGCGACCGCATCAATAGAGTAACAAGGACCTTCGGCGTTGTTGGGGGCCTTGGTCATAAGGCATATAAAAAAAAGCCGGAGATTTTTGCCTCCAGCTTATTCATTAAATTATCAATGTTCGAACAGCAAGATCATATTGCTTAACGATACTGACAAGACAGATCAAAAAAATCATGGGAATCAGCAGAAACTGCTGATGCGGCGTCTGCCTCAACATCAAACGTAAAGTCATAGTGTGTAGCTCTAAGGCGATATACGCCATTGCTCATCTGATCCATAAAGGCTTTTTGTGCAAAATCATAACCAGACATTTTTATAGAGTATGCAACGCCCACTGAGTTATTTTGCAATAATACAAAGTTAACAGTTCGATGAGAGTTGGTATGAAAGAGCTGATTGGTAACCTTCTCACAATGTGCGCTCTTGAATGGGACTACGGAGGATTTGGCTGATGTAATGAGCGGTAGGCTTGAGATTAAAATCAACACAAGGACATAAATTATTTTTTTCACAAAGACTCCCTATTGTTTGGTGGACACACCATCGTTTGTTAAATAATAGGGTGCTTTTAATTTAACATTTGCACTTGTGCAATTTAATTCCAGGCATGTAAAAAGATAATCATATCGACTTAATTTTCGTTGGTTGGGTCCTCTATAGAAGGCTTCTCGTCATAAGATTGACCACAGGCCGGGGGGGGCTTCAGCGTGGGAATGAGTCCATCTTCTTATAGAGGCTTTCTCGGAAGTTATAACCGCACTCGGTTGAGTCAAACTTAATCTCGATTTCCAAAACTTCTTTTAAAGTGATCATTCCCAAAAGGAGATCCATTTCTTCAATGATAATGGTTTGAGGCACCTCGCTTGTTTTATTGATAGTTTTGATTGCAAGGTCACGAAGAACCATAGCTCGGTCTTGAGTTGGCGGAATCATTTCCATTTCCAGACACTGGTTTGCTTTATGATCCATGATCACACAAATCTCTGGGAAATAGGGACGATCCCCATCCAGCACCGGCTCCGGCATATAAAAGGAGTAAGCCTCCCAAATAGCTTGTTTGGATTTCTTGTGGCTTTTGGCCTTTTGTAGTTTCAGCTCATCCACTGGTTTGACTGAAGTCTCTGTTACAGTCTCATTGCTGGCTTTTAAGATTTTATCCTGATCCCACCATTCGATTTTCCAGTCGTTGGCCTTCTCTTTCCAGATAAAGACTGGGAAAAGATCGTCACCATTACCCATGGTCCATTCTGGATTATCCTTTTGCTTTTTTGTAAAAGTCGGCAAAAGGGACATGATCGTAGCCAGAGCCAGAATGTCTTTTTCTTTAGGTGCCCAAGGAAACCAACCAGGTTCCATATCTTTTACCATAACCCATGACTTTGAACTGGCGGGTTTAAAATGCACTTGCTCTGCCATCTCAAGATTAAAGTCGTCTAAATATTTTTTTGAAGTGAACTCCATGAGGAGTCCATTTTGTTTTCGCCGGGCAGTAAAGGGATCGATATCACCGGAGCCACCTATAACGGAGAGAAAGAAATCAAGCCCTTCGATTCCACGATAAGTGGCGAGTCCAAAGCACTGGCCCCCACCGCCCATGACAGAAACAAAGTGAAGTTCTTTTGTTTCCGGGATCACAACTCCGAAGACATCAGAGTCAGAACAATACTTCCAGGGTGCTGATTTGTAGGTCCCAGCGGCGAGCTGAAAAAAGTCATCGACTGCGTCTTTTGAAATCATAGGTGGCTTCGGAGCTTGTATATTTTCCATTCTGAGGGTCTTAGCAAGACGGAGTTGCCCAAGTCCAATAAAATCGTATCTCCGGGCTAATTCTGGAATCTTGCCTACATGCCTCGAGTGGCGGCCAGTTCCCCATTGGCAGCTTGGCTTAAAAACCCCACCTCTTCAAGAAAACCACGCTGATTTAATGGTGTGGCTTCTGTAACATAGGGGTATTGTGCTCGATTAGGTTGTCGGCGCTTCCACGAACGTCTCACGGCTAAGATAGATTTGTTTGGACTGAACCGCCTCCGGCGGTGGATATCCAACGCGTAGTCTTCGTGCTCGCCACTTAACTGAGACCATTGTCGTGATTGAATAACTGACACCAGTATCTGGTCCTGTTTTATTCTGAGAATCCCGCCATATTCCGAT
>DATBTE010000157.1:0-2487 GCA_036559425.1 Pseudobdellovibrionaceae bacterium | reverse complement strand
AATAGCTTTCTAAATCCTTAAGCGCTTTTTCGATGGCCTGGATTTCTCCTTTGAGTTGCTGGCCTGCCATGGGCTCTTTCATCATCGCGAGCAAGCATCCTTGGATTTCTTGCATAAATGGCTTAAAGGCATTTTCTTTTTCAATGGCACGCAGGACGTCAAGGCTCAAAACATTGGTTGTGCCTTCCCAAATGGAAAAGACTTGAGCATCGCGGAGCAGACGAGGAATCCCCGTGTCTTCAACATAGCCGGAGCCACCAAAAACTTCCACCACCTCACTCGTTACCGACAGGGCTTTTTTACCCGAGAAAAGTTTAATCACGGGGGTCAAGAGTCTTAAAACGGCACTTTCTTCGGGCATGGCTTTGCCACACTCCTCTTTGCCAAGAATTTCTACCGCTCTCATCACCAAATGAAAGCTGGCGGCATAATCCACATACATATCCATCAAAGTTTCAACATGCAGTGGATGATCAATCAGCTGTTTGCCAAAGGCCGCGCGCTTGAGAGAATAATCCTTTGCCAACGCCAACCCTCGGCGCATATGAGAGATGGAGCAAATGGAATTATAAATGCGGGTGATATTGAAAAGGCTGGAGATTTTTTTTACTCCATCCCCCTCGCCCCCCACCAGTCTGGCTGGAGTCCCTTGAAGGCTGAGCTCCGCAGTAGGCAGCGCTTTGGTGCCTAATTTATCTTTCAAGCGATGCACCATGATTTTATCAAGTTCATTTTTCTCATTGCGAAGCTCGAGATAAAAAAGACTCAACCCACGGGTTTTGGGATCGGCGCCTTCGATCCGCGCCAAAGTCATGGCCATCTGCGAAGTTGTCGCGGAGGTAAAACTTTTCGTCCCGTAAAGCTCATAATGGTCGCCAACTTTCTTTGCGATCGTCGAAGTTCCACTGACATCAGAGCCGCCGGTTCTCTCGGTCATCCATTGTCCTGAAGACCAGAACTGCTGCGGATCTCGACTGGTCAAATGCTTATAGGGTTTTGATTTTAAATACTCATCGCCGTAGAGCTCTATCGCTCGAGTGGCCCCATCGGTCATTGCCAAGGGACAAGAATAAAGAGCTGAAGAAGGATGATAAAGATACAACAATGCCATTTGGTAGGTTCGGGAATACTCGCCGTATTTACGTTCGTAGCCCGTGGCAATAAGCCCTTCTTCGGCCGCCACTCCCTCAAGATTTTTCCACCCTCTGCAGGTTTCAATAAAATCAATTCGTTTTCCCCAGGCATCGTAAGGAATGTGCTTCGGCGGATTGGTTTCGGCCTCCTCAGCCCATCCCAGCATGTCCGTGACCGCTCTTTGCCCTAAATGCTTCAAGTGAGGGGTAAAATTCACTATGAATTGTGGCGGAATTCTCCAATGCAAATAGGCTTGCAGTAGACGATCTTCGGTATATTGATTTTTTAATTGAGGACCCTCTTGAAAAAATTCATTCGACATGACTCACCTCTAATCGAAGTCACCGACTAGACTAGAAAAACTTTTTTCGTTGGCTCGAAGGAAGAATCTTCAGGACATCACGATACTTCGCAACCGTTCGACGGGCAATTTGTATTCCTTCAACTTTGAGCAGTTCCACAATCTTTTGGTCTGAAAGGGGATTTTTTGGATCCTCTTTGCCCACTAAATCCTTGATCTTCAACTTCACCGACTCGCTCGCCATTGAGTCTCCATCGGAAGAGCTAATTGCAGAATTGAAAAAATATTTCAATTCATAAATCCCCTGTGGGGTATGGACATACTTGGCCGTGGTCACCCGACTCACTGTGGACTCATGCATGCCGATATCGTTCGCAATATCCCTGAGAATCATCGGTTTCAAATAAGATGGGCCCTTTTCAAAAAAACTGCGCTGGTGTTTAACGATACTTTCGGCCACCTTATAGATGGTTCTTTGCCTCTGATGAATCGACTTAATCAACCACACTGCGGAACGCAATTTTTCCTGGATATAATCATGGGTTTTCGCTTCAGCCTTGTTTGCACCTTTGAGCATGTTTTTATAGAAGTTGGAGATCTTCAACCGAGGCAGTCCATCTTCATTCAAGGAAACCACAAAGTCGTCGCCGACTTTGTAAACATACACATCCGGAGTCACGTACTGGACTTCGTTGCTGACAAAAGCCCGACCCGGCTTAGGATCCATCGAATAGATGATTTTACACATTTCGACAACTTCTTCCAATTCGCGGCCCATGATCTTGGCTATGGCATCGTAATTCTTCTTTTCAAGTTCCTTGAGATGATTATTGATCAAATTCACCAGATCATGAGTATCTTCTTCAAGATGCTTCGCTTGAATCAATAAACATTCCTTCATATCACGGGCACCCACTCCGGGTGGATCAAACTCGTGGATAAGACTTAAAGTGTCTTCCAAATCTTCAATGGGAAGTTTTTCTTCGGCGGAAATTTGCTCCAGGGGAGTTTTAAGATAACCGTCATCATCGATATAATTGATTAAAAGATCG
>DATBTE010000156.1:0-1804 GCA_036559425.1 Pseudobdellovibrionaceae bacterium | reverse complement strand
TGATCAAGCACTTTCCCTTCGTCAATGAGCTTGATTTCAATATCTATGAGGGTGGGTTTTTCCGGACTCCATAAGAGCTCATTTCGATAGTCATCAATCCCCGGATCCGACATGGCAATTTTTCGATGCACTTCTTTATTTACAACTTCGTAATGATCTCGTGCGAGCAATTTACTGCCGCTTTTTACTTTTACTTCCAACTGCAGGCCTTCTTTATAAGTGCCTTCAATAAAGGCCTCAATGCTAATTTCCCAGCGTTCAAGCATGGGTGTGCAGCGCAATCGCTCCACGTAGGTCTGCGCGACTTCCTCCATCCAAACAGTTTGCCAAATTCCTGTAGTGCGTGGATACCAAATGCTATGCGGATGGCGTTGCCAGTCCTGCTTTCCCCGGGGTTTGGTCAGATCCAGGGGATCATCATCCGCACGGACAGTAATGATTTGGTCTCCGCCAGAATTGAGTAAATCCGTGACATCAAAACTGAAGGGCGTATGACCTCCTTCGTGATGTCCCAGATAATGATTGTTAATCCAAACCCGCGCCTCATAATCGACAGCGCCAAAATGAAGGATGACTCTCATATCCGTTTTGTAAAATTCAAAAGTACGCTGGTACCAAACTCGCGAATGAAAATCATTATCTCCAATCCCACTCGCCGGAGATTCCGGTGCAAATGGAACTTGAATGGTCAAGGGCCAGTCGGGGATCTGGTTGGGTCGATTGTATTTTTTTTCATGATCCAAGCGAAATTGCCAAGTTCCGTTGAGATTAGACCAATTATTACGTCTAAGTAATTTTCTGGGGTAATTTTTCTCTGAATCTTCCAAAGTATTTGTAAACATCCGGAACTCTCCATTTTAATTTGAGAAATATTTTTAGTTCTAAGAAGGCAGCTTTTTTGAGTTTTTATCTCAAAGAGTTAGTAGTTAAGTGGCTATGTATAACTATATATAAATAGCGCCGCTTGTTATTTTGGCAAAATTTTTTTTAGATTAAAATGGATTTTAAAATTATTTTTAATAAAGGAGTTATGCTGAATGGGAATTCTTTGTCGACGCACAGATTTATTGGTTTTTTCTCATCTTCGTTGGGATTTTGTTTACCAGCGCCCACAGCATCTCATGTCCCGTTTCGCTAAATTCAGAAAAGTTTTTTTTATTGAGGAACCCGCTTTTGGCTTATGCGAAACTCCGACTTTGCACATTCGTTCCTCTGTGGAAGGAGTCCAAGTTGTCACCCCGCACTTTCCCCACCCTCTGGAGCCCCAAATACAAGAGCTGGCGCTTTCTCATTTTATAGATGACTTAATTGAGGATGAAAACCTGAAAGAATATTCTTTATGGTATTACACGCCCATGGCATTGCCGTTTTCCAGACATCTAAATCCTTACTCCATTGTTTATGATTGCATGGATGAATTGTCTTTATTTAATGGGTGTCCGCCCGCCTTAATTGAACTGGAAAAAGAGCTCTTTGCAAAAGCGGATGTTGTGTTTACCGGAGGATATTCATTGTATGAGGCTAAACAACACCATCATCACAACATTCATCCAATGCCCAGCAGTATCGACCATGCCCATTTTTCCAGTGCAAAGTTAGTGACAGTGGATCCCCCTGATCAAGCCCTTATTCCGCATCCTCGCCTCGGTTTTTTTGGAGTCATTGATGAACGCATGGATTTGGATCTTTTAGCTCAGATGGCGGATCTGCGACCTTGTTGGCATTTCATTATGATTGGTCCGGTCGTTAAGATTGATGAGGCGCTGCTGCCGCAACGGGAAAATATTCATTATCTTGGAAGAAA
>DATBTE010000155.1:0-9612 GCA_036559425.1 Pseudobdellovibrionaceae bacterium | reverse complement strand
GTTGCCAATGATCCGGTTAATTTTATTGATCCTTCCCAATGGGCTTCGCCTGATCTTTAATCCAAAGACTGGTAAAAGCCGGTCATTTCAAAAGGGTGACTCCATCAACTTTGATAGTAAACTTGAGAAATGGATTAAACTAGAATCCTTCCCGCAGACAATAGACACGGTCTGCTTACCAACTTCAATTGAAGTCATTGATGATGATTGCAATTGCCTTATTCAAAATGCAGATGTTGCCTCACCCCTCGGCTCTAATCTGGAGGAGGTGCAAGACTTAGCCTTAACAGCCATGTGCCAGTCTGAAACTTTTAATCCCACGGATTGGAGTAAACTGACGCCTCCAATTACAAAAGGTCAAATTTCTAAGAAGCAAGCACAACTCTATTTAAAGAGATTCCAGAAATTTGGGGGTTATTCTGATACTCACCTCCCCATTCTCACTGCAATTTTGAAATCAGATTTAGTGGAAACACATCCAGATCTTGTAAACCAAACACTCAAGGCTCTTGCCTTAAGCCGTTCTGAAACTGTTCAGGCTTTTTATCATCTTTTAAAAATTGATCAGCGAATGCCTTCAAAATATAGCCTTGATGAATCCAATAAATGCAAATCAGGATTTGAGAAAAATCTTGAAACAAGTAAAATTGAATATTTGAAATCAGTTTCAGGGAATATTGAAAGAAAGACGACGACTGAAGATTGGCTAGAATTCAAACCGTTTAAGGAAGAGCTCCAAAAACTTCCAAAGGAACAAAGAGATGCCATCGTGGATGGGATTGCCGAAAGCCTTTCACGCAATGCAATGGCATCACCGGAACTAAATGGCGTTTTCCAGAGTAAGCTGTATTATTTCTCTAAAAAGTGGGCCTTAAATTTAGTCGGAGATACTGCAAAGTCAGCGACGGACCTGGGTATGGCCATTTCAAATGGAAAGGCTACGCCTATAGTCCTGGGGTCAGGCGATCTTCCAAATGCTTCTTCGTCAAAATATGAAGACTCGATAAACTCCACAGATTTATATGGTTTTCAATTCAAGGTGATGGATCCAATCTCAATACCAAAAGACTCTAAAGTGGGAGAGAAGAAATCAAAGAAGATATCTGGCAGCATGACGGCCAGAAATACACCGCAAGCACCACGAGCACCGTCTTAGAGCCTCTCGACAACATGATATCAAAAGACAATGCTCCAAATTATGCGGCTTTGAAAAAAGATGGAAAACTCACAGGTATCATGATTGTGGGCAGTAACTTAAGTTCAGGGCATTCATACGTTGTTGACGAATATCTGACCTACTATCAAAATCAAGGATTTGAATTTAAACCCACAAGGCCAATTGAGGCCATTTCATTTTTCCAAAAATCCGTGGAAACTGGCGAAGCAGACTATCTTATAAAAGAAGCCCACTCCGACGGAGATGAGAGGAATTTATTCAGAGCCAATAAATATGGAAAACTTTTTGAAGGAAGTCTTATAAAAAAAGATGGCACCAAAGAAGTGATCTATTTGATTGCCCCAGATGACGAAAAAAAGGACTCAAAGCATATATCCAATCAAGAGTTTGGCAGTTGGATCAGAAGCAGAGGAAAGGATCAGCCTCTTATTTATTTAAATGCCAGCTGCAATTCTGAGAGAAAGGTCATTTCTGAAATAGCGGCGGCTCATTCCTCAAATTTTATTCCAATTCCTTCCGCGACCTCAGTATTGACCTTTACTGATTCGGATAACAGTGGTGAAAAACAATTTTTGCAAAGCCTCAGAAATGAAAAAAGCTATGAGGACATCAGGGCAAGTATTCAAAAAACTAAAGCCTATCAGAAGGGGGAAGATCATTTCCTTTTCCCTGATGAAAAGGATTATGATGATAAAATCAGAAAAAACCTGATCATGAATCTTGATTTTGAAGTTAAAATAAAAGATGCCGCGGGACACGAGCTTCAAATTGATGAAAGCATCGACCATTAAGGTTCGCTGATCCTTAAGTCGGGACATTTGCTATTTGCGTTATTTATTTTTTGAGACAAAATACCTCGAAAAATTCCTCAGCTTGAATTAGCTCAGGCCTCGTTTTTGCAACCCCCAGTAATATCTACATGATGAAGGGGGATAAGATGATCACACCTGTCAAAAAAGTTATGACCAAAAAGCTATTAACGATCCCGGTTGGAACGTCTCTTTTTGAGGCTCATGAGGTGATGAAAGAAAATCGAATCCGTCACCTTCCGGTCGTCGACGCAACGGATGACGTATTAGGTATTCTTTCCCAAAGAGACCTCAATGCTATTCCGGATTCCAAAAATATTCCTGTAGAGTGGATGATGAGTTCTCCCGTGGAGTATGTGGACCAGAATATCTCTCTTCGAAAAGCTATTTTGTTGATGCTGCAAAAGAAAATATCTTGTCTGCTCATTGCTGATGAGAAAGAAAACGCCGTGGGCATTGTCACGACGGATGATCTGCTTTGGCATTTGGCGAATCTTCTCAGCGATGAGACCGAAAATAAACCGCTTTTATCTTTCATAGATAAGCAAACCATTGGCGAAGTAGCCAATGAATTATCGATGATGGGAATTTGAGGATTTCATACCTTGATAAGTGAATTTTTGACAAAAAAATAGCGAACTCCCGAGTTTAGAAAAACTCGTGGAGCTCGCTTTATTAAGACGATTAAGCGTTATCGCTTGCGGGACGGCGTTTGATGCCGCCGCTGCGGTGGCGTTTGATTCCTGGGTGATCTCCCGGGCGCTCTGCTGCACGTTCTGTTGTACGGCGCGGAGGACGCTCGCTGCGTTCACCGCGGCTGGCGCTGCCGCCATTACCGAAATCGAAACCATCAAAGCGTGGGCCGCGATCGCGGCGAGGAGCGAAGGTTTCGCGAGCCTCTTCTCTGCGAATTTCTTCACGACGAGGTCGCTCTGCAGGAGCTGAGGCCGCGTAGCCACTGCTACGAGGACGATCGGAATAACCACCACCCCGGCTGTTGCCACCACTACGATATCCGCCGCCGCGGGAATCGTTGCGGTAGCCGCCACTCAATGTACGACCTTCGCGGCTGCCTTCGTCACGACGGGCTGGACGCTGTTCAAGTCCACCCTTCATAAAATCCAAATCATAATCTTTTTCCGCCAACATCTCAGGATGAAGAGCGGTGATCACGCGGGCCAACAATTCCGGAGAAGCCAGGTTCAATAAACCAGACTCATCTTTTTGCACGAGTTCCGTGAACATCTCCAAAGCAATTTTATACTTACGCCCTTCGGTCGCCACCACAGCCAATTTAGCCATGAATTTTTGCAGGCGAAGCAAAGCCACTTCATCCGCTGTTGGAACTTTGCCTTTTTCTAAATTCTTCTTAGTGACGTTTTGTAAACGACGAAGAGAGCTGACCTGGCGTGGATTGATCAAACTGATAGCGGATCCTTCTTTACCATTACGTGCAGTACGGCCGATACGGTGAATATAAGATTCCACATCCCAAGGCAAAGAGTGATTGATCACATGGGTGAGGTCCTTCACATCTAAACCGCGAGCGGCGACGTCCGTAGCCACCAAAACTTTGGTTTCGCCGGTGCGGAATTTTTTAAGAGTGATTTCACGCTCACGCTGTTGTTTATCTCCGTGCAGAGAAGCGACAGAGAAACCACGCTTTTGCAGCTTGTCTTCAAGCTCGATCACTTCCATTTTTGTTTGGCAAAAGATAATGCCATGGAAATCATCATGCATTTGTAAAAGACGGCTGATCACTTCGTTTTTATGTTCATCTTTAACAGTAAAGTAAATTTGTTTAACCAGCTCAGACATACCTTGGGTCTTTGCGACCTCCACTGTTTGTGGTTTTTCCAGATAGGTATCGGCTACGCGACGGATATCGCGACTCATGGTGGCAGAAAATAACCAGGTTTTGCAAGCTGCACGGCCCGAAGCCGCTGCGTCTTCATTATGAGTGTTTTTCAAAATGAATTCCAAATCATCTTTGAAACCCATGCTGATCATTTCATCGGCTTCATCCAAAACCAGCGTTTGGACATTATTCAGCGCCACTGCTTTTTGTTCTAAGAAATCCACCAGACGGCCAGGGGTCGCCACCACGATATGCGCGCCTCTTTTAACGCCTTCTAATTGAGTGCGATAACTAGAACCACCGTAGATGGTGACCACGCGAACGCCTTTATATTTACCAAGCTTTTGCAATTGATCAGAGACCTGCATAGCCAGTTCTCGAGTGGGACTTAGGACAAGTCCTTGGACGCTTTTAGAACTGGCATCGATTTTTTCAATGAGGGGAATACCAAAGGCCGCAGTTTTTCCTGTGCCGGTAGAGGCAAGTCCGATCATGTCTTGGGCTTCGCCTAAAAGCATGGGGATCGCTTTTTGTTGAATGGGAGTAGGCGAAGTAAAGCCCATCTCATCCATGGCTTTTATAAGCGCGTCGCTCAGTCCATAGGATTTAAAGGAAGAAGATATCGGAGTGACAGCAGCATCGGAATGGGAGTCAGAATTAGAATGCATGGGAACCTTTCGCATGGAAAACGCCAATTTAAACTATTTTTACCCCTTTCGCCTTAAAATAATGAAGGCTGTATTTTATTCAGCGCTGTCTTGCCTAAAGCCGCGAAACCCTTTATCTTCCCCAACATGATTCATCTCTCAAATATAACTAAACAATACGGTAGCAAGATTCTGTACAGGAATGCGTCTTTTCAGATCAACGATGGTGAAAAAATTGGCCTCGTCGGTCCGAATGGTGCGGGAAAAACCACGATTTTCAGAGTGATTACGGGCGAAGAGGGCTGCGACGGCCTGGTGTCCAAGTCCGATAAAACTGTGATAGGCTATTTTTCGCAAAATATCGAAGACATGAAGGGTCGTTCGGCGCTGGAAGAGGTGAAATCCGCTGCTGGTAAGATTCCTGAGCTGGCCACTAAATTGAAAATGCTTGAACAGCGCCTCGAAGACTCTGCGGTGACTCCTATCAGCGATGAGGCCATGGAGAAGCTCCTGGAGAGCTATGGCGAGGTTCAGGCCGAATTTGAACGGCTTGGGGGCTACGATTTGGACACTCGGGCGGCTGAGATTTTAACCGGTCTGGGGATTGGCCCTGAGGATTATCATCGCCCGACAGAAAGCTTTAGCGGTGGCTGGAAGATGCGGATTGCGTTGGCTAAAATCCTGGTTTTGAACCCGGAAGTCCTCTTGATGGATGAGCCTACGAATCACTTGGATCTGGAATCTATTATATGGCTTGAAGAGTGGTTAACCAATTTCAAGGGCGCTCTTTTGATGACCAGCCATGATCGAGATTTCTTAAATCGTCTGGTATCAAAGGTTGTTGAAGTTGCCAATAAAACAATCACTACCTATGGTGGGAATTACGATTTCTATGAAAAAGAAAAAGCCATTCGTCTGGAACAGCTGATAGCTGCGGCGAAGCGCCAGGATGATATGCTGGCAAAAGAGGAAGAATTTATTGCTCGCTTCGCAGCGCGTGCCTCTCACGCGGCCCAAGTTCAGTCCCGGGTGAAGAAACTTGAAAAAATTGATCGCATCGAAATTCCCGATGAAGAAAAAGCTATCAAGTTTGAATGGGCGGAGCCTCCTCGTGGAGGTGATGAAGTGGTGAAGTTTGAAGGTCTGACTAAAACTTGGAGACGGGATGATGGCAAAGAGAAGCTCGTCTTCGCAAATGCCAACGCTCTGGTGAAGCGAATGGACCGCGTGGCCGTGGTCGGAGTCAATGGAGCTGGTAAATCCACTTTGCTAAAAATTATTACTGGTCAAACGGAAGCCTCGGGGGGGCAACTTGCTCTGGGAGCTTCTATCTCTTTGGGCTATTTTAGCCAGAACTCTTTGGACGTGCTGGACCCCCATGCCACTATTATGGAAGAGGTGCATTCGCGCATTCCGAATTCGACCATTGGTTTTGTCAGAAATCTGCTTGGCGCATTTAAATTCAGTGGAGACGATGCGGATAAGAAAATTTCTATTTTATCGGGCGGTGAGAAAAGTCGCGTGGTTCTTGCTACTATTTTGGCAAAGCCGGTGAACTTTCTAGTTCTGGATGAGCCGACGAATCACTTGGACATCGTCTCGCGGGAAGTTTTGCTCGATGCGATTAAAACCTTTCCAGGCACGGTGATGATCGTAAGCCATGATCGGCATTTCTTGCGTGAAGTGACGACCCGGGTATTTGAACTCGATAAGAACCATCTTGTGACCTACGATGGAACTTGGGACTATTATCTTTCAAAGCGTCCCTCTTAACGGGGCCTCATTGAGGAAGCTACTTTTGGGCTATACGAGTTTTACTCTTATGCTTTGAGTTGGCGATAGTGGGAGTGTCCATGGCTCCACAGGCTGGAAACTTTTTTATGGCAGCCATGATTTTCCCCGCTTTTTTAGATCTGCCTTGGGGGCGTAGAACTTCCCAGTAAGAGTCACGGCTAAAGAGATTTTCGCCGCGTTCTATCTGATCGTTAAGCATTGATAGGCCGCAAATCAAGGTTCTTTCTGGTCTTGCAGAGTCGCCCCGCCGACATCCGGAAGAGTATTTTTGCTCACGACCTTTGTGGAGCTGCAAAAGTCCCGCCGCTGTTCCATTAGGGCCGGGGGCCTTCTCGCGGAAATTGCAGGAGCTTTCATAGTGAGCCATTGCAGTGAGAATAAGAACATACAGAGCTTCCCTTTCAGGTGTCGTCATTGCCTGAAAGTTTGTACAATACTTCTTAATATCTTTAGGACCCTGCGAAAGGAGGGGCTTATACCTTCTAGTATCTTCTTCTTCTGAAGAGGAAATGTTACCTTTGTTACGTCTGAGTTCATTAGTGATGGTATTGCCCCATTTATTCATCTCGCCATCGGCGGCGAAGCTGTCACATTTATTGCTGTAATGCATTTTATCAAAAATATATTCGATATCGAGGGCTCCACGCGTGCTCTCTTTGAGGTTCTCGGCAAAGATTCTTATAGACTCAAATGTACTATTGGTTGGTCTGCTGCATTCAATACAGGGCGCCGCGCTCTCAGTATTGGAGCTGAATTCATTTGCTGTTTTGGCCACTATTTGCTGTGTAAAAAATAGTCCTGCCAGTATGAGAGCCCACTTATTAAACATAGCTATGTCCTTTCTGCCTATAGGACCTTACAAAGCAAAGAGGATGCCGGTGCTCTAACTTGTCTCATTTCGAAATGAAGGGTATTGAGATGTTTGTAAACTATGCAGGGGACGACAAAAAAGGGCTGTCTCAATTTGAGACAGCCCGCCTTTCTATCAATTAGTGGGGTGTAGGTACATGCCAATACCATCCATTTGTATTTAAGTTTCTTGAGTTTATGAATCCACACCGTTGTAAGATCTTATTTTTAAAGGATTCTTCATTGGTGTAGGTGTATCCCACTCTTTTGAGCACCTTGATTTTGTTATTGATCCCCTCAGAAATTGCTGTCGTAAGTTTTGACGATATGTAGGCCTCGATCCGTGTTTGGTGCTTCTTTACAGTCTCAAGGAACTTTTCAAACTGTGTAATCTTAGAGGCCGTGACGAGTTCCTCCCAGAGCTTCAGACCCTCACGAAAGTCTTTAACTTCGTGTTTGTCCAGTATGCTGTGGAAGTAATCAATGAGGATTAAGGCATTGCTGATGTTTTGATTTACTTGAATGAGGCGCTCAAATTGTGACTGATCCTTCTTTGAAAGATCTTTCTTACGCGCAACAAGGACGTACTTTTTTGATGGCTTCAGCATTTCAGATTGGAATGCATCATTGGCTTGTTTTGCCTTGTCGAACTCCTGTTTGCGAAGCTCATCAAAAGCCCGATTCAAAGCCTCAGCCACGTGAAAACGGTCCACGGTTACTTTAGCATTCGGACAAAGTTTTGTTGCAGCCTTGATATATCCTTCGTGCATATCAACAGCTATGAACTTAATGTTTTCACGAACATGGTCAGGAAGCTGTCTTAAACAACTGGTGAGTGACCTGCTGCTGCGACCACTGGCATTTGCAACGACTTTCGCAAGATCGCAACTGACGAGGTTAGTGATAAATTTTTTATCCCACTTTGACTTATCAAATCTTGCGTCTTTGGGCTTGATTGTGCGCATATGAACCTCGTCGGCACTGGCAAACTTCATCGGCATGTCTGTTGGAATTTCGAACATTTTCTTCATCGTTTTCATTCGCCACTGATCAAGTCGCCAAAGACTCATGCCGGGGCATTCAGTCATTCGTTCCACGGCTGCGATGGTCGTCTCTTCCATCCATCGCCCCACGTACTCGGCAAAGGCCGCTGTCATTTGCTTGAATCTTGGATGGATAAATCGAGCCTCGGCAAGTGGAAGTTTGAGGCATCGGCCACAAGCCGCCTGCAGCTGAAAGAAGATGATTTTAACCTTTTGCAAGGCCCCGAGGGGGACGCCCCACAACTCTCGTCTGCGCCATTGCTTGACTCCGTAAAGGGGCTCATGGCATTTGGGACAGCGGCAGTTCTCCCGGATCTGGCGAATCTTCACGCAGGCGGTTAAACTTTGTTGATCGACCTCGAAAGACTCAATTTTTACATCTTCGTGTTGCAATCCTAAGGCATTTAATACTAATTTTGACAGGTCCATCCTTGCTGTCTCCTCATAGTTGTTTTTTTGTCGTAAAAAAATCAAACCAGAGGAACCTTGGATGGACAATTTCTTTCATTTTTAAATGTGACACTTTTTGCGGCGCCCTACTCAAAGTTAGAGAGCCAGACAGCCCTTGCCGAGACAGCTTATGTTTAAGCCTTGAAATCAGTAGAGTTTTGAAAGTTCCATGCTGTACTTCCCAGGGGCGTATTCCGCTAGACGGTGAGACCACAGTTGCTGGAAAGTTTTCTCTTTGTTGGCATAACTCGCGAAAGGATAAATGGCAATTCCGCCCCGGGGGGTGAATTCACCGATCACTTCAAGATATTTTGGTTTCATCAACTTCACCAGATCATCGCAGATTTTTTGCACACAATCCTCGTGGAAATCCCCATGGTTGCGATAGCTAAAAAGATAGAGTTTTAAAGATTTGGACTCCACCATCTTTTCGGCGGCGATGTAGTTGATGAAGATCTTTGCAAAATCCGGTTGGTGAGTCTTAGGACAAAGAGAAGTGAACTCGGTACAGACAAAAGTGGTCCAGGCCACTCGGCCTGGATTTTTATTGTCAAAAGCCTCCAGAATTTCCGGAGAATACGTGGTAGGGTAAGCGGTTTTTTCAGACCCTAGAGCGAAATTTTTAAGTTCTTTTTGTCGGCTTTTTTTCATTGGGTCAGTTCATACATCCGGGCATCTTTCTGGTCAATGCGGCAATTTGTTTAATCTTATTGTATTTGCCACCGAGTTTAAGGACAGACCAATAAACACCGCTAGAGAGCGTGATACGATCCCTATTTCTAATCTGTTGGGCAAGTATTTTTACCCCACAATGAAGGTTTTTATAGGGATCCAAAATGGTCTTGCGGGGATCCGTCGGGTGCAAATGCTTATCCCGTGTCCAATTGAATTCATCGCAGAAGGGATAGGCTTTGCTGTCCTGATAGGAAAGTTGCAGTAGACCTTCACTGTAGACGGGTCTTTGGGTTATAGGATCAATTCCCAT
>DATBTE010000154.1:0-2909 GCA_036559425.1 Pseudobdellovibrionaceae bacterium | reverse complement strand
CTGTTTGAGTACAACCAGAAGTCCAATGAAAACATTCGGATAGAATAAAGACTTGTTTTAATAAAAACCAATAGACCTAGGTCTGGCATATTTTCTATCATCAGTTGGAACAAACTACCCCATTCTAAAAAACGGAGAGGCTTCGACGTATTGGGCCCTTCCTCGTCGCTATGTCGAATCCTAAGCCACTGCAAACGATCTAAACCTATTTCAAGCGGGCATGCTCCTTGTAGGAAGCTTCCTAGGCTCGAAAACAACTCCAGTTGGTTTTGAGCCTAAAATATTAACCAAATGGTTAATATTTACTGAAACAGTTTACTAACAAAATCTATGGTTGTTTTGTTAAACGGACTATAACTCACCCAACAAAGCGGTGCGTTAAAAGCTGCTTAACAAACCAAGGAGATGATTATGAAGACGATTTTAAAAACCACAATCTTAGCCACAAGTTTAATCATAGCGCTGACAGCTTGTTCTGAAAAAGACAAGGACAATACGACCAATGTCCATGCCGATGCCTCAATGAAGGCGGATGAGTTGGCGGATGCGGGCGAACAGTTAGTAAGCCCTTATACTTTTATGCTTTCTGATAAAGTCTTTGATATGGCTTTAGAAAAAGATCCTTCCAACAAAAAAGCTCAATTCTACAAAGCCTTCGTTAAACGCATGATGGTCCTTAAAGGAATCGGCAAGCGTATTGCTCCCTTGATGAAGAAAGGTACCGCGAAACAACAAGCGGACTATGAGAAAGCAAAAACAGATTTGCCGGACTCCCCTCTGAAATCCTTCCTTTTAGACGGCCCCGAAGACATTAAGTCTTACAGCCAATTAGTCTCGGTTATTGCCGACTACAACTCGGCCCTCAATGATTTTAGAAAATTCCTAAAATTAAATGCTGGGACTCTAGACCTCACTTTGAACTTAAACCCGCATATCTTTGAAAAAGAAATCAACGACCAGGCGGCGCACTCTTGCAGCTGGACTCAAAGTCCTGAAGGGGCCATCGACGTTCAATGTGAAACAGCCGGAATTGCGCAAAAGAAAGTGAACACAGCGGACCTGATTGCTCTGCAACAAATGACCGGTGGTGAGATGCTCTACTGGTCCCTGTATACGGCCTATGACCTTTCCACAGTGGAAGAAATCGCTAAGAATGAACGCTTGAAGACCATGCCGCCTCAAGAAGTTTTGGCTTACTATAAAAGTCTTCCGAGCCTAGGAAAACTGAACAAGAACCAAACTTTGAGTTTGATTCCCGAGCTCGGCAGCGACTTCAGTGCCTCTGTAAAATGGGCGCAACAATACCAAGGCCGCTTGTGCCCTAAAGGAGTCAAGGTTCCTAACCAACGCAGAGGTTTCTTGTTCAAAGATGGAGTTTGCGTAGAAACCACCAACGAAGTCAACAAAGCCTTAGCTATGCTTGATCAGATGGTCAGTGGTATTTACACGCAACCGATTTTGGATGAGCAAGGTCAACAAGTGGATCAAATCCGTGTCAACCTTGTGGGCTTCCTGAAAAATCCCCCGCAAGATTTAAAAGCCTTCTTACCTGAATCTATTGATCAGAATGGCAAAACACCCCAGTGGTCAGACAATACACTCGGTGGTTTATTCCCAGATGGGGATATTCAAAAACTGAGAAAAGAAAAATAGGATCTTAAAGTGAAAACAATGGGTTCTTACTTCTTAAAAATACTCGGCATGGTGACTCTCACCATGCCTCTGGCTCTGGAAGCCTCGGCCGAAATGACGGTTACAAATATCCAGATCCAGCACTGCACAAGCCAAGGAGACCTTTGCATAAAAGTGAAGTCTCCAAAGGCGAAAGTGAGTATGGTAAAGCCTATTTATTTCATGAAAGATATCGAAATTGAAATGGGTAATCCAAAGGGACCTGACTCTCAACTTACGGATAAGTCATCGAAAACCTTCGTTCAGGGCTATTTGGATTTGGATAACAACCAACTTGTTTTGCAAAGCATAGATAAAAAAGCGACTCTCACGGAAGAAGTTTACAATCTCACCACGCTGCAAAAACAAGTTTTCGTCATGAGATAATAAAATGAAAAAGTGGATGCTATTGACCAACATTTTAACTCTCCTGGTTTTGACGGCCTGCCAAGGCTCGAAAGAAACCGTCGTGGAGAAGCATTTCGTTGCCAACGAGGGTAATAACTTGCCGGTCCCCCCAGACAAAGTCGAAGGCGGAATTGACGGCGGAGGCGGCGGAAACGGCTTGGAACGCAAGCCTCTGGAAAGTTTCCGCATTGATCTGACCCAGGTTTCCTCGTTTCAAAGACTCAAGACCAAAGTGATTGATAAGCTCGTGCCGCGCTTTCCGAAACTGGCGGCCGATCTTATCCATGTTGTGGAGGAACGCTCATGGTATTTAATCCCCACTGAGCTGAGAAATCTTCCCGCTTCAAAAATCGGAGTGAGTTTTAAAACGGATCAAATCGCCCTGCAAAAATTAAAAGAAATTTGGATCAATGATTTGATTTTTGCAAAGATGGAGGCCGTAGACCAAGAAACCCTGCTCTTGCATGAGCTTCTGATGGGGGTTCGTTTGCTGGAGTTTGCAAATTTTTTAGATCAGTGTCTGGTGAATATTTCAATTTTAAAAATCACCGAGGCTACACAGGAAAAGTATAAGGAACAGCGCCAGTTGTGCTTCAAAAAATACCGAAACGCCGCTGACATAGGCGATTCAATAGGGTTGGGAAAAGATATTAAACTTGAAGATTATGATTACGACACTCTCCGTGATTTTACGAATCTTCTGTTAACCAAGACCGAAACTTTTGACGTGCAAGAGCTTGAAGACCAAATGGCGATCCGCGGTTTTAGAAAATATACTCCCTAAAACTCAAACCAATCTATATTCAAGCAGCGGGTCGTTTCAGAAGCTG
>DATBTE010000153.1:0-2515 GCA_036559425.1 Pseudobdellovibrionaceae bacterium | reverse complement strand
AATTCGGGGAAAAGATCAAAGGCATGAACGGCGTATCCATTGTTTAAAAGAAATTGAGAAGTTTCGCCATTGCCCGCAGGAAGATCAATCGCCACGGGATTTGTTTTAGGATGCGACTTCAAAGTCTGTTCTAAGGCTTTAAAAAATATAGTCTTAAATGTCATGGGGCAAGCCTAGTGCTTGAGTCGCAAGAAATCAACTGCTGGCTCGTTTAATTATTCCTGAGATCGCAAAGCGCTTTTTTCAAATGCAATGGTCTCTCGAAGTCCTTCGTGGAGAGAGCTTTTTTCAGACCATCCAAGGCTCTCCAATTTAGAAATGTCAAGGCTGACGGACATGGCTTCATTCTTTCGATAAGGAAGAGCACCAAACTTCAGATGAGTCTGAGTATTATGACACAATTCTTTGGTTAGAATGACGAAGTCCCGAATGGAAATCTGTTTTTTGGAGCCGACCTGAAAGGAGCTATACTCCGCTGGAAGCTGAGCGATATTTTCTAAAATCGTGCGAAAGGCATTCACCACATCATCGATATAAATAAAACTTCTCTTTTGCTCACCTAGAGTCAGCTCCAGATCTTTTTTTTCGTTAAGCACCAGGTCTTTAATGATTTTAGAGACAAATTTGGAAGGATCATCCCCTTTTCCATAAAAGTGTTCCAACTCAATATTAATGGATTTGATTTTGTTTGAAAAAAACAAAAACCAATCTTTGAACTGGGACTTGGATAAAGAATAATAATTGATTCGTTTATCTAAAATGGTGTCGGTATTTATAAAGAACTCGACCTTATTTTCGAAAGCATTTTTCAAAAGATGAAGAGGGAGAATCAGATTAGCTTCAATGGTGTCATCGAGATCGTTTTCATCCCGACCATAATTAGTCGCGCAATGAATGACTCCTGAGAAATTCTGATCCTTAAAAAGTTCCGGAAAATTTGTCTCCTCCATGTTAACGGAGGTGACTTTGTCGAGAATAGAATTGATTCGGATCGTATTGGATTTTTGTCTTTTGAGGATGACTACATCGTAATCAGGAACCAAATTCTTGAGGAGGTTGCTGCCGAGATACCCGGTAGCGCCAGTCATCAGAATTTTTTTTTTCATTTTAGAAGTTTCCAGAAGACCCCATAAGTCAGAAGAGCCCAGGTTGTGGTGAAAGCATCTTTGAGCCGGATCTTCTTGCCTTCCGCAATGGAGCGACCATAGTAAGAAATGGGAACTTCATAAAAGATAGCACCGTGGGCGCGCAGTCTAAAGAGCATTTCAATCTCTATTTGAAAGCCTTTTGTATAAAAAGGAATGCTGCGAATCAGCGGCCCGTCGAAAGCTTTTGCAGCCGTTTCCACGTCTGTAAGGTTCAGGTTTGCCAGAAGGTCCGCAATGAAGGTGAAGAACTTATTAGCTAGGTAGTTATAAAAATACTGGGCTCTGTGAGCTTTTCTGACCAACATGCGAGAGCCAAAGCAAACTTGGCCGTGGCCGTTGGCAATAGGGTCGATGAGATTAATCAGCTCATTGGGGTCGTATTCTAAATCAGCATCTTGACGAACGACGATATCACATTTTGTTTGGGAAATCCCTTGGCAGAGACCATGACCCAGTCCTTGATTTTTAAGGACTTCAACCAGCTTGATGCGCGTGTCGATATCAGACTGTTTCTTGATGATGGAGCCGGTGGAGTCGGTGGAGCCGTTGTTTACGCAGATAATTTCAGTGATGAAGGGAAGGCGGTGCAGTTTTTCTAAAACGGCGCCGATGGTTCTCTCTTCATTGTAAGCGCAGATAACGACAGAGATGGTTTTATTGTTCACTTGCTCTTTATATTCAGGATTTTGCATAGGTTCCTTCATTTATGTAATGATCTCGATCCTTGTCAATTCTTTCGTTAGCGCGTAGCATAAACAAGTAAAGGCCCTTGTCTTGAGAGCGAGCCCTCCATAAGACTGTTGAAATGACAAAGACTGTATTTGGCTTGATATTGTTATTTTGGATGGCCCTTCATACTTCTCAATCCGCCATTGATCTGGCCGATTTTCTTCTCATCATTGCGGCATTCAAGACAGCCATCAAAACTCATGAAATTCTCAGTCTTTTGAAATCCTTTCGACCTTATTGGCTTTGGCCCCTGTGGCTAACGGTCATTATCCTCGGCTTTGTTATGGGGGCACCCGTTGAAGCCAAGGTGGCCCTGAAATTGGTTTGGGAATTCAGATGGTTCCTCAGCTTCATGTGCATCATTTATCTTTTCAAAAAAATGAATTGGGATGAAGTGCAAATCAGATCTTTTTCTTTGGTGTTATTGGCTTTTTCTATTTTGGATGTGGTTTTGTTTTTCGTCGACTACGATAAAGATCCCCGAGCTGGAGGGCTTTTTGGCCACTCGATGCCTTTTGCCCACACCATGGGACCTTCGGCGTTATTACTTCTTTTTATAGGAATTAAAAAATCATTAGAAAAAAGTCAGAGTCTGCTATGGCGAGGGGTTTATTTTTTGACCCCCTTATTGGCCAGTG
>DATBTE010000152.1:0-20634 GCA_036559425.1 Pseudobdellovibrionaceae bacterium | reverse complement strand
ATCGACAACGTAAAGAAATGTACCGTTGTGATATCACTTATTGCACAAACAACGAGCTGGGTTTTGATTATCTTCGAGATAATATGAAATTTGAACTCGAAGATTATGTGCAACGTGAGCTTCATTATGCGATTGTGGATGAGTGCGATTCCATTTTGATCGATGAAGCCCGGACACCGCTTATCATCTCCGGTCCTGCGGAAGCTTCCACGGATAAATACATTATTATTAATAAAATCATTCCTGGGTTGAAGCGCGATGTGCATTTCACCATGGAAGAAAAATCTAAAACAGCTTCTTTGACGGAGGAAGGAAACGCGAAAGTTGAAGAATTGTTGGGTTTAGAGAACCTTTATGATCCCCGCAATATTGATATTCTTCATCATCTGAACCAAGCTTTGAAAGCTCATCATCTTTATCGTTTGGATGTTGAGTACATGATTAAGGATGGGGAGATCGTTATCGTGGATGAATTCACCGGACGTTTGATGCCGGGTCGTCGCTGGAGTGACGGTCTTCATCAAGCGATCGAAGCCAAAGAAGGCGTTGAAGTGAAGAACGAGAATCAAACTCTCGCGACCATCACTTTCCAAAACTATTTCCGTATGTATGAAAAAATTGCCGGCATGACGGGAACCGCCGACACTGAGGCCACCGAGTTTAAAAAAATCTATAATCTCGATGTTTCGGTTATTCCAACGAATAAGCCGATCTTGCGTAAAGATCAGGAAGACGTGGTTTATAAGTCTGAGGCCGCAAAATTTAAGGCAATCGCTGCGGATGTGAAAGAGCGTACAGCGAAAGGGCAGCCGATTCTGGTAGGAACTGTGAGCATCGAGAAATCTGAAGCTCTGAGCCACGCCCTGAAGCTTGCGGGAATTCGTCATGATGTTTTGAACGCGAAGGCGCATGAGCGCGAAGCTGAGATTGTGGCCCAGGCAGGACGTAAAGGAGCTGTGACTATTGCCACCAATATGGCAGGCCGCGGAACGGATATCGTCTTGGGTGGCAATGCTGAAGTCATGGCTAAAAAGTTGATTGAAGATGAAACCTCGCCTGAATACCAAGAGGCATATCTAAAATTCAAAAAACAATTTGAGGAAGAGCGAAATAAAGTCGTGGCCGCCGGTGGTTTATACATCATCGGAACCGAACGTCATGAGTCTCGTCGTATTGATAATCAGCTTCGTGGTCGTTCGGGCCGTCAAGGGGACCCCGGTGAATCTCGATTCTATCTCTCCTTAGAAGATACTTTGATGCGCATCTTTAATGGGGAGCGTATTCAAAAAATCATGGGAATGTTAAATATTCCTGAGGACGAGCCAATCACTGCTAAAATGGTCACTAATGCCATTGAAGGAGCTCAACGGAAAGTTGAGGGCCATCAGTTCGATATTCGTAAGCATCTGATTGATTATGATGATGTCATGAATAAGCAAAGAACAGTTATCTATCGCATGCGTCGCCAGGTTCTAGAGGGCAATGATGTTGAAAGAACAATTCTGGATTTCTTGGGTGAAGTGACCTCGGGTATCTTAGATACTCACATTCCTGAGAATGGCAAAAAGGAAGAATGGAACTTAGACGCACTGAACACCGCTTTATCTCAACAGTTTGGCATTCGTTTGGATTTGGAATCTTTGGTCAATAACTCTGAAGTCATCACCGAAGGTGTGAGTAAAGCTGTGAAAGAGACTTTCGAGCGTCAAAAAGCCTCCATGGGGCCTTTTTTCCCGCAAGTTCAAAAAATGGTTCTCTTGCAATCCATCGACAACCATTGGAAAGAGCATTTACAAGTTATTGATAAAATTAAAGAGGGTATTAATTTACGCGGATATGCTTCCAAAGATCCTTTGATCGAGTATAAGAAGGAAGCTTTCCAAACTTTTGAAAATCTTAATAATATCATCCAAAGAGACGTTATTGAAAAGTTGATGAAGGTTCAATTGGTGGCCCAACAGCCTGGTGCCGAAGAGGCCCTTGAGGGTTTAAGACCTGAAGAGGCAGACTTGAGCGAGTTGGATTACCAAGCGCCGAATGATTCAGACATTGGAATAATGGAAGAGGCAACGGTGTCGGCTCCTGAAAGACAGAGGATGACTTTCAGCAATGCTCCTCCGGAGGAGCAGAGAATGAATCGTGCGGATCGCCGTAAGAGTAAGAAGAGATAATCTAATGAAGCAAAGGGAACCATTGCCTTGGCTATTTGCCCCATTTGTCAGTCAGAGATAGAAATCACCACGCAACACTATGGGACTTTGTTTACGTGTCCCAAGTGCAACGCGGTTTTCTTTGTAGATTGGGAGGGGCATCCCGAGACCTCCAGCGATCGTGCGATCAACGAAACCTCCGACGAAATTTCAATGGATATCCCCCCCGAGGAACTTGGTTATCCCGAAGAAACTCCACAAGAAATCCCACACGCAATGGCGCAGCCTGAAGAGGACTCTTCAAATTATGATTTTTCCCAACCTTTAGAAACGCTTTCGAGTTCTCAGCAAGACCTTACAGAACCTAAGGAAAGAGACGCTACGGATTTCTCTGATATAGTAGAGTTCGGTAACGCAGATTTAGGACAAGCGGCTTTTAATTATACCCTCACCATTTCAGGTATTGATTCAGCTGCCATTCGAGCGCAGATCGAAGAAGCTCTTTCCGATTCTAAATTTAATTGGAATGTCATCCAGCTCATGGCCCAGATAAATGGCGGGGTTTTAATAATTCGATCTATGAATGCCGTCAAAGCCAGTATACTGATGCAAAGAGTGAAATATCTCCCGGTGAAGGTCAGTTGGAGGCAAAATGTTCTCTCAGGCGCCATTTAAAATTCTTATATTTCTCTTAGTTCTAAGTTTAATCCAGGGCACTAGCACATTTGCGAATGAAGGGAAAGAGGAGAAAAAAGAGGAGGGAAATATGACGGATTCCCAGAAAAAGCAAATGAATGAAGCCTCAGAACTTCAGGCTCACGTTCAAGCACTTCGGGCCAAAGTAAAATCAAAAGAAGAAACAATTAATAAGCTGATTAAAGAAAAGAACCACACCAAAGATGCTGAAAAGGTGAAAGAAATTATCGCCGAGATGGTGGTGGAGCATAAAGAAATGAGTAAAATGGTAGAAGAATACGAGCAGAGCCGCAGTCTTCTTCGCTATCGTTACCCTGAAAAAGGCTATGCCGGCACCCGCAGCTATGAACGCATGGAGGTAAAGCCTCTGGATCAGATGGAAAATCTATCGAGTATTGAAGCCAAGTTAAAGCGCAATTTGAAAACCATTCATGCGCAATTCGGTGAACCAACTGAAGTTAAGTCTTCTAAAAAGAAAAAAGCTCAAAAAAAGGAAGAGGAAGCGCCATCACTAACAGAGCCGATTTTTTTGCAAAAATAATGAACCATAAAATTTTGTTTATTGAACCGGTTTAAAGCGGGGTACAATGCGAACTTTATCGGCGCCACGGACTTCGCTTTCATAATTAGAATAGGCTTTAGGGTTTTCTTCGAATTTCCGTAAGCTTTCTTCTTCCAAGGCTTTATTTGAAGTTTCGTTTTTTGTGTCTGTTTGCGCCGCACTTATTTCGGGTTCCCAAGGGTCACCGACATAAACAGCGTTCCCTTCAAAGAACTGCACTTCTTTTTCATGGCGGAATTGATTATCGTAGAACACATAGGTCCATCGGTCCTTGCCGTGAAGTCGCTGGGTTCGTTGAGGGCTGCCCATCACCTCAAGGACATCATTTTTTTCCATGCCTGGATGAAGTTTGCGGTACTCATCATGCATATGGGTCTGACACGCTGAAAGTGTAAGCCCACTCATAAGTATGGTGAATACTGAAATAGAGCGAATCATACGGCACCTCACCCCTTCCCTTTATTTTCGCTTCTTTTTGGAAAAAAGGAAATGGCAGTCTCTTTTTGAGGCATATTTTCGTTTTTATACAATGCGATAGGCATAGGAAGGTTTGGTAAAATTCTTGCGAGCACTTTCGTTTTACGCTACTAATCAATACACATTAACGTGAAAACCAATTGATCATAAAACGTCCCTTTGGGGAGTGCGGTGCTATGTCTGATTCTAGAGAAGAATATAATCGCGGTGGAATGAATGCCTTTATTTTTTCCATGGTGTTTGTTGTCCTGTTCTTTATTTATATGGTTGCAATTCATCCAGGTGTAAATCTAGATGAAAAAGTCGTGGATCCCAACGCAGCTGTAGCTGGTGTCACCGAGCCTGTTTTTGATATTGCGACCGTAAAGGAGCCGTGGGTTAAAAATGATCAGGTCGTAGCCTATGGTAAAAAAATATTCGCTACGAACTGTGCAATGTGCCACGGTAACGAAGGTAAAGGGGATGGACCCGCAGGTGCAGCTTTGAATCCAAAACCACGCAATGTGGTTGAAGGAAAATGGACCCAAGGTAACGGGGCAATTGCTCATTTTAAAGTTATTACCAACGGCATTCCAGGCACTTCAATGGCGGCATTTGGCCACTTTAAAGCGGCGGATCGTTGGGCTCTTGTTCAATTCATCGAATCAATCACTCAGAATAAGTCTACGGATACCCCTGAGCAAATTGCAGAATTCGCTAAAACTGCGAAGTAGGAAGCATGATGAAGTTTGGTTGTTGGAGCTTGCAATCGAAAGTTCAAGGAGTCGCATTTGCGACTCTTTTGCTGCTTTTGTCGGTATCTCCGCTCCACGCTTATGAGCCAAAACCTATAGACCTGACCTCCAACGAAACCGCTAAAGGACTTGAGGGTATAGGAATTGATGAGAAGATCGGGACTCATTTAGATTTAAATCTTACTTTTAAAAATGAAAATGGCGAAACCGTGACCTTGGCTAAGTATTTTGATAAAAGCCATACGCCTGTTATTATTAGTCCGGTTTATTATTCTTGCCCAGGTCTTTGCAATTTTCATTTAAATGGTCTGACAGATGCTTTAAAGCAAATGGATTGGACTGTCGGCGATAAATTCAAAGTGGTGGCCATTAGTTTTGATGCTAAAGAGCAGCCAGATGTAGCTTTGAAGAAAAAAGCCTCTTATATGAGGCTTTATGGTCGCCCCGCCTCAGAAGCCGGTTGGAGTTTCCTCACTGGAGACGAGGCTAATATTAAGGCCTTCACTTCGGCGGTTGGTTTTAAGTTCAAATGGAGTGAAGAGGCCAAAGAGTGGGCCCATGCATCCGCGGCAATTGTGGTGACTCCAGAGGGAAAAATTTCTCGTTATTTGCCAGGGATTATGTTTGACCCTAAAGACGTGAAGCTTGCATTGAATGAGGCTTCAAGCGGCAAAATCGGAACCTTTGTTGATTCATTGGTTCTTTATTGTTTTCAATACAATCCCCACCAGAGCAAATATACTCTGTATGCTTTTAGTATTATGAAGCTGGGCGGAGCCTTAATGGTTCTGGTGTTGGGCTTATGGTTACTGCCAGTTTTAATTCGCTCACGTGGAGCGGGGAAAAAAGTGGCGAGGAGTTGAGGGTCAATGATGTGGTTTAATTTAGCTCAGGCACAATCCTTTATGCCGACCGAAGGTACGAAGATTGCGACTCAAGTCGATAATCTCTACGGATTCCTTCTGGTGGCGAGTCTTATTTCATTCCTTATCCTTATGGGCGGAATGACTTTCTTTGTTTTCAAATATAAACGAAGAACAAATAAAGATAAGACCGGCTATATTACTCATAACACTTTCTTGGAGTTCTTGTGGTCTTTTATTCCACTCGTGATCTTCTTGGGAGTATTTGCTTGGGGATGGCTCATTTATCATGAAATGAGAAGCATGCCTAAAGATGCTTTAGAAGTACATGTGTTTGGTAAACAATGGGCTTGGGAATTTGAATATAAATCGGGTGTTAAAGCTGGCAATCTACTCGTAGTTCCAGTGAATAAAGATGTGAAGCTCATCATGACCTCGAAAGATGTTATTCATAGCTTTTACATTCCGAGTTTCCGTATTAAACAAGACGTGATTCCTGGCCGTTATACTGCTTTGTGGTTCAATGCTGATAAATTGGGGGAGTACCACGTATTCTGCGCAGAGTTCTGCGGTACCCAGCATTCCGGTATGTTAGCGACGCTCAAGGTTGTTCCCCAAGCAGAATATGAGGCCTGGTTGGAGGATGAATCCCAGGTGGGAAGTTTGCCTTTGGCAAAACGGGGGGAAAAGTTATTTGCAGTGAAAGCCTGCGCCTCTTGCCACTCTGTTGCTGATGCAGCGACAAAAGTGGGCCCAACACTTTGGAAAAAATTCGGTACTAAAGAAAGTATCGAAGGCATGGTTGATGTTGACGTCGATGAAAATTATCTTCGTGAGTCCATCTTGAATCCAAATGCTAAGATTGTAAAAGGCTTCCCAAAAGGGGTTATGCCTGCTTTCCAAGGTCAATTGAACGAAACGGAACTTAACGCACTTATCGAGTACGTTAAGACATTGAAATAAGGAGGGCCTCATGGCAACAGCTGCAGCCCACGGTCACGGTAGTGATAAGAATTATTTAAACGAATCTAGCGGTCTATGGTCTTGGTTAACGACTCTGGATCATAAACGTATTGGCATCATGTACTTTATCTCTGTCCTGATTTTCTTCCTTTTGGGTGGAATCATGGCTCTTTTGCTTCGCATAGAGCTCATGTACCCAGGTCAGACAATCATGTCAGCAGACACTTACAATCAAGTGATGACCTATCATGGAAGCATTATGGTTTTCATGGTGATTATCCCGGGGATTCCAGCCATCTTAGGAAACTTCTTTTTGCCTCTGCATATTGGAGCGAAAGATGTGGCTTTTCCAAGGCTCAACTTACTTTCTTGGTACTGTTTAATGGCCGGAGCTCTTCTTGCCTTTACGACTTTAATTACTCATAAAGTCGATACAGGTTGGACTTTCTATACTCCTTATTCCATTAAAACGGGAACTTCAGTTACGACCATGGTTGTGGCCGCCTTCATCATGGGGGTTTCTTCCATCCTGACAGGTTTGAACTTCATTGCGACTGTTCATAAGTTGCGTGCTCCTGGCATGACTATGTATCGCATTCCATTGTTTGTATGGGCGATTTATTCGACAGCGATCTTGCAGGTGTTGGCGACTCCGGTATTGGGGATCACTCTTTTGCTTCTTTCTGTTGAAAGAGCTTTTGGAGTGGGGATCTTTGATCCGGCTTTGGGTGGAGATCCGGTGTTGTTCCAGCATTTCTTCTGGTTCTATTCTCATCCTGCGGTTTATATCATGATCTTGCCTGCGATGGGGGTGATCAGTGAGCTTATCACAACCTTCTCTCGTAAAGTGATCTTCGGTTACACAGCGATTGCCTATTCTTCATTGGGTATCGCAGGAGTTTCCTTCTTTGTTTGGGGACATCATATGTTTGTCTCTGGACAATCCACAATTGCGGGAATTGTGTTCTCGTTCTTAACCATGCTGGTGGGCGTTCCTACGGCGATTAAAATGTTCAACTGGATTGCGACCATGTACAAAGGTTCCATCCAAATGCAATCTCCGATGTTGTTCGCGATGGGCTTCATGTTCTTGTTCGGCATCGGTGGGGTCACCGGCATTATGTTGGCCGTTATTCCTATAAATGTGCATTTCCATGATACTTACTTTGTGGTCGCCCATTTCCATTATGTGATGGTGGGTGGAACATTGATGGCGATCATGGGTGGATTCTACTACTGGTTTCCAAAAATGTTCGGAAAAATGTATAACGAAATGACCGCGCGTTTGTCGTTTGTCTTTATCTTCATCGGCTTTAACGTGACCTTCTTCCCTCAATTTATCTTGGGTGCGATGGGTATGCCACGTCGTTATTTTGATTATATTCCAGCCTATTACTCTTTGAATGCAATTTCGACCGTGGGATCTTGGTTGATCGCTATCGGTTTCTTGATTGCATTGTATACAATTATTAATGGTTTAACGAAGGGTGAGAAAGCACCGATGAATCCATGGGGATCTAAAACTCTCGAGTGGACAACATCTTCTCCTCCTCCACATTCTAACTTTGATGTAGAACCAGTTATCACTGCGGGGCCATATGAGTACAGATAGTCATTCTGTAAAGGGACACGAACACCACTTTGCTCATCACTTTAGAAGTGCTGAGCATGAGTATGAAACAACTAAAGAAGGCATTTGGCTGTTTATGGTAACCGAAATCCTCATGTTCGGTGGCCTTTTCATCGGATACTCCATCTTTCATAATATCTATCCAGAGATGTTTGCTGAAGGCGCGAGTTATCTTGATTGGAAAATGGGTTTCTTAAACACCCTCGTTTTGATCTTCTCTTCATTAACGATGGCTTTGGGGATCTTTTTCTTGCAGAAAAATGAACAAAAGAAAGCAGTCATGTCTTTGGCGATCACTATTTTATGTGGCGCAATTTTCATGGTGGTAAAGTACTTCGAGTATACACATAAGTTTCACTTGGGTATTTTTCCGGGCAGACTTTTAGATGTCGCAAAAGTGGGAGTTCATCACGCAAATTTAGGAATGTATTTTGGTTTCTACTACTGCATGACAGGCTTGCATGGTATCCACGTTCTTTTGGGTATGGGGCTTATTTCTTGGGTTCTTTTCCGAACTCTTCGCGGTGACTTCAATTCGAATTATTACACAGCGGTCGAAGGTGTCGGCATTTTCTGGCATATTATCGATTTAATTTGGATTTTCTTGTTTCCATTACTTTATTTGGTCGGCTAGAGGAGGATACAATGGCAGGCAATCACGGCGATAGTCAGGGACATCACATCACTCCACTCAATGTATACTTAAAAGTGGCGGGGGCTTTATTTGCCCTCACCTTTTTGACAGTCATCGCTCATCACTTCAGCGCACAGCTGGGTGCAATGGCGGCTCCGGTAGCTTTCTTTATTGCTACAATCAAAGCTGTCTTGGTTATGTTGTGGTTCATGCATTTGAAATATGACACCATAATGAATCGCGTGATCTTTGGTGCAGGATTCTTTTTCTTAGCACTTTTATTAGCATTTAGCGGGTTAGATATTTGGACACGTGTTGCAGAATTCAGTACTTTGTAATTTGTCGTGTTTAAAATTTACGCGGATCTCACTAAGTTCGGTATAGTCATCTTTGTTCTCCTTTCTGGAGTGGCTGGCTATGCCACGGCTTTCATGATTGAAAATCCTTTTGACGGGTATCACTTCCTAAAAACAATTCTCGGTCTTTATTTTTTAAGTTCTGGAAGCTTGGCGATGAACCAAGTCCAAGAGCGAAAGCTGGACCAGAAAATGCCTCGAACCGCAAATCGCCCTGTGGCTAGTGGTAAAATCAAACCGGCTGCTGCGGGAATCTTAGCTTTTGGGATGTTGATGGTGGGCGGGAACTTTCTTTTCGAGGTTTCTCCAACTGCGGGATGGTTGGGGGTTTTCACGATTTTATTTTATAATGGACTTTATACTCTCTATTTAAAGCCGAATTGGGTTTATGCTGCAGTTCCTGGTGCAATTCCGGGCGCACTTCCGATTACGATCGGGTATGCTGCCAATTCCCCCGACATTTTCAATTCAGAATCTGTCTATTTATTCCTGATTTTGTTTCTTTGGCAGATGCCACATTTTTGGACCTTGGCCATCAAGTTCAAGGATGATTATGCAGCAGGTGGAGTCCCCGTATTGCCAGCAGCAATGGGAATTGAAAAAACTCTTTATCAAATCGGCCTTTACACCATTTTATATGTAGGCGTGGCTATTGCATCTCCGTGGTTTGTCCATGCTAGTTGGATCTTCATTTTTGCGGTTCTGCCCTTTGCCTTCAAAGTAATGCAAGAATTCATCCGCTTTTACAAATCCAAGGGAACAGAACGATGGTTCGCCTTCTTCATGTGGACAAACGTGAGCATGCTCGTTTTCGTTTTCGTTCCCGTCATCGACAAATGGAACTTCCTCTTCATCGGCTCCAACTGAGGGTACGCCGTACCTTTTTCGGATGCGGCGTGACTAATGTTATTTGATTCTGTTTTCTTCGGGAGTGTCCGGTTGCCGGAAGGGATGAGCCTTGGTAAAGGCTTCGAGTTTTTGGCAATGGTTGAAAATCCTGGTGAGCAGTTTGTATTTTTCTGTATCAATCTTGAAGCGTTGGCAGGTTACGATTTGTGGAACGAGAAATACATCCGCCATGGTGACGGAATCACCGAAACAATAAGTGCCCGCGAATTCCTGCAAGTTAGTTTCCAAGGCTTCGAGGCCTAAGGATCCCCAATGCTGAGCCCACTCATCTTTTTGATTTTGATTATAACCATTTTTTTGTTCTAAATATTTTAAGACACGAAGGTTGCCCAGGGGATGCATTGAGGAATTTATAATTTCACAAACTTGGCGAACTCGGGCTCTCAGATAAATATCCTTTGGCAACAGCGCTGGAGTAGGGACTATTTCTTCTAGATATTCAATAATAGCATAAGAATCAGGTATGACTTTGCCGTTATGAACCAGAGTTGGAACCCCGCCGATGGGATTGAGTTTTTTGTATTCGGGGCTAAGCTGCTCACCTTTAAGTAAATGCACGGCTTTATATTCAAAAGGAAGATTTTTATAGTTCAGTACTATACGGGTGCGGTAAGAAGTCGAGCTACGAAAATAGTTGTGTAAAATAAATTCTACCATAATCTAATATCACTACTAAGTTTTGGGAGAGTCAAAGGTGGATGTATGAATGCATTGAATAGATCAAGCCAGCTCTTTGCCAGGTTAATGGTTTTCAATGGCTCGATCCTCTTCTCTATGAGCCTGCAGCGTTTGGTATTGTTTCTTGTGGTGATTCGCCATTGGGTTTTCGGTGTCGATGGCTTAACCATTGGCACAAGTTTTATTAATGGAGTTCGCTTTGATCTGTGTGTTTTAGGATTTCTTAATATCCCAGTGCTATTTTTTACCTGGGCTGTCAGTACAGATTTTATCGCGAATACACAGAACAAGGTCCTTCAGTTTTTGCAACAATGGATGCTGTGGATTTATCTGACGATGACGACTCTAATTATTCATGTATTGGGTCTTCTCGATCTCATGTTTTTTGCGGCAAACGGGCACCGCTGGACTTATTATGATTGGCAAGAAAGTGGATTGTCATTCTTTGGGAAGATGTGGAGTGCCTGGGGCGTTTTTTTTACCTTCGGAGTTATTTTTCTATTTTTAATACTTTGGACTTCCCGCAGCCTTTTTACTTTGTACAAATTGAAGCTTCAAGGGGAGCTCCTGGCACGACTTCCTCTTATGAAGGGGAGACTAAGTACATCAAAAAGTGCTTTAATAGCAGTAGGTTTTTTATTGCCTCTGTTTGTTGTCGCATTAGCTGCGCGAGGGACTTGGACTCCGCATCATATAAATAAGGAGCATGCGGAAGTGAGTCAAATTCAAGCTTTGAATCAAATGACATTAAGTCCTATTTGGGCCTTTGATAAAAAGTTTTAAATCGAACTATTCTATGGAAGAATATGCCCAAGTCCCGTGAGAGGGCAGAAGAGGTATTTATGTTTCAGAAGCTTGCAACAATAACCATAGCATTTGTGACGCTTATTTCTTTCCATGCTTCAGCACAGTTTATGGGCGTGGAACTGGGTGTCCGACAACAATCGGCCTCACCGGTGGCGACAGGTATTTCAACAAACACAGAGATGGCTTATCAATTTGGTTTGGTTGGCGCCTTTCCGATGGTCGATAATTTCTTGTTCCGTTCAGGCTTCCTCTATACGCAAAGACCTGTAACTGCGAAAATTGGCACGGCAACGACGAAGTACACTTTTAATTATTTTGATATTCCATTGACGGTTCTTTGGAAGCTTAATGATTTTGGTGGAGTTTACGGCGGTGTGAATTTATCTTTAGTCGCCTCTGCAGACTGTGATAATTGCGGTACCACTGTTGATAAAAAAGGAGCGATGCCTTTGGTAGTTGGAGGAAGTTTTAAATTCGCTCCAAATGTCGGTGTCGATGTCTATTTTGAAGCGATGGATAAAATAAATGATGACTTCAAAGAGGGGCGCGCCGTTGGGGCGAACCTGCTTATTACTTTCGACTAAGGATAAAATATGAAACTGGGTTCTCTTAAATCTGCCAAGTCCCTTGACGGGGAACTGGTCGTTGTCAGCCGCGATAATAAAAAAGCTGTTAAAGTTCCTCAGATCGCGTCTTCACTTCGTGAGGCCGTGGAAAAATGGTCTTTGGTTGAAAAAGATCTTTTGAAAATTTCTGACGACTTAAATGCAGGAAGAGCCGCTCAAGCCTTTGAGGTCAACGAAGCGGACCTGCATTCGGCTCTTCCGCGCACTTGGCTTTTTGCGGATGGCTCAGCCTTTATTCATCATATTAAACTTGTCCGCATGGCTCGCAAAGCCGAGCTGCCTGCAACCTTAAGTACGGTTCCTTTAATGTATCAAGGAGAGTGCGGTGGATTCTTGGCCCCCACCGAGGATATTCCACAGGTGGATTTTTCCCATGGGACTGACTTCGAGGGAGAAGTAGGCGTCATCACAGACTTTGTACCGATGGGCATAAGTTCTGAAGAGGCTCTAAAGAGGATCCGCTTGTTTATTTTGATTAATGACGTTTCCTTGCGTGGACTCATTCCAGAAGAACTGGCTCAGGGATTTGGCTTCTTTCAAAGCAAGCCCGCTTCTGCGTTGTCTCCATTTGCAGTGACAGCGGATGAGCTCGGCGAAGCTTGGAAAGACGGCCGCATTCATTTACCACTGGAAGTGAATTTTAACGGAACCTTCTTCGGCAAAGCCAATGCAAAGGATATGTTTTTTCATTTCGGTCAGTTGATTTCGCATGCGGCAAAAACTCGTAATTTGGCGGCAGGGTCTATCATTGGAAGCGGAACCGTTTCTAATGAGGATATGTCCATGGGCTCAAGCTGCTTGGCAGAGAAGAGAACTCTTGAACAAATTCATGAGGGAAAAATCACGACGCCCTTTATGAAAGAGGGCGATACGATCGAAATGAAGATGAGGAATACGAAGGGCGAAAATATTTTTGGAACAATTTTTCAAAAAGTTCGCTCTGTCAAAAAGTGATCTTTAGAGCGAACTCTAGGTAATTGAAAAACGACCAGATTATTATTTTAAAGCTTCAATCACGCCGCAGGCAATTCGCCCACCCGAATTTCCTGTTGGCTGAGTTTTAAAGTCATCCGCATTCTCATGAATAATAATGGCTTTACCTATGATTCCTTCAGAACCGCCGAGAGTAATACCACTGAGTTCAAGATTAATTTTTGCTTTGCCTTTTGAGTCGGCAATAATATTTCCCATGTCTCCGCTGTGTTTTTCAGTAGCTTCGAGGCCGCCATGGGCTTTATGAGTTGGATTGAAATGGCTACCAGCGCTTGTGAAATCAGGCGTACTACAGTCACCTTTTTCGTGGATGTGAAATCCATGAGGTCCTGGCTTTAAGCCTTCGAGCATTGCTTCAACTTTAACTTTGCTTCCAGATTGCGTGAAATGAATAAAACCTTTTGCCCTTTGTGCTTTGGCAGGCTTGATCGTTGCCTGAGCGGAAAACGGACCTTGATCTTCGACAGGCTTTGCAGTTGCCTGGTGAGCCTGATGCTCACTTGTAGCATTGTCTGAAGAGGGTTGGTTGATGTCTTTGTGGGAGCAAGCCGCACAAAGGGCGATAGTAAAGATGGCTGTATAGATAATGTTTTTCATAAGTAAACGCTAATACAGCCGCTCATTAAGAACAAGGGAGGATTTATGGCAAGCACGACAATTTGTAGTAATTTAGCAAGGACGTTGGCGGATGAGTACACGCTGACGTTGAAGACACAAAACTTCCACTGGAATGTGGAGGGGCCGATGTTCTATTCGTTGCATTTGATGTTTGAACAACAATACACCGCGATGCAACTGATAGTTGATCGTGTGGCCGAAAGAATTCGCTCTTATGGGGAAAAAGCTCCTGGAAGTTACGAGGAGTTTAAGAAAATCTCAAAAATCCAGGATGCATCTCCTGGTAAATTGAGCGCGCATCAGATGATTGACGCCTTGGTGGAAGATCATGAAACGCTTCTAAAGGATATCCATCTCTTTAGGAAATTGGCCGATCAAGCGGGAGATGCCACTACGGCAACTTTATATGACGAGCTCGCACTCTTTCATGATAAAGCCGCATGGATGATTCGTAGCCAGAGATCTTAAATAAAGATCCTAAAGTTTAGGATGATTATTATTGAAATTAGAGAGTGTAATGAAATTGCACAGGGATTTCCATCTCAGGATTGAGGCTCTGTCTGACAGGACAGGTATGTGCTGTATTTTCTAATTTTTTACGATAAGATTCTTCGACCTTTTTCGGCATAAATATGTTCACAGTGAGTTTGCCAATACGTCGAGGGTTCGCAAGCATTTCTTTTTCAACAGTGGTGTAGGCACTTTTAATGTCTATACCATCTTTTTCAGCCATGATTGCCATAACCGTTAGCATGCAACTTCCTGTGGCGGCGGCAACAAGATCGGTGGGTGAAAAAAGATCACCTCGACCATTATTATCCTTCGGTGCATCGGTGGCTATTTTTGACTGGGAGGGACCGTGAACTATCTCACAATGTTTTTCACCTTCATAAGTAGCGGTAACTTTAACCATACTGAGTCCTTTCACGACTTTCGCTGAGTCTAGCTGGTCTTTACAAGAATCACAACAGTCCGTCATCATAAGATCACGAGATCTTTGGGGAAGTTTGTGAAAAAAGTAAAAAAAATATTGCTTCGATCGAAAGCATTTTTATTTGCGCAGCCGTTTCTGGTGGCTTCTACTTTTTTTCTCGCCGTGTGGTTAGGCAACGCCTTCATCGTTTATCTTTTCGAGCAGGGTGTGCAGGGTTCTAATATCACAAGTTATACAGATTCCGTGTGGTGGGAAATGGTCACCATGCTGACTGTGGGTTATGGAGATCGTTTTCCGGTGACTCCGTGGGGCCGTTTTTTCGGTTCCGTCAGTATGTTTTCTGGAGTGGCCGCCACTGCCATCATCACTGCAAAAATTTCGTCTAGCTTTTTAGAAATGGCTTTAAGGGATAGGAGAGGACTCGTGGATAGCGATTTACTCAAAAATCATTATATTATCTGTGGTTGGAAGAATGAAATGAATGGCCTCTTAACCCATATTCTGGATTCAAATCCGGGACTTTCTCCTGCTAAAATAATTCTAGTTAATAATGTCCCTGATGCGGAAATAGAAGCTCTTCATGAATTTCCGAAATTAAAGAACATAAAAATTATCCGTGGTGATTTCTTTTCTGCGGAAGTCCTGAAGAGGGCGGCTCCCGAGAAAGCGGCCAAGATACTTATTCTTGCGGACGCGACTCCGAATGCGAATGGAAATGTTCCGACGATCACAGAGGCCGATGCCCGCACGATTATGACAGCAATGTCTTTGAACAATGTCGCTAAAGGGGTGCCCATTGCTGCGGAAATTTTGGATGCCGATATGGCTCAGTATTTAAAGCTGGCACATGTTCATGAAATTATATACAGCCGAGAGTATTCCCGCCTATTGTTGGCCATGGCTTCGACGGGTACGGGAATTACAAATATTTTTCACGATCTTTTGAATCCTCAGGGCGATTTTTCCATAGGGACTCGAGATATTCCTGAAGAGGCGTTAAATCAAAACTACAGTCAGTTGCGAGACCTCTTGAAAAGTAAATATCCAGAGATGACGCTTTTGGGAGTTTTAGAAAATTCTGGCAATGGGCATCGAGCAAAAGAGTTGGCCTTAAGAAAAGCACAGCTCACACCAAATATCGGGCAATTGGTAAAGAACCTTCAAGGTGTCAAAGATTTGCGTTTCAATCGTCCCATTTTCGCTCCGAAAGATGATTATATTATTCGCGAAGGTGCAATGGCCATTGTGATTCAAGGTAAAGGACAGTATGAATCCATCGATGTCTAGCTCCCATGACAATGTTCTTCAGAACGTATCATTGTTTCAGGATATTAAACATTTGCCCGAAGCGCTCTTAAGCCTTCGGAGAATTATGAAACCTTGCAAGTATTCCAAGGGACACGTTTTGATTACCCAAGGGGAAGCCGGATCTGAATTTTTCGTACTCCTAAAAGGACAAGTTAGCATTGAGAAAATCACGCCAGAAGGGGACCGCTATAAAGTGGCGGTGCTCAAAGGGGAACAAAACGCCGCCTTCGGAGAAGGAGGCTTGATCGAAGGAGAAGCCCGCTCGGCCACGGTGACTTGTGACACAGAGGTGGAGTGCTTGGTTTTAAGCTGTAAAGAGTTTGATCAATTTTCGCTAGCTCAACCCCAATTTGCTCTGCCTGTTTTAAAACGCATTTCTTTGATTCTGATGAGTCGTCTGAATCAAACTAGCAATGATTTGATGCTGCTGCACAAAGCTTTGATGAGTGAAATTCGCTCAAGCTAAATTTTGATCTGCATTTGGCAAAAAAAGCCCACCGAAGTGGGCTTTCCTATTAAGCAAATCTATTGAATAAATTAATTCTGAATAGTGACTATGGAATGTGAAGTCTCGATTGAAAGACCAAAGCTATTGCTTTGAAGGCGTCCGATCATCCAGATTTCATAGCGTCCATTAGGAATGAGATTGGTTCTCCATCCTGTGGTCATTTGGTCCAATACGACATTCGAAACACGAACGGTTTCTTTGCCACTTGGGTCTTTGTAATGGAATTCCAAAGAACTCATTGGAACCCCTGAAGATTGGGCCGAGATCGAAAACTCAATACGTCCTTTGAGAGGCTTACTTAAGTCTACGCGACCTAAACCGGTGAAAGACAGCTTAAGCTCTGGAGTTTGGTTTACGATATAAAAGAACTGCTTCGTAGAAGCACCTAAATTATCGCCATGAGCATTTGTCGCCAGAGCTTGGATTTCATAGCGGCCGTCCTGAAATTTCGAGCTATCAAGGCTAACAGAACAGTTTGGACCTTGGCAAACACCAGACCAGATGACTTGGCTGTTGCTTCCATAAATCGCGTAGCTAATACCGTCTGTATTATTGAAAGTGGATTCTGCGGATAAAGAAACCGTGCCTGTCATATAAGTGTAATCGCGCGGTGTTGTGAGAGAAATAGCTCCACCTATTGTTGGAATATCAAAGCCCCAAGTGGCTTCTCCGACTCCTGAGGTATCTTCGTAAGAAATATGACCAAAGCCTTCTTCTCCCCAGCTGTCGCCCCAACTATTGCGGATGATAAAAGATTGGCTCACATCATCGTAGCCAACGATGGAAATAGCATGGCCCCCCAGATAATCCCCACTCACATGCTTATAGACTCCGCCAGCATAAGACATGAAGTCTGCGTAGACATTCAAAGAAGTCATCAATGGACCCTTTTGCAAAGCGCGCTTGATAGCGTCCACGTCCATCGTACTTTCTGTTGGCGAATTGTAATCAGAAATTTTGTAAATTCTCTGAGAAAGATCTGAGCAACTTGCTTGGCAAGCCACGTCTTTGCCGGAAGCTCCTGAAGTATAAGGCATACAGGCTTCATCGGTAACGCCCGTTCTCACTAACTGGCTTGCGGCTGATTCCGGCATCCAGCCGTAATTACAAGCGCCATCTCCACAAGAGAAAAGATGTTGTGGAGAAAGACGGATGTTTAGATTGGGAAGCAGTGAGGAAATATTTAACTGAGTTTCCATGACGCCGATAGCCGCAAAGGCCACGCAGCTTCCACAGTTTCCCTGGTTCAGAATAGGAGAGACCCAGTTTCGACCATCTTTGTTTCTCCAGTCTAAAGAAGGAGGCAATGTGTCTTGAGTCATGCTGAGGGGCACCACAAATTGCACATCCAATGGTGGAGTTTTTCTTAAACCCATCATTCTCTTTGCTTCACTTTTACTGAGTTGAGTGAGCCAATTTTCCTTAGCAACCCAGGTTGCTTTTTGTTTTTGCAGGGTTTTGTTTAAAGTCGAAACGTTAACAAGTGACCCTGCCCAACTGGATGACGTTATAAATAGCACCACTATGAATAGTGGATTTAATAAAAATGTTTTCATTGTAATCCCCCTCGATAACCAATCATCCTGCCGCTTAATAAATGGGCCAAGCGCGGATGGTGATTCCAAATTAGAACTGGGCCAAAGTCTTGTGGCAAGAAAATTAAAAGTGAGATTATTTACCGAGGGTGGTGCAGAGCAACTCTTCTTGCGAAGAACCCTTATGATAGGTCGCAGAGAAAGTTTGATTTGAACCCGAAAGAGACATTTGAGAATCCACACGTACAGTGGGGGAGTGCCAAATTTGCACATACATCTGTTGATCTAAAAATGGAATTTGATAAACCAGAGTGGGCGTACTTTCGATAGTTTCAAGATTCTCAAGAAGATCTACTTTGCCGGCACGTTGACCTTTTTCAATATCAAAATAATCTTTCATACGTAGGCTTTGGGTAGTGACAAAGTTATTTTGAAAGAGGCATTCATAGACGGAACTGGTTGATTCCTCCGCATAGGCTTTAGAGAATCCGAGGAAACAGAATAAAAATGCCAAGAAAAGTTTCATACCTCCTTATCGAAAAATTAAAACTAAGACTAAAGGGTTAAGCTCCTAGGCCAGAGCCCGGTTTAACTGGAAAATATCTTGTAATCTGCCGAAATTTTTCCTGGACCATTGCACATCATAAAAAGCGCTATGGTCAGATAGACCAAGGCAAGTTCATAGGTCGGAGCCCCATGCGCGACAAAAGAATCCCCTCGGGTTGCATGGGACAAAGTCGCCACAGCCATCGTAAAAAAAATGCCCAAAGATGCTAAGGGAGTGAGAAGTCCTAAAATCCAAGCCAGGCCGCCCCCAAATTCAGAGAGTGCTGCTAATCCTTGAAAGATTCCAGGAACGGAAGAGTCTGAACCCATCCAATTGAAAGAGTTTTGAATTTTCCCTCCGCCATGCATCATGAAGGCAAGCCCCACCACTAAGCGAATGAAGAAAATAGTCCAAGAATAGCAGCCATTCTTTTTAAGTTGGTTGGAATATTTGGTGAGAAGAGATTTCATAAGTAGGCTCCTTACAAGTTATTACTTTAACTGTGTCTTGAAAATTGCCTGAAAACCATCAAAATTTGATGTGTCAGTAACCACTATGTGTTCTTAAATTCTTCTTTGACTTTCAGATCTGAAGTCTGGTTATCTTTTCAGCATGAATAAAGAGAGAGATACAAAATATTTTTCAGGATTTGGAAATCACTTTTCTTCGGAAGCACGCCCTCAGGCATTGCCTTTGAATCAAAATTCTCCACAAAATTGTCCGCTAGGACTTTATCCGGAACAATTGAATGGCTCCGCCTTTACGGCACCACGATCGACGAATTTGGCTTCCTGGTTTTATCGGATTCGTCCCTCTGTGATGCACAGGCCTTTTGTGCCTCTGAAAGAGCTGACTGAACGCACCCTTTTTAAACCTAAGCATATCAACCCCAACCAAATGCGTTGGAATCCCTTACCACATCCAACAACGCCGCAGGATTTTCTGGAAGGACTTCGCACTGTTTGTGGCGTGGGTTCTGCTATTGAGCAAAGAGGTTTGCATATCCACCTGTATGCTTTTAATCAAGCGATGGGTTCTCGCTATATGATGAATGCGGACGGCGATTATCTTTTTGTCCTGCAATTAGGATCCATCGAAATTAAAACTGAGTATGGAATCATTGAGGCGGAACCTGGCGAAATTGTAGTGGTTCCTCGGGGAATCAAGTTTCAGGTGAATCCCCAAGCGGCTGTTTGTCGTGGCTATGTTGGGGAAAATTTTGGAGCGCCTTTTCGCTTGCCGGATTTGGGACCGATCGGGGCAAACGGTTTAGCTCACGGTCGTCACTTTATGGTTCCACACGCGGCATTTGAAGATCGTGACGGAAAATTTGAACTTATTGGCAAGTTTTCCGGTCACCTTTGGAAAGCAGAGATGAATCATTCACCTCTCGATGTTGTTGCTTGGCATGGGAACTATGTTCCGTACAAATATGATCTGCGTAAGTTTAACACTATAAATACCGTCAGCTTTGATCATCCAGATCCTTCGATTTTCACGGTTCTCACTTCCCCAAGTGATACAGCCGGTGTCGCCAATGTGGACTTTGTGATTTTTCCTCCGCGATGGATGGTCGCTGAGCACACCTTCCGTCCGCCCTACTTTCATCGAAACTGCATGAGTGAATATATGGGACTCATTCACGGTGTTTATGATGCGAAAACCAGTGGTGGTTTTGTTCCGGGCGGAGGCAGCCTTCATAATTTCTATTCAGCCCACGGTCCTGATAGTGATACTTATGAAAAGGCCACGAATGCGGAGTTAAAACCTCATAAACTTGAAAACACTCTGGCCTTTATGTTTGAATGTCGAACTCCCTATTTGTTGACAGACTTTGCTATGCAGAAAGATTTTTTACAGGAAGATTATCAGGAGTGCTGGCAGGGCTTTCAGAAGCATTTTAAATAATATGCTTATCTTTGAAACGCGGGATCCTCAAGAGAGATATCATCTGCAGGTTCACCGCTTTATAGAAGGGTTTCATGAAGCTCCCGACAGTTTTCTTTCGGAAGAGGAGCTTCAATATTTTCATCACATTACGAACGACAAAAGAAAATCGGAATATTTACAATCACGCTTTGTTTTAAAATCCTGGCTATCTAAGCG
>DATBTE010000151.1:0-1560 GCA_036559425.1 Pseudobdellovibrionaceae bacterium | reverse complement strand
TTGGGCAGGAAAGTCGGCGTTATCTCGCATGTGCCGATTTTGGTGGAGCGGATTGGGGCTAAGGTGGTGGTTGAAAAGCAGGGCGGGGGGCGGAGTAGTGTTTTGGTTGTTGGGGGGTATTGAAGATGGGAATTTACCATTCTATACGCTACACGGGGCTGCAACATAAAGATGAGCCAGCTATCCTTGGCTCATTCTACATCCGCAACAAAAACATCTAAATTATTAAACGTGTGAAAAAATCACGTCTTTATGCTATAAAACATCAAATATTTTATAGCATAAAGCATATTAGCGATTAATTCACGGTATAGCAGATGATTGTATCTTTTTCAGTAGCAAATTTTCGCTCATTTCTAGGAGAAGAGACTTTTTCTCTTGTTGCCAGTAGTCGAGTGTCTGGAAACCATGAAGGGCATGCTTTTTTTATTCCTGATTCTAAAGAAAAAGTACTCAAAACAGCGGTTCTTTATGGGGCTAACGGTGCAGGTAAATCCAATCTCTTTAAAGCACTTAGCTATCTTAAAACGATTGCATTAAAGCCTCGCAAAAAAAACAGCGGAACAGGACGAGAAACGTTTCGCTTTAGCGCAGAAAGTAGTGAATCTTCCAGTTTTGATTTGCAATTCATCGCAGGCAATAAACTCTACCGATTCGGATTTACACTGGATGACCAACGGATTATCGAAGAGTGGCTGGTGCGGGTAAAAGGTGGACGCGAAATACCTGTTTATGAGCGCATTACCGATGAAAATGGAAAAGTAACCATCGTAGCCAAAGGAAAAGGAAGAAAATTGCAAGCTCTCGCCACCGTTGGCGGACCTCAAAATCAATCATTTCTGGCGACTATTCAAGCCACTCTGGATGTGTCAGATTTTGGTAAAGAACTTACAGAAGTTTTAGTTTGGTTCAATAGCAGTTTGACATTGATTGCTCCTGATGCCTCTTTTGCTCGTCTTGGGCATTTGTTGGATAGTGATTCGAATTTTAGGACGTTTGCAAGTGAGTTTCTCAAATCCTCATCCACAGGGGTGGATCATTTGCAAGTGCAGAGAAGCGAAATTACCGAAGATGAGCTACGCAGTTTATTACCAAAACGTATTGTGTCTAAAGTACTGGATGATGTCCGTGATGAAGAAGACGACACAGTATTACTTCAGCTAGGTGAGGGCAATGAATTACTGATTGAACGCGCTGATGAAAACCACTTTTATCGCATCAGGATTCAGGCCGCCCATGAACACGAAACAGGGAATAAAGTTTCGCTAGATCTAACCGAAGAATCTGATGGCACACGACGACTCTTAAATTTGATTCCTGCTTTGCATCAGTTGCGAACCAATAGTGGTGTGTTTTTCATTGATGAGATTGATCGTAGCATGCACCCTATATTGGTTAGGGAATTCTTGGACTTTTTTCTAAAGTCTTGTGACGGCGGTCAGCGTCAAATTATCGTGACGACCCACGAATCAAACTTATTGGATTTGGAACTGTTGCGTCGTGACGAGATATGGTTTGCTGAGAAAGACGTAAATGCTGTTACGCATCTGTATCCATTGA
>DATBTE010000150.1:0-4658 GCA_036559425.1 Pseudobdellovibrionaceae bacterium | reverse complement strand
TGCGGGCCGGGCCATGTTCAAACCCCTGATCTACGGGCAGAATCACAAGTTTTCCTGTGCCTGCAAGCTTACCGTGATTCATCATGCGCGCCAGGTTGGTCAATACTCCCGGGTTGTCAGCGCCGTACCAGCTTAAAATCTCTCTTACTCTTGGTGTCATCATTAGCTCCTGTTTGTGAATGAACCGAAAAGGTAGTCATTTTACCTTTTTTAATCAAGAATTTGACAATTAAAAATGGACTTAACACGCTTGGCAGAAAGTCTGCTATAATGTATGTTGGCACTGCCTCAAAAAGGAGCCTATCTCTATGGCAAACACAAATAATAACCCCAGTAATAAAGTCACCTTTGAAAGTACGCCGAATCCAGCCACTTATAAATTTCTCTTTCACCGTCAGGTGACCGAGGAGGCTTTAGATTGCCCGACGGCTCAGGAGGCGGAGCGCTCCCCTTTAGCAGCAAAGCTTTTTGGATTCCCTTGGACTAGCTCTGTTTTTATAGGCCAAGATTTTCTCACCGTAACAAAACAAGATTGGGTCGACTGGAATATGTTGGCGGAGCCTTTAACCGGGCTTATCCAAGAGCACTTGGATAAAGGCGAGCCTGTGGTGCACAAGGCCCAAACAGCCCAAGAGGTTTCTGCTGAAGGATTTACCAACGATACTCCGCTGGTAAAACAAATCAAAAATCTGCTCGATGTTGAAATTCGCCCCGTGGTCGCCCTGGATGGCGGAGATATTATCTTCAATAGATACGAAAATAATATTCTTTACATTCATATGCGTGGAGCTTGTGCAGGCTGCCCCAGCTCAACAGCCACTTTAAAAGAAGGCATTGAAGTTCGCATGAAAGAAGCCTTTCCTGAAATTCACGAAGTTGTCGCGATTTAAGTTTCTCACAGAGAGCCGCAAAACCCTGAAACTTGCGGTTCCTATTATTATTGGCAACGTGGGGCATACCATTATTACGCTCACCGACAATATTATGGTGGGCCGCCTTGGAGCCAATTCCTTGGGTGCGGCGGGGTTCTCGGGCAGCCTCTTTTACGTTTTTCTTTTATTTGGTGTGGGCCTGTTAGCTCCGACCGCTGCGCTTTTTGCTCAGTCCCACAGCCGTGAGGATCACCACGAAGGTGGAGAGCTTCTGCGCCATGCGGTTTTCGCAGCGACCCTTGTTTCACTGATACTGATGCTCTTTCTTTGGTTCACTAGGCCTTTTATGGCCTATATGGGACAAACAGCGGAAGTCGTGGAGCTCTCTAAAAGTTTTTCTTCTTTTTTAATCGCTTCACTTCTGCCAAGCCTTCTGTATCAAGCCTACAAACAATTTACTGATGGCATTGGCAAAACCACCATCGGCATGTACGTGATGATCGCCGCCATTTTAATCAACATCATAGGAAACTATATTTTTATCCATGGGCTTTGGGGAATGCCTGCCTTGGGTTTAAACGGCTCTGGCCTGGCAACACTGCTCAGTCGCAGTTTCATGGCCTTGGTGATGATGATCTATATCCATCGACATCCTGAATTCCAAAAATATTTCGCCCATCGTTGGCGCAGACTCATCCATCAAGGACAGCTAAAAAAAATATTCTATCTTGGCCTTCCGAACGGCTTCACCTATGTTTTTGAAGTGGGCGCGTTCTCTTTTTCCTCCATCATGATGGGATGGTTAGGGGCGGCACAGCTGGCCGCCCATCAGATTGCACTCAATTTGGCCTCGATCAGTTTCTTAGTCACGGTAGGAATTGGCGCTGCAGGCACCATCCGCGTGAGTTCCGAGATCGGACTTAAACACCCTGATAAGGCGCGCTATGCGGGTCGCGTCGCTATGACTTTGGGAGCTGTCTATATGTTGTTCAGCGCCTTCCTTGTGTTTAATGCTCGTCAATTTTTAGCGAGCATTTACACCTATGACTTGCAAGTCATTGCCTTTGCTTCGACTTATTTAGTTGTGGCTGCCGCTTTTCAATTCTTTGATGGAATACAGGCCGTGGCGATCGGAATTTTGCGTGGGTTCCAAGATACTACTTGGCCGTCAGTCTTGGCTTTGGTCGCCTATTGGATTATCGGCCTCCCCATTGGTTACTCTCTGTGCTTTCATTTGGGTCTTGCAGGTCGAGGTATTTGGTGGGGCCTGTTCATAGGTCTTTTGTTAATTGCCATTTTCTTGGCTTTAAGATTTGAGAGACTGAGTCAGAGATATATCAGTAAAAAAGACTAAAGAAGCACATATACCTATCTATGCCGACCGATTGGTGGTCTAATGTTTGAAGTTAAGTCTTTTTATGTCCGTTCTCGAGTTCATTAGATGTCCTTTTGTCTTCTGCGAATGGCCCCCAAGCTTTTTTAGGAGGCAAATATGGGTAAAAAAATCTACGTAGGTAATCTTTCTTTCAATGTTGACTCAAATCAACTTCAGGATGTTTTCGCTGAGTTCGGCACTGTCGACTCCACAAATGTCATCACAGACCGCGAAACAGGCCGCAGCAAAGGTTTTGCTTTTGTTGAAATGGCCGCCGAAGCTGATGCCCAAAACGCGATTCAACAATTGAACGGCATGGACCTTTCAGGTCGCGCCATGAATGTTTCTGAAGCAAAGCCTCAAGAGCCGCGCACTGGTGGCCGCTCACGTTACTAAGTTTTTAAAATTTTAGAATGCACAAGAAGCTGACTCTCGGGTCGGCTTCTTTGCTTTCATTCGTTATTAAAAATTCAATCTAAAGCGAGAAAAGATCTATGACCTCAACCTCCATGTCTTCACTCGTATGAATCAAAAAGCCCGCTGTCCCAACATGAACCATAGTCGTACCAATGCCCCGGTGAAATTCTGTCCAAGTTGCGGAGAAAGCGTCAACAAGGCCGCCAAAAACCCTTGCGATGAGACTAAACACGCTGCTCGCCGTAAAGAACGAAACCTCTTCTGCCATGACTGTGGAAAGAAATTAGTTAAATAAGAAGCTCCCTGACCCTGAAAATCACTGCCCAAATTTTTAATATTTACTGCCCAAAAATATAAGGTAGACTGCCTAATCATATATTTATGAGATAAACTATGGAAATGTTTTGGGAATTTGACGGATGGGAGCTTCAAGATAAACACCTAAAACAGATGCAATCATCGCCGTTTGTAAGACCCTTTCCGGCATTAAAAATTGAACCCGGTCTTTTTGTATTAAGAGGCCCGCGACAAGTGGGCAAAAGCACGTGGTTGAAAACAATACTTGCCGCGAAAAGCAACAGAAAAACATGTTTCTATTTGAGTTGTGAAAATGTGCGCGATCAAATCGATCTCAGTGAAATCTTAAAGTCAGTTCGAGATCGTCAAATTATTCTTTAGACGAAGTATCTTTTGTAAAAGGATGGGATCGAGCCGTTAAGCACGAAGTAGATCGCGGAATTAGTGCAACTTTAATTCTCACCGGATCCAACACGTCAGACCTAAGACACGGCGCTGATCAAATGCCAGGCCGTGTTCATCCCGAAGGCGAAATCACTCTTTTACCAATGGACTTTTTTGAATTTCAACAAATGAGACATCAAGATCCTATCATTTTAAAAAAGAAAAGAAATTCTACTTTAGAGATCCATTAATTTATTGGATGGTTTTAGATTGGCTCGACGAAAAGCCTAGCGAACAAGCCTTCGATAAATTGGCAGAATCAGTTGCCTTCGAGTATTTAAATAGGAAATTTAAAAGATTGGGGTATATTCGAAATAAAAATGGGGAAGTTGATTTTTACAAACATTCCGCATTCGGCATAGAAGTCAAATGGCAACCTGTTGTAAAGAACGCTTCAGAAACCTATAAACAACTAAGGACGCCGTTCAAATCCATTTGGTCACAGACAAATTTTTTAAAAGAACTTCCACCAAATAATGATCCTCTTACCTACTTGATATTATAGCCCTGAAAACCGGTTTTTATCTGTGCTTCTTGCTTGGCAGTGTCAGCTAATTCTTGGCTGCAAGTTCCCCGTAAAATACCTTCTAAATATCCCACCGAGGCTTTCATGGAATCAAAATAGTTGATAGTGTCTGCGCTTAGTATCAAAGCTTGGTTTGGATTTAAGCGCATAAAGGTCTTGTAGAAATGGCTTCTTGAGTAACAAGAAAAAAGTCCCACCAAAGGTTGTTGATGTAAATTCTGTTTCATAGCGGCAATAGTTTTCTGAATGCCCGCACGTTTCACTTTATAATAGCCCTTGTAATTCACATGATTTGTGGAATCCAAAACAGGGGGGGCAAAATCAGGACCTCCTCCGTTACGAGAGTGACCATTATAAAAAAGCACGTCTGCGGTTTTCAGGCCCTGAAAAAAATTTTCTTCAGATTGTTGGGTCAAGAATGCTTGGCGGCTGGCCAGATCTCCCTTATTTTGCAAAAAATAGGGACTTGCAGAAGCCTGGGTGAGCGTTAAATTGACCAAAACTTTTTTACCGTGAAGATTGATAAACTTTTGCAGAATCACCTTGCCAGACTTGGGCTCCCCACTTTGCGTAAAGCCACAAAGGCGCAGCGTAGCCCCTTGGCAAGGCGCAGTCAGTTCCTTACGAAGGGCGTGGAATATTTCGATATCCAAGCTCGGAGAGAGTCCATAATTTATGCCATTCCAAATTTTCTCTTCACCATTTGAATCATCAAAATACCCCAAGG
>DATBTE010000149.1:0-2530 GCA_036559425.1 Pseudobdellovibrionaceae bacterium | reverse complement strand
GGCAAAAGTTAAAACCTACGAATCGGAGCCGTCCTTTGTGTACGCCGGTGGCGCTCAAAAGTGGCAGTGCACGGAAGTAATGATGGAGTCCATCAATAGTTCTCACATGAACGGCACTATCTTATCGCCTGACAAAGACTATTTTTCAAAAATACTTAAACGCGGCAAGATAAAATTAAAATCCACCAATTCAGAAGGAGTGGTGCAAGAACTTAAAGGGGCCCATTTTTCTTTTGTCTTGAGAGAATCTAATCTTATTAACCAAGTCGCTTGCCCTACGAAACTCATTGAAGCCATGACCTATGGCTGTTTGCCTGTTTTAGAAAACACTGATCTGGGGGACTTCAAAGATTTGGGCTATCAATATATTTCATTGGCAAATTTCAAAGACAACAAACTTCCTTCCTCTATTGAATTCGAAAAGGCTATTTTGAAGAACAAATTGATTATAGATAGCCTTTTTGAACATTATAAAATAACAACAGATCATATTTTTTCTTCATTTAAAGAAACGACAACGGCAACAAATTCACAGCTTGAAGAAATACATAAGTTCCTTTTGCTGGAAAGAGCCAGAGTTCTGCAAAAACTCGTTCTCAGTAAACGTATTCTTGCACCTCGAGAAATTTACCGATTTCTCAGATTTCTGGTTAAGAAATATTTAGGTTAAAATCATCCAATTTCCTTGCGAAGAAGAGCTGTTTCTTACTGAATTTTTTTATGCAGAGGAAATTGTGGCATTGAGGAAATATCATATCCAAAAAAGCTCAAAAGAAACTGAATTCCCAGTATAACCGGAAGGGCCGCCATCATTACTTTTCCGCTAGGAGTAGTCACTTCTAGAATATAACTGTGCCACCATTGGAATCCCCCATAGACAATACCAAAAAAGAGCAGCAAGATTCCCATAATAAACTGTAAAGACGCTAAGCTGAAATTTCTAAGGAAATAATTATAACTAATACGTTTGCAAAAGTTTTTCACATGGCCCCAAATAAATGTAGGTATAATCCGCAGTTCATTAAGGCCCGACACTTCCTCGCCGTATTTTGCTGGCATAGGAATGTCCACAACCACGGCCCGGCAAATATTTAACCTGAACAAAATATCCGATTCGAAAAAATAACGTTTATGGAGTTTTTCCAAACCCACTTGATCAAGAATGGCTGTATGAATTGCAGTATAGCCATTGGTAGGATCAAACAAAGTCCAATAGCCGGAACTCAGCTTGGTAAAAAAAGATAAGACGGCATTGCCGAATATTCTAATGGGAGGCATATCAGCCAAATAATCAATCTGGTTAAATCGATTTCCTTTAGTATAGTCTGCGTAACCTCGCAGGATAGGATTTATAAATCGCTGAATCATAGATGGGTCCATTTGCCCGTCCCCGTCCAACTTAACAACAACGGTGCACCCCTCGCGTTGGGCCCGAAGATACCCCGCTACCACCGCCCCCCCGACTCCTAAATTAACTTCGTTATAAATAACCTGAACACGGTCGTCCTTCACGGTCTGCTCGACAAACTGCCCAGTGCGCTCAGGGCAGCAATCATCAATGATATATATTTTATCGACCTCAGAACCAATTTTAGCGAGGACTTCAACAATATGTTTCTTACATTTGTAGCAAGGTATAACCACGCCGACCATAAAACCTCATCTTAAACATAATCCACAAAAGACAATTTTATCTTGATCTGCCAAAATAAGCACTATTAATATCACTGCGACGCTGGGGAGAAGAGAGTAAATGGAAGTACGCAATCGCAAGACCCTTATCATTGGAACAGGGCCCGCAGGACTCGGAGCAGCAGACTACGCATTATCTCAACAAATGGATTACGAGATCCTGGAATCCGCGCCGACACCCTTTGGACACTGCAAAAGTTTTTCCCTCCCAAGCCACCCTGATATTTGGTTCGATGAGGGTCCTCACATAAGCTTCACTAAGAACAAGCAAGTTCAAGATATCTTTGCAAAAAGCGCCCCCGACTTCTTGAATCTAAAACCCCTCATCGAAAATTATTGGAGAGAGACTTACATTCCTCATCCCGTTCAGGCAAACTTGAGATCAATTCCAGAACCTTACCTCTCTGAAATTGTAGCTGACATCCCAAGACGACCCAACATTGACAACCCCACCAACTACGGCGATTGGCTGAGAACGGCCTTTGGCGATAAATTTAAATCTTTATTCCATGAGGTTTATACACAAAAATATTGGACGGTTCCCTCTCAACAAATGACCGTGGACTGGATTGGCGAAAGAGTTTACCGACCGCAGGCCGAAGCGATGCTCAGAACGGCGACAACCGAAGATTTCAAACCTTCAAGTCATTATATTACTGATTTTCGCTACCCTCGCGCTGGGGGTTTTCAGTCCTTTTTAAAAAAGACTATGAAAGCTCACCAAGAAAAAACTCACTTCAACTCGAAGGTGGTTCAGATTAGTCCCTCCAAAAAACAAGTTATTACCGATGATGGCAGAGTTTGGAACTATGATGTATTGTTAAGCTCATTGCCAAGT
>DATBTE010000148.1:0-2128 GCA_036559425.1 Pseudobdellovibrionaceae bacterium | reverse complement strand
TGTTATCGAGGGATTCGTCATCGTAAAGGCTTGCCGGTTCGTGGTCAGAATACTCGTTGCAATGCGCGTACTCGTAAAGGACCTAAGAAAACTGTGGCGAATAAGAAAAAAGCCGTATAGTTAGGAGTGGCTAATCAATGAATAATATAGAAAAAAAGCCTGTTGCTAAGAAAAAAGTAAAAAGAAATGTTCCGCAAGGAAATTGTTATATCCAAGCTGGATTCGGTAATGTGATCGTGACTATTACTGACCCAAGCGGTGATACAGTTTCTTGGTCATCTGCAGGTCATCTTGGTTTCAAAGGAAGTCGTAAAGGCACTCCATTTGCGGCTCAAGTGGCTGCTGAAGATGCTGCAAAAAAGGCTATGGAAGCTGGTATGAAGTCTTTGGACGTTTACCTTAAAGGTCCTGGAGCTGGTCGTGAGCCAGCTATCAGGGCTTTGGCTGCCACTGGTATGAGAATCCTTTCCCTGAAAGACGTTACTCCCGTTCCTCATAACGGTTGCCGTCCACCTAAGCGTAGAAGAATCTAAGGAGATTTGTCGTGAGCTGCATTAATCAAGGTGTGTGTAAACTTTGTCGTCGCGAAAATGTGAAGTTGTTCCTCAAAGGCGATCGTTGTTATACAGATAAGTGTGCTTTTGAAAGACGCCCTTATCCTCCAGGACAACACGGACAGTCTCGGTTGAAATTTTCCGAATTCGCCTTACAGCTTCGCGAAAAGCAAAAAACTAAAAGATATTATGGCGTTTCCGAAAGTCAGTTTGTTAAGTACGTTAAAGAAGCCAATCGTTCAAAAGAGTTGACTGGTACTGCGCTCCTTAAGAACCTTGAAATGAGATTAGATAACGTAGTTTATACACTTGGCTATGCGAATTCCCGCCGGGAAGCAAGACAGCTTGTGAAGCACAATCACTTCCTTTTGAATGGAAAGAGATCGAATATTCCAAGTATTCTTGTTGAAAAAGGTGATGTGGTCCAAGTTGCTGAGGCGAGCAAGGAAGTAGTTAAGATCCAATCTGCAATTCAAGCAGTAGCAAGAAGATCTGTACCTTCATGGCTTGAAGCTGATCATGCAAACTTCAAAGGTGTTGTAAAAGACTCTCCAGTGAGAGACGATATAGCACTTCAGGTTGAAGAAAATATGATCGTAGAATACTACTCAAGATAATTACATCGCGGGGGAGCTATGCAAGAGCACTATTATAAATTCTGGAGAGAGATGATTAAACCCAAAGGGTTTGAAGTCGATCGTGAGACTCTTCGAGAAGATTATGCAAAATTTATTATTCGCCCCCTTGAGAGAGGTTTTGGGGTCACTCTTGGTAATTCTTTAAGGAGAATTCTTCTTAGCTCAATGATGGGATCTGCCATTACTGCAGTTAAGTTTGATGGTGTTCTTCATGAGTTTACTACGATCACAGATGTCCTTGAGGATGTGACTGACATTATTTTGAATCTTAAGCAGGTTCGTTTCCGTCAGTACACAAGCGACAGTTTAACTCTCAAGATTTCTAAAAAAGGCCCAGGCAAAGTTACTGCTGCTGATATCATTACCTCTGATAAAATAGAAGTTTTGAATCCAGAGGAGCATATTGCTACTTTGGGTGCAAATGCGAACTTTAATGCTGAGATTATCGTAGATTTCGGGCGTGGGTATGTTCCAACTGAGAATAGAGAAAAAGAATTTCCTGTAGGTTTTATAGGCGTAGATGCTCTTTATAGCCCTATAAGCAAAGTTAACTATAGTGTGTCTAATGCTCGAGTTGGTCAAAGGACTGATTATGATGCGTTAGCTCTTGAAGTATGGACTGATGGTTCTCTGAAACCAGAAGAGGCAGTTGCTCTTTCATCTAAAATTATGAAAGAACAGCTCCAAATTTTCCTTACTTTTGATGAAACTATGGAGCCTTCTGAAGAAGCTAGAGACTCTTCTTCTCCAACATTGAATGAAAATCTCTTCAGATCAGTTGACGATCTCGAACTTTCTGTTCGTAGTGCTAACTGCTTGAAGAATGCTAATATTCGCTATATCGGCGAGTTGGTTGTACGTTCTGAAGCTGAAATGCTTAAGACTAAGAACTTTGGTAGAAAATCTCTTAATGAAATTAAAGAGATTTTGTCTGAA
>DATBTE010000147.1:0-15444 GCA_036559425.1 Pseudobdellovibrionaceae bacterium | reverse complement strand
TATGGTCGGCGATGGAGATGGCTCACGTATTTGCGTCGAAGGCTTGAATTCACCTCAAGTAAAATTGCCGGAAGGGTTCCATATAACTTGGATCGGAAACAGCCTACAAACAGCCGAAGAATATATCGCAAGCCGGGATGGTGACCGTTACATTCATAAGATCGTTCCCTTCTACCAACGCGGAATGATCAAAGGAATACCTGGCCATGTTCAGAGCTGGGAACTCCGTCCTGACTCCAAGATGCACCTGACAACCACCGACAAAACAACAGGTAAAAGTTTTGAAACCGTAGGTGATATGGTTATTGATGCCACCGGATATCAAGATACAGTCTCCCAGATCCTAAGCAGTGCAGGAGCGCAGGCAAAAACTGCCGACATCACAGGCCCCCTTCCTGAATTGAATCTAACAACCACACTGCTAGGGCGCCAAGCCCTCGCGGAAAACGGAGAGGCCTTACCGATTTTCATGATTGGCGCGGCTGCCAGCGCTCTGGCGACTCGCGAAGAACTGGCCGGTTCTCCTAATAAAAATCCTATTGCAATATTCAATACAGTGGCGCGGACTTCGATGCTAATGTCCCAATTAACCAACACTAAGCCCGCGTCAAGTTCTCGAGGACTCCGCCCGGGTCGTCCCCCTGTGCAACCGGCTGCTAAATTAATTGAAAATGCGCAGAAGCACCGCCGTCAACAGATCAATCGCCCTCTCTCGCTTAACGTCGAAAGGAAGCTCTTGCTGAGAATGGTGAGTTAAAAACTGGCCCCCTTCTCTGTTGATGGCCGAGGGATTGCTCTTTAGCTCTAGCTAGACCCAGGCTTGCCAAATAACTCTGTTTTTTAGATTCTCACTGCAAATTTACAGTCTCAATGAAATCAGTTGCATTCGCAAAGCATGTTATTATCGCCCTGAGGTGTGCATGACAATTTCGACATTTAAAGACACCAGACAACGACGAAAAGGCCTCGTCCTCACGGGCGGAGGCGCACGCGCCGCTTATCAAGTCGGAGTTCTGCGGGGAATCTCCGACATCATTCGAGTGAAAACAAATCCTTTTCAAATTATTTCGGGCTTTTCCGCAGGCGCTATCAATGGCACTTGGATCGCCAGTCGCCATGAGGAATTTGAGCAAGCAACCCGGAATCTGTGGGAAGGCTGGGCTTCGCTCACCACGGAACAGATCTTTAAGACCGCACCTCTTCCACTCATGAATATTGGTCTTCGCTGGATCAAAGACCGCAGCAAAGGAGGAATGGGAAAAAAACAGCAGATCACTTATCTCTTAGATACGGCCCCACTCAATCACTTCGTTAGATCTAAAATTAACTTCGATGCTTTGAATTCTTACCTTCGAGCCGAGAAAATTCACGGCGTTTCAGTAACAGCGGCAAACTACCATACCGGCCACTCCACCACCTTTTTTTCAGGCAGTGCGCAAATTCAAGATTGGCAGAGTTTAAATCGTATCAGTCGTCGTTCCGATCTGGCTGCTCACCACGTCATGGCCTCAGCCGCTATCCCTGTTTTCTTTCCTCCGGTGCGAATCAATGATGCCTTCTATGGCGATGGCATGATTCGTCTCAACGCTCCCCTCAGCGCCGCCATTCGTATGGGCGCGGAGAGTCTTTTAGTGATTGGCATTCGCGGCCCCAGCTCCACCACTCCAGCGAATCCGCAAACCAAAGAAACTATTTCCCTCAGTGAAATTGCCAGCGCCATTTTGAACGGCTTATTTTTTGACTCGCTGGATGCCGATCTTGCTCGCATTGCGCGGATCAATCGCACGCTCTCGGTGATGACGCCTAGTGAACTGCAACGAGAGCCGGATCATTTGCGAAATATTCCTGTCCTCAGTTTGAGACCCTCTGAAGAGGTGGGCAATATGCCGGCCTGCGCTCTTTCCAGTATTCCTTTTACTTTGCGCTTTCTGCTGGAAGGCATTGGCCTCACTGAAGAAAAGAGTAAGGATCTGTTAAGTTATTTGTCTTTTGAACCCAGATATATGCGTTCTCTTTTAGAATTAGGCTATGAAGACACTTTGCAAAGAAAAGATCAGATACTCGAGTTTTTCTCTGAGCCAGAACATCCCGAGCAAAAACTTCCTGAGCAGGAGAGGCCGCTGAATACCTGACTTATCGGGCTTTTTTAAGTGCATGCAAAATTTGATCTAAATTGCTCAGAAAACATGAGCGCGCATTTTTATCCATCGGCGAGGGACCCCCACGAACTTCTCCCATATGTCTTAAGTTTTGCATCAATTCACGATTGGCAACAGACATACCGATATTATCTTCATTAAATTCTATGCCTTTATGACCGAGGACACGGCAGGCTTTTTTCACACAACGTTCCGCCAAAAGAATATCACCCGTCACCACGAGATCACGATGTGTCGCCTGCTCAACGATCCAATCATCCGCCGCATCAAAGCCGGAGGAGACGACCTCCATTCTAAAAAGCTTATTGAAGGGAATATTCATAGTCTTATTGGCAACCAGAATCACTTCGATTTGGAAACGCTCAGCAACTTTATAAATCTCATCTTTTACAGGGCAACCATCAGCATCTACATAAATCATTCTCTGAGAATGCCACATCTCAAACTAATACGCCAACAGAACCTTATAGGCTTTTGCAACTCCACAAACCCTGCAAATTGAGAATAAACTTAAGATAAAATCTGCCGCTGATGTCCTGGAGTTATATATTCTCGTCGTCAAAAAGTTCGACGAATTTCACGACACTTCGTAAAGTATTTGAGCACCTCATCCCTCCTCATAGTTAATTTATTCGCAGTTAAGATTGGCATAGATGTCGCATAATGAGCCCTTCAAAGGAGTCCCCTATGAAACGCACTGCTTTCTTTCCCTTGCTTATAAGCGCCCTGATGAGTGTGGTCAGTTCCGGAGCCTACGCCAACTACTGCGCCGCCATCCGTGGAAATGGCGAACTTATGCCCGCCCATTGGGGAGCTATGTCAAGCATCGTTGAAGAGCAAGGCTTGCCCGCGGCGATGGCTGGCGGAAGCTCTGCAAGTATCACTATGTTTTTATTAGAAAGCATTTCATTGAACCCCCTCCCTCAGAATAATAGCGAAAAAGCTCTGCTTATTAAATCATTTCAAGGCTATTTAGAAGCGCTGTCGCAAACTCCTGAAGGTAAAGCCATTCAAAGCCTCTTATCAGACAAAAGCGCTTTTCAAAGTATCATTGCGACTTCACCGAAACTCGATGAGGCTTTGGCCAATCCTGCGAATAAAGCTCTTCTGGTAAAACACCTGGGCTCTTTACAAGCCCTTATGGCCTCCGAAGATCTTAAGGAGATTCTCAATCCAGAATTTATTCTCTATGTGAAAAGAACTCTCGCCATGGCCAAGTTACAAGAGGACTCACTCAAACCCATCGTGAATTATCGCGTGAATCAAATCAAACAGGCTTTCAAAAATTTCGGTAAATTCGATGCTAAGACTGATAAGACTCTCTTTCTTAGACCAGGGCTTATTAATTTCGCAAGTCTCGGTCGCATCCTAGGTAAAATGGCTGATTTCTACGCCGGCTACAACCTGCAATCCGCCACTGGAAAGCAAGTTCAACAACTGGTCCGTAATTTTTTAGATCTTTGCACCCCTGAATCCAAGAATATGACTTGGGCTGAATTGAACCAACAACGTCCAGCCTGCCGCCAACTCCTGGGCGGTGCAATTCTTATGTATCGTGAAGCGAAAAACTCGAGCCAAAGCCGCGTCAATGACCTTGTTGGCAGCCACATTCCTTCTTTTCCGACGACTTCTGTTCTTTACGGAAAAGCCGTGGAACAATTCACTCAGCTTTATGTCGATTACCAAACCAATCCAGATCCAAACTTCGGGGATTTTACGGTGAACCCCGAGGAGCTTCGCTTCGGCTACTGGGGAAAACCTGCCGATCTCAACGCCATTGAAAATAAAATCAGAACCGCTGCTGAGTATAAGGACGATGCCAAGTCTCAAAAATTCCTTTCTTTAGGACAAGCCCCTTGGTTGAACGTCCTTTCGACCTCTCCTGCAGAGCCGGGACTTTCCCATATCGTGGCCCTCTCCAGAACTGAGCTTTCCGCCGGTGGCTGGAGTGATCTACATCCGGTCATGGTGCTGAAAGCCTATGGTTGCGAGAAGATCATTTACTTGACCCGAAAAGGAGAAGAATCTCCGTTTGCACAAGGCGTCTTTCAGCGTTTAATTAAAGCAGATGAAAAAACGGTGGAGCAATTTTACGGCTTAGAAAACCTCAATAGCTCTATGATGCGCTCTCAAGCCAACGCCACTCAAATCAAGTGCACGGATTGGAATCATTTCGACGTGAGAGCCGATATGAATGGACTGGTTGCCGAAGCGATGCGTGCTCCACTGCTCGATCCGCCTTACTGCAAATAATATCCCTTGAAATTCACAAAAGCACAGACGATGATCTCCTGCGTATTTCACTTACGCAGGAGCGATGAACATGGCAAAAAAATCTTTTCTGAATTTTCAAGTTGATCACATGACCCTTCTTCTTCAACCGGATTTATATAAAGTTTCCTATTTGGCTTTCCATACTGTTTTTGGAGTGGGTCCTGAAGATCTTCTTTATGACAAACGCAAAGAGTGGGTTCCCGGTGAAGGCGAAAAATCCATGACCTATGCCATTTGCCTTGGCCGCGGCGCCAACCCCGATCCTGAGTTAAACAATACCATTATTGCGGTGGTACAACCTACGGAACCTAAAACTCAAAGTTCTCACGTTCGCGAGATGTTGGATGGGCATCAGCAGTCTGCCCATTGGCAACATATAGCTCTTCGCACTCCAGACCTTTTGGCTTTCCATCAACATGCCGTGGAACGCGGAGTGCAATTCATCACTCCCATTCTGAAAGATGAAGAGGAAGACCTGATCCAGGTTTTCAGTGGTGAATGGTATCTCCCCGGCCTAAAGCCGAGCGGAATGTTCTTTGAATTCTTGCAGCGCAATCCCAGTGAAGAACATGTGAAAACCGCTCAAAGTATGAATCGTGAATCTTGGTTCCGTGATAAAACTTTTCTGGGCCTTTATGGTGAAAAAGAAAGAGAATACGCCAGCGGCGCGGTCACGCCTTTTTTAAAGTTTGATCTTTTCAATCTTCTTTTGAAAGAATTTAAAGAAAAACAAATTTGGCAAATCACGCCCGCAGACCTTCAGCGTGCAGAAGACATGATGGTCGAGCATACAAAAAACACAACTAATGTTCAGGGCTAGATTCTGATTAAAAAATTGTCTCTGATTCCAGGTGTCCTTATCCTGAATACGTATGTCAGAGACATTTCTAGCCATCGATTTTGGTACGAGCAACTCCCTCGTCGGAGCCTTTCATAAAAATCAGCGGATTGAAGCTCTCAAGCTAGACCCAAAAGCCACCGACCCCACCTTGATGCGCACCCTGCTTTACTTTCCGCATGCGGATCTTTGTTACTATGGGGCCGAAGCCATTGAACAGTATATTGAACAGGATATGGAAGGACGTCTTTTTCGCTCCTTCAAGTCTCACCTTCCCAATCAAGCTTATTTAGGAACGATCCTCAGCAATCGGATTCTGACCCTCGAGAATCTCGTGGGGATTTTCCTTCTGGAACTCAAAAAACGCGCCGAAGCTCTTCTCGGATGCCCGATTGAAAACGCGGTCATTGGCCGTCCTGCACGCTACTCCATGGATCCTGTGGCCGATGGCTTTGCCCTTCACCGCATGCAAAAGGCCACACAGTTTGCAGGTTTTAAAAATATTCAATTTGTTCCAGAGCCTTTAGCCGCCGCTTTTGATTATCGCCGCCAATTGACCACTGAAAAAATCGTTCTCATCGGAGACTTTGGAGGCGGAACCTCCGATTTTACTTTAATTCGCTTAAGCCCGGAAAAATTCCGTCGTGAAGACGTCCTTTCCATTGATGGCTGCCCCCTCGCCGGAGACGCCTTGGACAGCATTTTTATGAGTCATCGTCTCAACGAATATTTCGGAGCCAAATCCCGCTATCGCTTCCCTTTATCCAGCAATGTTCTGACCATGCCCGCAGGCGTGACTCAACGATTGAATCATCCCGCGCACATTGTCCACCTTAAAGAAAAAGAAACCTATGAATTTATCCGCGAAATAGGAAAATGCGCGATCACCGAAAAAGACAAGGCCGCCATTGAAAGACTCTTCGTCCTTATTGAAGACCAACAAATTTTTCCTTTTTTTGAAACCATTGAAAAAACCAAAAGAGAACTCTCCGATCATCCCCTTAGCAGCTTCAAATTTGCCTATCCCGGAATTGAAATCTACGAAAGCTTCTCTCAATCACAATTTGTTGATTGGGCGGAAAGTACTAAGGAAGCTATCTTTGCAGGACTGGACCGCTGTCTCAGTAGCGCGGGCTTGACTTCTCAACAAGTGGATCTCGTTTGTTTGACCGGTGGCACAGCCAAAGTAGGCTTCATCCAAAAAGAACTTGAAAAAAGATTCGGACGCGAACGCTTGCAAGCCCAATCCCATTTCCATTCGGTACTGTCAGGTCTCATTGAATCCGCCAGGTTCTGGTCCGAAGGACTCAAAGTAACGGAATAGATGACGGAATAAAATTTCGTTTAACATATTCCGCTTCAGCATAGGCCCAATTGCATTTTAGAAATTTTCCGGAAGACCGAATAAAGGAGATCTCTCTTCAAAAAAAATACATACGTACCCGATAAAAGAAAGGGAAATATGAAAAAGTTTTTTGCGATGACAGCACTAGCAATTATTCTGGGGGGAAATATCTCTTTCGCCAACACCAAGGTGATCTCGGACTCTTTAGTAAACAACTTGAGTTGCAACTCACTCAGCATCGGCACTATTCTTATAAGGATCCGTCAAGAGGCCTTTTCTTCCGTCAATCACCTGCCATTTAAAAATTGGGGCTTCCATAGTGGCAGTTTCAAACTCGCCGCCTGTTGGGGCATGGGCAGCACTCAACGCAAACTTCTCTATTTATTAAGACTCAATGAAAGAGAAGCCCCCGCACCAAATGCAAAATCGGTTTTGGATATGGTCCGTGGAGCCACTCTCAAAACTCTTTTTGACAAACACGGCTCCAGTTACCTCATGGATGAAAACCTCAAAGCCTATCACGTCGTTCCGATTTCGGATAAAAACCTACGTGAGGAATACGAGCATAATACCGGCACAAGTTTTTTGGAAGTTCTCTTCAAAGGTGTCGATTACCAACTGGATTCTTTCCCCATTCACCGGAACTTAAGAACAGAGATTGAAAGGAGTGAGGAGCTCCACTTCTTCCGCGTTAAAAACATCGGTATGGGAGCCGGCTCTGGACCGCTAAGCCCGCATAAAAATAATGTCACTGTCCAGCACGTGATGAACAATCTTCGCCTGCACAGATTAACTCTCGTCAATCTGCGTCTGACCCGCACCATTCAACACGTAGTGATGGCCAAGTCTTTCACTGAAGATGGCAAGGGCAATGTTTGGATTCAAGCCTATGATTCCAATCAACCAGAAGCCGACCAACCTATTTATTATTCAAAAGCGACAGGCCACTTTTACGCGCCAAGAATCATGGGCTCCTTCGTCGGAGACACCACTGGAACGGACTATACCCATCCCCTAGGAACATTCATCGTAGACGAAGAAGAACGCGCCCAAATCGAAGAGTCCCTCTTAAAACACTATCAACAACTTTGCAAATAGAAGAGACCAAAAAAATCCAAGTTTCTATCTCTTAGGAAACAGTCCTTCGCGGTTCACGATTAATTTTTTCACCCAAGCGGTGAAGCTATCCTCGGGTCCGGGCAAGTTACGAATCATTCTCTTTTCTTTATGCAAGAGCGCAATCAAAGGTTTCATGGTCTTTTGCACCTGAGAGGTGGAATCAAAACGAACTCCGAATCCATAAAGGGAGTTCACAGGCTTTCGATAAACCACCTTCCCCGACAGAGAGAAGCTCTCCCCTTTATAACTCCAGGTCAGTTCAACACCTTGACCTTCAGAATAAGAACTCGGTGCCTCTACCAAAGCGCCACCTTCGGAAATGTTTTTAATAACACTGGCTTGTCCATTCATGGCTGCTGGGACCTCAAAATCATAACGAGGAGCCGTTTCCCACCAACGCATCCGGGGATCGAAATAAACCTGACGAACTGAAGGCACTACAAAATAAGCCACAACCAGAACATCAACCAACAGCACCATAAACAAAGTTACAAAATTAATCCAATTCACGCTCGTCCAAAATCCATAAACATTTCCCAAAAAAATAAGGCTTAAACACCCTACATAGCACCAGTAACTCCAGCGACGGCAAATATAGATAAGAACTCCAGCAAGCGGAGGTAAAAAAACATAGGTAAAGAATAAGGACTTTGGCAAAGTATAATGCCAGAAATTCCAAGTCAGCTCAATCGAGCGACCTGAACGATAAGAATTCATCAAAAGATTTCCCAAAGGAGCGAACACATGAAGGAGGGCAAGAAGGATGATGGGCCAAGGCTTTCTTTTCATAAAATAAGAATATTAGCTTTAGCGCATCTTGTAAAGCGACTGTTACAGACGGCTCTTCAACCCAACTGCACTTCTTTGAAAACTGCTGGCGAAGTCAGGTCTAGTTTTATGAGAGACATTGCTTTCTATTGGGCACAAGTAGCAACGTAAACCAGACCTTCTGCCGCAAAAATCACTTCGTTTTTCTGAGTTTCCCTATTTCTGTTCAACTCAAGAACGCCTGCATCCAGAAAGGCTCCTCCGAAAGACGCCACAAGATTGGTCTTGGAAAGGATCGCTTGGATCTTGCCTTCTTTAAGCCCTTGAGAAGCTGCTTGGTTTAAGAAGTTGTTATTCACATAAGTGCGTACCGTCACCCCATCCATGGCTGTCAGAATCACACTAAGTTTTTCTTTACCCTCTCCCTGATCTTCAATTTTAATGCTCATGTCACCAATATCGCCCATCACACAAGTTAAAGTGATGGTCTTCGCAAATACATTTGCAGAAAATAAAAAAGTTAGAATCGCTAAAGTTGTTTTCATAATTTCTCCGGCATAGCCTCAAGTTTGAATACTCGAGAAGAATACGCCGAATTTTTTAGAAACAATAGATGTCAGTTTTTTAGACAGGGAAAATTTACATTTTAAATTCCCAGCTTACTTATTTAAATAATTGGCGAACCTTACGAATGTCTATAACCAGGTCTTCCAGACGATCATGCACACTGTCCAAGCGATGAACCACTTGAGAGTAATCCTTCTCTTTTTTTACGTGAGCTTTTAATTCTTTCAAAGCATTGCGCGCCCCTTCAATCGAAAAGCGATCACGGTGAAGAAGCTTTCTGATTAAAAAAGCGTTTTCCACATCTTTGCGAGTGTACATGCGTTGATTATTTGAAGCTTTTTTGGGCTTCAAAAGATCGAACTCTGTCTCCCAGTATCGCAAAACATATTGCTTAATTCCTAATATGTCAGCGACATCCCCGATTTTGAATCCCATTTTATCTGGAATGGAATTGATCTCCGCCAACAACTTGTCATCACAAAGTGCTGCAGGAAGCGAAAGAGGCGCGGCAATGACCAAGGGGTTGTTAAGAATATCCGGAGCCAATGCCAACTCTTCCACATGAAGATCACCCAAATGCAGTTCTAACTGCTCTGTCCCCGTTAACTCAATTTCAAGACTAGTTTTCGTCGTCGTCATCATCGTCATCCTTGAGGTGGGCATACTCTTCACCATTGAGCATTGCCTTCAGCACTTGGCTGGGGCGGAAAGTAAGTACGTGCCGAGCACTGATTGTAATTTGATCTCCGGTTTGTGGGTTACGGCCGATGCGTTCATTCTTGCCACGCACGACAAAATTACCGAAACCAGAGATTTTTACTTTCTCACCGTTTTGCAAAACATCTTTGAGAGTATCGAAAACGGATTCTACCAATTCGGAAGCTTCCTTCTTTGAAAAACCAATCTTTTGATAGACCTTTTCAACAATATCAGCCTTCGTCACAGTCGATTTACCTAAATTTTGGCCTGCCATAGCAAAAACTCCCTTAGATCTAAATCCCAAAATATGATCTCAAACGCAAAACTACTTTTCAAGGCTAACAAGTCTTTGAAAACAATCAAGAATTTATCTCATTGTTAACGAAAATTGCTTCTTCAATGTCTCTAAAATCTTATTACTAGCCTCCACAACTTGAACATCTTGCAGCGTGGCATTTTTATCTTGGAAAGTCAGACGGATGGCCACGGATTTTTTCCCGGCCTCCATTTTCTCACCTTCATAGACGTCAAAAATATCCACGCTATTAAGAATCCCTCCGCCCTGTTTGCGGATCTCTCTGACCACATCCCCAACCCGCACTGATTTCGCCATCACCAGAGCGAAATCACGCTCCACTGCCGGAAATTTCGAGAGAGTTTCAAAGCGAGAAGGACGAGGCTGACCTTTGTAAAGCTGATCTAAATCCAGCTCCGCCATGGCCCCCGGCACACGGATTTTATGGTCATCCAGAATGACCGGATGAAGACTTCCTAGATAGCCGACCTTTTTACCTTCCACCACCAAATGAGCAAATTGTCCGCGATGAAGAAAATGTGGAATTTCCCCTCTATCCGCAGGTGTCACCCAGGAATAAGCACCGATATTAAGGTTTTTCAACAAAGCTTCTACCGCCGCCTTCACTTCAAAGACCAACGGATGAGTCGGAGTTTGATTCCACAAATGAGTGCTGTATCCCCAAGCCGCAAGCCCCAAATGTGCGGTCTCTTTGTATTCTTCATTTTCTTTATAGAAACATTGGCCCATCTCATAAAGACGGCCGAAATGATTTCCTTGGTTAAAATTATTCGAAAGATTTTTAAAAAGCCCGATGGAAAGAGAACTTCTCATGGTGTCCGTCTCTTCATTCAGCGGATTCAAAACCTGGATCTCCGCCTCAGAAGCCAAGAAGCCCGCGGCCTTAAGGCCCTCAATCCCGCCTAAGAATTTCTTCTGCGTCTGCCCCCCGATAAAAGCATAATTAAAGGCCTGGGAAAAACCCTGGCCCCGCATAATTTGCGACGTCTTCATATTCAAGGTAAATACTTTATCTTGAAAAGCCGGACTTTCCGCAAACACCGGAAGCGATTCCGGAATATTCTCATAGCCATTGAGGCGGGCATATTCTTCGACCAGATCCATATCTTGCTCAAGATCAAAACGGAAGGTGGGAGGCAAAATACCGTATTTTTTATTGTCAGCAAGACCGTTATTCACTTGGCAGCCCAGCCGACGCATATAATCCACAAACTTATTTTCATCAGCTGGATAGCCCAAACGATCACTCACCGTTTGCACACTGATCTCGACCAAACTTTTCTTAACAGGATGAGGATAGAAATCATGATGGTCACCAAAAGCGGTGCCACCGGCAATTTGCACAATTAAATCCGCCGCCCGATCCATGGCTCTGACGGTCCCATCAGGATCCACGCCTCGGCTAAATCTATAAGCCGAGTCGGTTTCAACTCCATGACTGCGAGAAGCCTTTCTCACCACCATGGGTAAGAAGTAAGCCGCCTCAATAAAAATATCCGTGGTCGAATCACTGACCCCCGAGTTCTGTCCGCCCACAACCCCGGCCATCGCCACGGGACGACTCGCATCACGAATCATCAGTTCCGTCCCCTTCAAGCTCACTTCAGTGCCATCCAGGGTTTTAAACTTCTCGCCCACTTGAGCGTTGCTCACCACAATCTTGCCGCCTTCGATATTTTTTGCATCAAAAGCATGAAGAGGTTGGCCAAGCTCCATCATCACATAGTTCGTGACATCCACCACATTATTAATGGCATTAAGCCCTACGGATTCCAGGCGCTTCACCAGCCATTCCGGACTTGGCTTGACCTGAACTCCTTTTATAAAACGTCCTGCATAACGAGGACAATATTCAGGATTGCTCACCTCAAGACTGATTTGTTTTTTTGTTGAGTCATTGGAAAGCACCAATTTACTTGAAAGAGGTTTCAACTCTCGACCCACCACACAGGCAATTTCGCGAGCCAAACCATAGTGACTCAAACAGTCCGCACGATTCGGAGTTACTTTCAACTCCAGCACCACGTCATCGTAACCACTGTACTCCGCAAAACCTTTTCCCACTGGGGCATCCGTTGGCAAGATCACAATGCCATCGCTCTCTTTAGCAATGCCCAGTTCTTTATAGGAACAGAGCATACCGCCCGACTCCACGTCGCGAACTTTGGCTTTCTTAATGGTGAAATTCCCCGGCAACACCGCTCCGGGCAAAGCCACCACCACGCGATCGTTGGCCTGGTGGTTGGTTGCGCCGCAGACGATTTGATGAACCACGCCGTCGCCGGTGGTCACTTTACATAAAGACAATTTATCCGCATTGGGATGCTTGTCTTTTTCAAGAATCAAACCGATCACCACATGCTCATAGTCCCTGGCCCGATTGGTGATTTCCTCCACCTCAAGGCCCGCACGAGTGAGCAAATCGCCCAACTCCTCAGGTTTTTTCATATAGTCATTGATATCAACAAAATCTTGAAGCCACTTTAAACTGATCTTCATGGTAAAAACTGCCTTATGAAGCGAACATCATTTTCTGGAAAAAGACGAATATCATCGATGCCGTATTTAATAATTCCCATACGCTCGATCCCGAAGCCAAAAGCAAAGCCCTGCCATTCAGGATAAGAAATTTTAGCCTTTTCAAACACTTTAGGATTGATGAGACCGCAACCGCCAATCTCAATCCAGCCCGTGTGTTTGCAAAGACTGCAGCCTTTGCCCTTACAAATCGGGCAAGAGCAATCCACTTCCGCAGAAGGCTCAGTGAAGGGAAAAAAACTTGGACGGAAGCGAGTCTTCAGACCTGGACCAAAAAACTCACGCACAAAAAAGCTGATCGTGCCCTTCAAGTCCGCCATGGAAACTTTGCGATCCACACACATGCCTTCAATTTGATGGAAATTCGGCAAATGCGAAATATCACTGTCAAAACGGAAGACCGGCCCGGTCCCGATGATGCGCAGCGGGGGCTTCTCCCTCTCGAGGGAATGAATTTGAATTGGACTGGTGTGGGTCCTTAAAACATGGGTCGGATCAATAAAAAAAGTATCCTGCATATCCCGCGCCGGATGATCCGCAGGAATATTCAGAGCCTCGAAGTTATAATAATCTTTTTCGATCAGCGGACCGGTCCGCACACTGTAACCAAGTCGTGACATAATCCCATAAATATCTTCGATCACCTTGTAAACCGGGTGTTGAGTTCCCACCGGGCGCGTGTAGCTAGGCAAAGTCAAATCCAGTTCTTCACTGGCCATTTTACTTTCCACTTCGGCCTTCTTGAGATTCTCTTCGACCTCAACATAAACTTGTTCAAGGGCTCCCTTGACCTCGTTTACCTTTTTACCAAAAAGAGGTTTTTCTTCTTTTGAAAGACCCGCCATTTCCTTCATGATTTCAGTGAGGCTTCCGTTCTTACCGAGAAACTGCACCTTGAGATCGTAAAGGGCTTTTACATTGGACGCGGCTTTAAATTGAGCCAGCGCCTGTTCTTTAATTGTATCCAGTTTAGTCTGTAACATAGACTTCATTTTATGTCTGAACCCTATAGTATTTTCAACGATTTAGCATGATAATGTGATGCGCAATTTTAGTTGACGAGAGACTTTAAAAAGGCGAACTACATAGGCATGGCGCACAAAAATAAAACCAATTACAGTCCCTACAAGGCTCGTCAAGAAGCTCGTCATAAAGGGAGCACTTCCATCTCTATGGAAGGCCCCAAGGCCTTGCTCGGAAAGCACAAGAAGCCTCAGACGATTTACTCACTGGCGGAAGCGAACGATCGCCTTGCTGATATTTTCCGCAATCACGACTTCTCCTGCACCCATGAAGAGCGCATGAAGCTCGCTCACTTCTATCGCCTGTTAATGGAAAATCAGGAAAAGGAAAACTTCACGCGCTTACTAAAACTGCGCGACATTGCGATCAAACATTACATCGATTGCATGATCGTCTCTGAACTCACGGATTTAAAATTTCCCTTGTTAGACGTAGGAACAGGACCTGGCTTCCCCGGCATTCCCTTGAAAATCCGTTATCCAAAAGAAAAAATCATTCTCGCCGAAGGCGTGCAACGTCGCGTGGAGTTTCTCAAACACGTCCGCCAAGAAATGAAACTCGAAGAGCTGGATATTGTCGGCCGCAATATCAATAAGCATTTCGTTTATCCCGTGAATGGCGTTATCACTCGTGCCGTGGAAGACATCCGCAACACCTTGGGCAATGTACTCTCCTGCTTACAACTGGGTGGCCGCGTTTACTTTATGAAAGGCCCCGGAGTGGATCCTGAAATTCCCATGGCTTTGAAAGAGTATGGCCAATACTACAAACTGATCGAAGACATTCCCTACAGCTTGCCCGAAACTCCCCACAACCGCCGCTTGGTGATTTTCGAAAAGATCCAGCACGCCCCGCTGCCTGAAAACGATGACGATGAAGATCTTTTACTTGAAGAATTATCCAACGAAGAACGCCGCCGCTGGAGCACCCGATGACTACGTCCATCACTGAAATCACTTCTTCTTCCAATGAGCTTTTCAAGGCTTGGAAAAATCTGGATAGCGCCAAAGGCATTCGCAAAGCGGGAGAGTTTTTCCTCATGGGCGAAAAACTCATTCAGGAATTCACGCAGAACAAAGCTCTGCAAGAAAAGTTTCCGGTGTGCGCGGAGTTATTCACCGAAGGTCTGCAGCCCTTAAGTTTGCCGAACCTACGAACGGCAAACTTTAAAAGCTTTAAGCTAGCTAAAGGGCTTTTTGAAGAAGTCGACTTTATCGGAACTCACTTTAATTTACTTTTATTGGAACTACCAAAGATTCCACCCTTCGATCCATCAACCCCGCCCCAAGGCTTAGAGCTGATTTGTCCTCTGGGCGACCCCGGCAACTTAGGGGCTGTCACTCGCTCGGCCCTGGCCTTCAATGCCAGCAAAGTCATCCTCAGCGAAGAGGCCGCCTTTCCTTTTGCACCAAAAGTAGTGAAAGCTTCCGCAGGCGCGGTCTTGCAAATGCCTTTTTATCGCGGCGGAAATCTGGCCAGCTTCGCGGAAAGCGCAGTCTATGCTCTCGATATGGTCGGAAGCGATATTGACGTCTTCAAGTGGCCCAAGGATTTAAGACTGTTGGTTGGCGAAGAAGGCTCTGGCCTTAAAAATCTCAAAGGCATCATGCGACTGAAAATAGATACGGGATCTGTGGAATCTCTGAATGCCACTGTGGCTGCGAGCATTGCTCTTTACAGTTATCGCCATTCCCAAACTCGGCAGAAGGCAAGAAATTATAAATAATCCGTGAGAGGCCCTCCGTTTTTTGAAGCTTCGGCGGCGCTGAAAAGAAGTTAGACAGCATTTTTGTCTTTA
>DATBTE010000146.1:0-17846 GCA_036559425.1 Pseudobdellovibrionaceae bacterium | reverse complement strand
CTATTACAAATTCAAATCTTTCCTTTCACCAGAACTGGTTGCGGCAGATTATCACCGTGCAGGTCTGCGCATGACGTCCCTGGGAAAGCCTGTGGGCAGCAAAAAAGACTTCGAAATGATGTCCCTGTCGGTCTCTATTGTGAATGCCTGCCCGGTCTGCGTAGCCAGCCACGAAAAAGCCGTTCGCAGTCACGATGTTTCTGCGGATAAAATCCATGATCTTGCCAGACTTGCGGCGGTCTCTAAAGGGCTGACTAGTTTGAAGAAGGCAATGACTCTCTAAAACGCAGAGGCGGCAGAGGCGGCTGCGTGTGTGGCTATAAATCGTTACCTGTGTACAGAAGTTCATCAAAAGAGAATCCGTATTGACTCCGAGGAGAGGTCGCAAACTTTAAACCTCTAAATGCCCAGCATTATTCATCTTTACTTGGCTCTGACCGGGAACTCCTGACGATTTACCAATCATAAGCATTGGCATAGATATCGCATTATGAGTCAATCAGGAGCCGTATCCCCATTGGGAAATCAATTCCATAGGATTTGGAGCGGTATTAAAAGTTATGAAATCAATGTTAATTGCAATTTTTATGGTCCAATTGATTGGAAACCTCAAGGCATTTGCAAATACATCTAATTTAATTGGACAGGCCGTAGTCTGTAGTAGAGTTTTGGGTGTTTTAGGTTCGTCCAGTGGGATCGCGACTGAGTATAAAGATGGGTATTTGATATTAAAAAATACTGAATATAATGGGCTACTTGGTACTTACTATGCAATTGCAAAAGAAGCTGACGCTAATTCATGTAAAATAATATCTGAGCAGTATGGTGGGTTTTAGACCTATCATTTCGCGTTTCTGGACTCGTGAGGGGCGTGAAAACTGCCTAAAATCCAAAGAATGGTAACCTTAATTCGTTTCTTGGTGGCTCTCACCTTTCCTTTAACAGCAATGGCTGATATTGCGGAGAAGCAGTGTCCAAATATCGATTATTCAAATCGGTTCGGTCCAGTGCGCGACCAAGATGGACATGGTTACTGCTATGCCTTTACAGCTGCCGCCTTAGTCGAGGAGCATCTCTGTAAAACGAATCAAAAATTCTGTGGAAAAAGCGTTGCTCCCTTGGACATAAGCCGTTGCCAATGGACTTTATTAAAAGAACGTGAAGGGGGCTACGTTAACAACGCTTTAGACTGCGCCATAAATCAAGGGGGAGTCTGTTTTGAAGAGTTTGCCCCCTATAATGCTCTTACTAATTTCGGTTGCACTTTATGGGATTTTTTTACGGGCGACGGCGCAAAGTGCAAAAACAAAAGAATTGCTGATTTATTCACCAAGTGGAAAAAAATTGCTCTCTCGACGGAGGGGAGAAAAATCAAAAGGCCATTTTTGAAATTGAGCAAAAATTGATCCAATCCCTAAAAGAAAAAGTTCCAGAGCAGTTGCTGATGGGAAAAGATCTAAGGTCGCTCTTCAACAACTCATCGTCAGAAAGTGATTTCTTAAAAAACACGCTCGTTTCCAGCGCCTGTGAAAAAAATCGAAATCAAGTCAGCGCCTCTATACAATCGAAAACCGCGCCAAAATCTAATAGTGAGTACGAACAGCGTCAAATGGCGGACTTTATCGCGGACGGATTAAAGTCCAACTCAAGTGTCGGGATAGTGATGGACGCTGGTCTTACGGGAATGTACAGGTATCCAAATAACTCCATTCATGGGCTTGTTATTACGGGTATGCGCTACCGAGCTTGGTCACATACATGCGAATTCCAGCTGAGAAATAGTTACGGTGAGGGCGGAGATTTTAATGAGTGGATCCCGGTTGATATTCTTCAAAAAGCGATTCTAAGCGCGAGGTATCTCAGTGAAAAATAAGACCTTCATTTCGATATCCTTTTTCTGCAATTTTGCCTATGCCACTTCAGAAAAATTTATTTATGAGAAAATGGAAAGGGATCAAAAAAGAAATTATTTTGCCATTCAAGAAACCAGAATCTCGGACACGGAGGAGTGTCGCAAAAAAACATGCCTTGCTTATGAGATCAGCGTCGGGAAAATAAAAGTACCGGCTGAAATTGAATGGATCCCCGGGGGAGTCAATCCGACCTCAACTTTATGTAAAAAAATGGAGGGCACTCCTAAAATCGGCTATATGGAAAATAGAAACGAAGTCTCTTTATGCTATTTCAATGATCACATCTTTATTTTTGGCTGGGATTTAATGAAAATTTCAAGGAAATCAAATCGGTAAATTTGCCATATCTCTGTCCTGCCACAGGCACGGGTCCACCCTTAGAGGAGCATTTCTTTGGACAGGAGTTCAATGGAATGGCCATCCGGATCTTGCACGATGGCTTTTCTGCCATCAGGCATGTCAGTGGGATCGAGAATTAAAAGGACACCTGGAACTAAAGCCAAAAGCTTCACTTTTGAATCAAAATCACTCACTTGAAAGCCCATCATAACCTTGGGCATACCTTCTCGCGGAGCCGATTTAATTGACATCAAAGAGAGTTCAAAGCCTTCGAAACAGCTGCGAAAAAGCTCACCTCCAATGTTGACTTTCACTTTGCTAAATTCACACCCTAGAATCTCATAGAAGCGAATCATATTCTCTAGATTTGGTGTATTAACAGTGATAGAAGTAAAAACAATTCCCATTCTAATATGCCAGCTTTATTATCAACCATAGTCAAGGACCGCTAAAGGGAATGCCTCACTAAACAACATATCTGGACCGAGGTTTTAACATGACAAAACAAGGCAATAAAATTTACTTGAAAGATTATACCAAACCCTTATTTGAAGTGGGCACCTTAGCGCTCAACTTCAACCTCAACGAGGACTTTTGTCGAGTTCTTGCCACGAGCCAGATAAAATCCCTTAAAGCAGGCACTCCGCTTTTTCTTGAAGGCGTGGATTTAAATTTGCTCTCTGTTTCTATTAATAATGAAAAACTCTCTTCTTCCCAGTATAAATTAACTTCTGAGGGGCTGGAGATCGCAAATGTTCCCACTGCCTTCGAGTTAAAAGTGGAAACCGAAATCTATCCCCAAAAGAACACTTCCTTGGAAGGCCTTTACCGATCCAATGAGACCTTTTGCACGCAGTGTGAAGCCCAAGGCTTCCGCAAAATCACTTATTTCATGGATCGCCCCGATGTAATGACACGATATACAGTCACCATTGAAGCTGACAAAAAAAAATACCCGGTGCTGCTTTCAAATGGAGATCGCGTTAAAGTTGAAGATCTTGGCAACGGCCGCCACAAAGCCTTCTGGAATGATCCCCACAAAAAACCCTGTTATCTTTTTGCCTTGGTTGCAGGGGATCTCGGCGTCATTCGCGACCACTTCATTACCAAGTCAGGTCGCAAAGTAAATCTCGAAGTCTATGCCGCTCACGGAAAGCAAGATCGTTGCTGGCATGCCATGGAATCCTTAAAAAAATCCATGAAGTGGGATGAGATTACTTTCGGCCTTGAATATGATCTCAATGATTACATGATCGTTGCCATTGATGATTTCAATGCGGGGGCCATGGAAAATAAAGGTCTTAATATTTTTAACTCGCGTTTGGTGCTTGCCGACTCCCACTCCGCCACCGATGCCGACTTTCATGCCATTGAGTCCGTGGTGGCCCACGAGTACTTCCACAATTGGACGGGCAACCGGGTGACTCTTTGCAATTGGTTCCAGTTAAGTCTTAAGGAAGGACTCACCGTTTTTCGTGATCAAGAATTTTCCGCTGATATGACTTCTCGAAGCGTGCAGAGAATTTTGGATGTGGATTCCTTGCGAGAACGCCAATTCACCGAGGATGCGGGGCCCAATTCCCACCCCGTGCGTCCCGAATCTTGCATGGCTGTGGATAATTTCTTCACCGCCACAATTTATGAAAAAGGAGCGGAACTGATCCGCATGATGCAAACCATTGTGGGACAAAAGGGTTTCCGCAAAGGTATGGATGAATACTTCCGCCGTCATGATGGTCAAGCCGTCGCCACCGAGGATTTTGCCGCAGCGATCGCTGAGCCGAATCACCAAGACTTCACTCAGTTCAAGCGCTGGTATAGCCAAGCAGGAACCCCGCAAGTGATTGTTTCTGAGAATTACGATGCGGCTGCGCGGGAATATCATTTGACCCTGGCTCAATCCTATCCTTCTTCTGTGGGGCATCCAGAGACCCAAGCGGAAAAGAAACCATTCCATATTCCTCTTCTGATGGGGCTTTTGAACTCTCAGGGCAAAGAAATGGAGCTGCATTGTAATAAGATCACTCGCAATAGCGATGGAAAAACTTTAATTGAACTGCGTGAAGGCGTGGAAACTTTTGTCTTTAAATTGGTTCCCGAGCGCCCTGTACTGTCTCTGCTGCGCGAGTTTTCAGCCCCGATACACTTGCAGTGGGAGCGACCGCTAGAGGATCTGTATTTCTTAATGGAGAAAGACAACGATGAATTCAATCGCCGTGAAGCGGCTCAAAAAATAATTTTGCGTTTATTCGCGGACTTGATAGCCCAGCACCAAGCAAAGCAAACGCTCACGGTAAATAATAAATTCATAACGGCTATTGGCACTATCCTTCATGATGAAAATTTGTCTGAAGCCTTTAAAGCTCAAATGTTGCAATTGCCGTCGGATATTTTGCTGGCTCAAGAACAGCCGATCCTTGACGCCCCTGCCTTTTTTGCCGCACGCAAAAAGCTGCGCCATGAAATAGCTTTGGCTCATAAGAAATCATTTGCTGATATTTACGGTAAATTCCACAATGTGGAACCTTTGAGCCGTGACCCAAAAGTCTTCGGCCATCGTTTTCTTAAAAATATCGCGCTGAGCTTCCTGCAGGAACTGGACGATGCCACCCTGACCGAAATGGTGGTGCAGCAGTATCAGACGGCTCAAAACATGACTGATCAATTGGTGGCGCTGGAGCTTCTGGCCAGCGGCGGCAGCAACTATCGTCCAAAAGCTCTGGAAGACTTCCATCAAAAATGGCATGGAGACTCAGTGGTGATGAACAAGTGGTTCATCGCTCAAGCTTTTTCCTCTCGCAAAGACACCTTTGAGACGGTGAAAAGCCTGACTCAACATCCTAGCTTTAATATTAACAATCCCAACAATGTCTATGCGCTTTTGCGTTCTTTTACACAAAACTTTGTTATTTTCCACAACCCCGAACAACCCGCTTATGAATTTTTGACGGACATGATCTTAAAAATTGATGAGAGGAATCCCCAAGTGGCGGCGCGTTTGTGCTCGGCTTTTAATTTTGTAAACAAGTTTCCACCACAAATGAAAAAGCAGGCTTTGCAGCAAATCCATCGCATGGTCGCCCACGATAAACTTTCGAAAAATTCCCGCGAATTGTTGCAAAATTCTTTATAAGGACTTTTGTATTTTAGCGGTGAATTCGTTTGCACTGAAGGAGAAACTCTTCACGGGTTTGCACCTTCGTGCGGAAGTGACCACGGACTTCTGTGGTCACGGTGGAGCTCGCGGTGTCTTCAATTCCCCGGGTGATGACGCAATAATGTTTTGCATCGATATAAACCGCCACATGCTCCGTCTCCAACACGTATTGCAGACAATCCGCAATCTGCTTAGTCAGGCGCTCCTGCACCTGAGGGCGACGACTAAAGAACTGCACAATACGATTGATTTTGGAAAGGCCAATCACTTTTTTGTTGGGAATATAAGCCACCGTCGCCACGCCATCAATTGTCAGAAAATGATGTTCACAGAAGGACAAAGTGGACACACCCGATACGCAGATCATCTGATCGTATTTCATTTTGTTTTCGATCACGGTCATTTTTGGAAAGTGCTCCGGATTAAGTCCACGAAATATCTCCTTCACGTACATCTTCGCCACCCGACGTGGAGTATCGCGAAGGCTGTCGTCACTCAAATCCAGACCTAAAACCTCCATGATTTCTGAAAATTTTTCAGTGATTTTTTCAATTTTCTCTTCTTCGCTCAAACCATTTTTAACCATTGGAGTGGGCAGCACGTGGGATAAGATATCCTGTGCGCTAAAGTGATGGTAAAGGGAAGTCTTTGATTTTTTAGTGATCTTTTTCATAGTCCGCCTTTATCTCAAAAGATCTCGGCCCTGTAAACCTAGGACCTGGTCTCCGCTGCATTTCCTCCCATTTTTTACAGGGTTTTAGCATTTCAAAGCAGGACTTGGACCTCAGAAGACTACACTCAGTCCTCACGCAAAGATAAAATAGGATCATAAGGAGAATTCATGAAAATGGCCGCCCTCTTTCTGCCTATGCCTGTTCTTTTGTTTTCGACCATAGCCTGGTCCGCCTCCGTCACCGTCGATGTTAATTTAAGCCCTGCCGGTTCTTTTAAAGGAAAGACCTCTGACATTAAAGGTTTCGTCACTAAAAAAGGTGATGAAGTTTCAGCCCGGAATATCGTGGTCAATTTAAAAAATTTCAAAACAGGGATTGAGCTTCGGGATAAACACACACTCAAACATTTGGAAACCGATAAATATCCTGAAGCGATTCTTATTTCCGCGACAGGAAAGAAGGGCAAAGGCGCGGGGAAAATTCGCATCCGAGGTATTGAAAAAGAAATTACGGGAACTTACAAAATCAACAATAATGAGCTGCTTGCTGATTTCAAATTGAATCTCGCCGATTTCAAAATCACTAATGTGAAATATATGGGAGCCGGTGTGGACGACGAAGTGGTTCTTCACATTGCAGTTCCGATCAAAGGACCTTAGCTGCGGATACTTAGTTTTTTATTGAGGAGGGATCATGAAAAGAGCCTTGAGGGCGGGCCTCACAATCTTCGGTCTTCTGGCCCCATTGGCCTGCGGGAAAATCTATAATTCCTCTACTTATGATGCCACCACCTATGGGGCATCCGATGGCAGTGTGAAATTTTTAGCGGCAAAAGAGATCATCAAAACGAATTGTGCCACTTGCCATACCCGCGCTTCACATCAAGCGTGGGCTGGGATGAATGAACAAGATTTTATTAGTCAAGGGCTTGTGGTCGCCGGAAATTTCAGTGGTTCGCTCCTCTATACAAAAATCCAAGGCAATAGAACTAGCACGCCTGGAAATATGCCCGAGGGCGGAACTCTCCTCTCGGGGGCGGAGCTTACCGTCATCGAAGATTGGATTTTAGGAATATAAGTCCCTCCTCTACAAGCGATAAGCCAATCCTATCCGCCAATAAATGGATTCATCCTTATAAATCACGCCAAAACTCTGCATCATTTCTATCTTTTGATTAAAGCGTATCCGCATATCAATAAAAGCCCCACTGATTAAATCAGCGCCTGATTTTGCTGTGAGATTATTTGTTCCCGCTGGCCAATTTCCTTGTTTATAGAAAGACGAAAGATCCAAGCCAAAATCAGTTCGCGGATTCCATCGATAGAATAATCGGGGCGTCAGTCTGACACCCCACCAAGGAACTCTCGCTTGAAAATAAGTCAGTGTTCCTGATTTATCTCCGCCCACGGCGCTACCAGCAAGAACTCCTGTCCCTAATCCCCAGCCCCAATTTGGCTGATACCAATTTTTTTCTAAACCCACGCCAAAGCCATAGTACAAAGATTGGGATTTCTGCTCCTCGCCGGAGGAGTTGGTGATCGTGAGTTTTTCAAACCAAGAATTGTAATCCAACGTTAAAAGATATCTCTCAACCGCCTCCGTAGATAAATAATTTTTCTGTGAAGTTTGAGCCAATGCCGGGGAAACCATTAGAGTCACAAAAATAGCACTCATCATTTTTTTCACAGCCCCTCCTAAAGTGATATATGAAGTTGCGCCTGCAACATCCATAGATCATTCGTCACTGTCGTATCTGTAATAGAACGGCCATTTACGAAAGTTGTTCTAAACTCCATGCGGGGCATGGGAAACATCAAGAGCCCAAAGGTCCATCTTGTCATATCGGGTGACTCCGGACTCAAAGTCGCATTGTAATATTCAATCTGTGAAATAATATTATAGCCACGGGTGATGAGATACACCCCCTCCATCATCAAATAGCCGCCATATTTATTACTAGGGCTTAATTTGGGATTGTCCTTCACAAAACCAATTTCTGTCAGAAGACTGTTTCCCTTGTCGAGTCCCAGTTTAGAGTGCAATTCAAAACGTGTTTTATCTAAATAGTCATTCTTAGAAAAAAGAAAAGAGGTTCCCACTCGATTCTTTTCCGCCATGTCATACTCAGCCATGATAGAGGCCCCCTGTTGGCGAACATTGGCCTCTTCCTGAAGGAGATTTCCCAAGAAAATATTGCCAGTGAGTTCCCAACTGCCGCCATAATACTGACCAATCACTCCATGGGCTTGGTCATTTTGCGCAATCCCCGTCACCACACGACTGAAAGCCGTATGATCCACTGTACGAACACCATAGACTTTATCCATCAGACCAAAATAGGAAAAGAATTTCTTATTCGCTTGCCAGCGAAAATAATGCTCACGGGAAATAAAATTTTTATCCTTGGGATCCTTGTTCGCTTGTTGGGATGCGGGCGTGGGCGAGTACCCTCCGGAAGCTATAAATAAATATTTAGCTTTTGGATCAAACTGCACGGCCACATTTAAATCCGTCTGCATGATCACGTATTTTTTGACTGCGGCTTCACTGCCGGGATTGTTGATAAAATAAAGGCCCCGGTACTTAAGTCCAGGACGGATCCACCACGGAAGCTCCGTGGAGCCCAGAAAACCTGACTTCGCCGCAATCTCTTCTTCCGAGAGGCCTTTGTTAAAGACATCCCTGGCCGCAATCTCTGTTGTAAAAAGAGCCCGGCCATAATCATTTAAAGGCCCATTTCCTTGACCATTATAGTGACAGGTAATGCACGTGTTATAGCCATAGGAAATAAAGTCAGGATAAGCATTGCTCGCTTCAGGGATGAAAAACCCACCCAGAGCCAACACGAAAACCAACAGGGGAAGTCGTAAAATCACGCCGCAACCTCTTCTTAGGGGAACTATCATCGTATTGTAATGGAGCCGTGGCTTCGGAGTAAATCAAAAATAATTTGAACTATGAAAGTTTATTTAAATACTCCGTTAAAGAAAGCCTTCTTCAGAGCCTTCTCAGCGGCTGCCACTCCGGTTTCTATGGCACCGTTCATAGTGCCTGAATGGGCGAAGCTCCAGTGTTCTCCGCCAATATAAAAACCTTCCAATTCTTTCTCTTCCAGCAGTATTTCAAGATATTTTAAATAGGTACCGGGTAACAGGTTCAAGCGGGACCCCTTAGCAAAGGGTTTTTGGCTCCAATTGCTGAGATGAAAGTTTTCTTCTGCAAGCGGCTCTTTGTAAAAACATTGCAAATCTTCACGGATCTGTTGAGCGGCGCTCGCCCCCGTGGATTGACCCACACTTCCGCCCCGCTGCGAGGTCAAAAGTCCATGGGTGCCGGCTTGACCCCGCGAACTGTCCCAGTAACTCTGACCCGCTAGCTGTCCCCGGAAAACACCCTGGGAAGCGAGGGTTGCGTTTTGTTTCTTTTTCCAAAAGGAATCTTTAAAACTACAAATCACCTTTGCGTGAGTACCGTAGTTACTATTGGCAATAAAATCTTTCCTACGCCCTAAATCCAAACTTTGGATACCATCCACCTCTTTAAGAAGGGAAAAAGGCAAAGTGCAAATCATTTGGCGAGCCCACACCGTATCTGATCCCTTCGTGGTTTTAAAAGTGCATTCGTAGCCTCCGGATTTTTCGCGAATAGCTATAAGTTGATGTTCTAACTTAAGAGTCAAATTTGGTACAATTCCTTGAACGCGTTCTCCCAGCGTTTGCACTATCCGAGCCATCCCCCCTTGCACTCGGAAGATTTTCTGCGGCGACGCCGCGGAACTTCGTTCTTCCACGTCTAGCTTCACCAGAAAATGCAAAAGGTTGATATTTTTCAGGTCCGCTCCCCACTCAGAGATGCAAAGATTTTCAAAGCTTTGCAAAGTAGCCTCATCCATGGTTCCGTGAAGGGGGTTCACAAAATCGAACAGAGACATTTGATCCAATGCCACCATCGAAGGATTTATCGCAAGAGCTCGGGGGTTGATTTCTGAAGTAAAGGATGCAAAGGACTCACGACGGAGTTGAGCAAGCTTGAGAGCCAGAGGCTTCAGATTTTTTCGAAAATCTTTTTCGTTTACAACTTTACCATTCAAACAGTAAAGGCTGCGGTTGAGCTTGGGATCATAGGAAATATCTTGAGTGCTTAAATTCAATTCTTTACAAAGCTGAATGACCAACTCGTGGGAGGCTTCAAAGAACTCCGCTCCCAATTCAGCGAATTGCTCATCTTCATTGGCATGAAATAAGGTTTGAATGCGCCCCCCCACTCGGCTGGAGGCTTCGTAAACCTTATAAGGAATCTTATTTTTTTTCAGATGGTAGGCCGCAGACAAGCCTGCCAATCCGCCTCCCAACACCATCACTTCTTGATCCAGATGCTTATTATCCCCTATCACCCAGCTATCGAAGCTGCTACAGCCCGCTAAAGCCAAGGAGGCCATAGGAACTGAAAGGGGGCTATAAACCATTTTTTTCAAGAAAGCACGGCGGTCCGAAGAAAACTCTTCCGACTCCTCCTGCAAAATTCCCATTATTTTTTTAAAATCTAAGCTGCGGGCCATTTGCTTATTCTGAATCCAAATCTGAGAGGGAAGCAAAGGAAAAAATATTTTGACCGTTGAATCACACAGGCCTTTGACTCTGAGCGGATAAGAGGTAAGATCGCAGACCATGAAACCCCTCATTTTTGATGTCCTTTTTAATCGATTCCACGCTCGCGTTCTCATCGTGTTGAGTTCTTTAGTGGCCACGATTGTGGCCCTGTTTGGCCCTTACTTTCAGAAGCTTTTTATCGATAACCTGACAGGCCATCTTTCCGCCCAAGCCAGCCTCTTGCCAGTGGGGTTTCAGGGCAGCCCTTTAATATTTATTCTCCTCGCTTTTTTCTGCATTTTACTTTCCCAAGCTTTCTTTCAACTCACCAACTACCTAGGAATGCGCGAGTCCATTCATTTGCAATCGGTATTTTCCCATCGTCTTTACCAGAAGACTTTGGATTTAAGGGTGGATACAATGAGCAGCCGCCCGGTGGGAGAAATCATTCAGCTTTATGCCACTGATATCCCAGGCTCCACCGTTTTCTTAGAACAAACTCTTCCGGCGGGAGCTTCGACCTTATTTCCTTTAATTTTAGCTCCGTTTGCGATTTCCCTGATGTATGACTTGCCGATGCTGCCCACTTTGCTTTTAATGATGGTTATCACGGGCTTAAATACTTGGATGGCCTTTCGCCAATCCCGTTTCTTTTATCGCTTCAAAACCTTGGCCGGTGAACGCATTGCCCTGGTGAATGAATGGATTCAAAATATTCGCACTATTCGAATTCTAGGCTGGCTGGGTCTTTTTGAAAAAAATATTTTTCAAAAACGCGAAGTCGAAACCGCCAACCGCGTGATCATGGTCACCAATGGACAAATCATGAACTCCATTTCCACCTCGATCACCTTTGCGCTCAATGTGGTGACCTTGGTTTCTTTAATTTATTATTCGAAGCGCCAAGTAACCAGTGGCGAACTCTTGGCGCTGCTGTGGATCGTGGGAGTCTTCCTCACCCGCCCCTTCCGGCAAATGCCGTGGTTTTTCACTTTTGCTTTTGACTCTTGGACTTCTTTACAACGCTTGGAAAGTTTTCTGCGAATCACGAATGAGAACGACGGTCATGAATCTGCTGAAGACCACTCAAAAGAACCTTTTAAAGCAAAAGAAAACCTGGCCCTTGAGGTCAAGAATCTGAATCTACAAATCAGTGGAAAGCAAATCCTCAAAAATATCCATCTGAAAATCCGCGAAGGAGAACTCGTCGCTATCGTCGGAGAAGTGGGAGCTGGTAAATCCATGCTGCTGTTGTCTCTGCTCGGAGAGACAGGGGCCGCTGCCGATGTCTATACTCTTCAAGGTAAAAGTGTGGCCGACATGACGTTGAATGATCTGCGCGCGCACTTCGCTTACGTCCCCCAAGAAGGTTTTATCATGAGTGCCAGTCTGCGCGAAAATGTCGCGTTCCTCTATGACATTGAAATAGAACGCGACAGCGATATTGAAGAGTCCTTGCGCTTAGCTCAATTTGAAGTCTTTAAAGAGCGAGTGGAAAATGGTCTGGCAACTGAAATTGGCGAACGTGGAGTGAATCTTTCCGGAGGGCAAAAACAAAGGGTCAGTTTGGCGCGAGTGCATTTCCATAAAGCCCCCACCTTACTTCTTGATGACTGCTTAAGTGCCGTCGATGTCGATACTGAAGAGAAACTATTTACACAACTGATTGATGGCGCCTGGGCAGAGAGAACCCGTTTGCTCGTCACCCATCGTCTGAGTATTTTACACCGGATGGATCGTATTCTTTTTATGCAAGAAGGATCTATTGTGGATTCAGGGACCTATGCTGAATTAATGGATCGATCCCCGCTCTTCCGAGACTACACGCAGAGCGTGGTGGAGGCTAAGCATGTCGAAGCCTAAATATTTCTCTGATGGCGAACAACAAAAGCAGGAGAGCGGCTACAGTCGTGCTGTTTTACAAACTCTCGGTGAAGCTTACCGTCCCTTTAAAAATAAAATCATTTTTACTTTTTTCGCGGGCCTGGGAGGTCGTACTTTACTTTTGGCCAACGCCAATATCATTGGTGTGTGGGTAGACAGTTTCTGCAAACCTCAACAGGGAATTCAATGCAAACCGCTTCCGAGTTTTTTTGCTGAATTCTCGTCGGAAAAGTACTTGCAACTTTTAGGGGTCATGACTCTTATTGGCTTTGTTCTAACACTCTGCTTTCGGGTGATTTTTTCAAGACTCTCCGCAGAAGCCATCAGTCAAATTTATGATGAAGTGACTTTAAGAACTTCTCGTTTGCCTATGAGTTTTTTTGATGCCACCCCTGCAGGAAGGATCATCACCCGCTTTTCCAGTGATTATGGAAATGTGTTCAGACTTTTCGGCGGTCCCCTGGCGGAATTCTGTTCCATTATCTTTGATCTGCTGGTGATGATTGTATTGATCACCATCGCGAGTCCTTATTATCTAGCTTTTGTCGTGTTTGTCGCTCTGTTAAATTACGGAGTTTATTATCTGAATCGGAAAAAATTGCGGCAGTCGCGTCGTGATCTCTCGGCCAGCCGCTCTCCCTCCATTGCCCATTTCGCAGAGACCACCCAAGGAGCCAGCACCATTCGCTCCTTCCGTCGCCAAGAATCATTCATGGATCGTTTCTCTCGTTTGGATCGGTATTTTCTTCAGCAAAAATTAAAAACCACTGGCAGAGTCATTGGTTTTTCTATTCAGATGAACAGTCTATCGGCCTTGCTGTTATTGACCACCGGGGTTTCCGCTTATTATATGGTTCATCAGGGTCTGGCTTCCGTAGGTTCCGTGGGGGTGGCTTTTAGCTTTATCGCCCTTTCAGCCAACACAGTGCAGATGTTCTTTGAGTGGCTCACCCAATTTGAAGAGGCCATGATTGGCGTCGAACGCCTGGATCAATATTTGCGAAAAGACCTTGAACCTGGGAGCTTGTTGCCCTCTTCCGCCCATTTTAATACCGGTCATCCCAAATATGATGAAACTTTAGAAAAATATTTGCACAATCGCCGTCTGACTCAAGAACGCAATGCCTCGGTTCAAGTCCAAAGCCTGTGGTTTAAATACCGTGAAGATCTCCCCTGGGTTCTTAAGGATGTTAATTTCGAAGTCAAAGCCGGTGAGCGCCTGGGAATTGTCGGTCGAACTGGAAGCGGTAAATCAAGTTTGATTCAGGCATTATTTTATCTTTACCCCCTGCAAGGAGGCCGCATTGCCATCAACGGCCATAGCCCTAAAATAAACATCCCTAAAATCAAAAACTCAGACAAGGGTCTAGCAAAGGGCTCCGAAGCCGGAATGGATTTAAATTTATATCGTCGCTCCATTGCCTTCATCTCCCAGGATCCGGTCTTATTCCAAGGCAGCCTTCGCAGTAATTTGGATATTGAAAATCAGCTCTCCGAAGAAAGGCTGCTGGCCGTTCTGGATCAAGTGGGTCTCAAAGAGTGGGTCACCCAACAAGCCTTGGGTCTCAATATGAGAATTGAAGAACGGGGGAAAAATTTATCTCTGGGGGAAAGACAGTTGCTCTGTATGGCTCGCTGCCTTTTACAGGAAGCCCCGATCGTCATTATGGATGAGGCCACCAGTTCTGTGGATCCTCAGTCCGAGGAAATATTGGTCAAAGCCACCGAGGAGTTCTTCGCGGACCGCACTCAGATCATCATTGCCCATCGCCTCTCAACTCTGGAGAAATGTGACCGTGTATTATGGCTGCAAAACGGGGAAATCCACAGTCTAGGTCCCACTAGTGAAGTCCTTCCCCGCTTTGAAGCCGCTCATCTGAGCTAAGGGATCTCTAAAAAAATCCCTTTAGAATTAAATGATTGAAGTCGATAGGAGATCGCAGTACAAAGCTTAAAATTACTGGCTTAGCCTTTGAGGTTAAGCTTGTAGTCTCCCAGTTTAGACTTCGAGGAGGTTGCATGAACTCTGAAAATAAAAACCCCTCTGGCTCTGCTGACTCTAAAGAGTTTTCCCAAGCCTTCTCTCAAACAGAAGAGCAATTTTACGATCTCTTCGAAAACTGGTCCGCCCTCCCTACCGGCGAACGGCGTAAAAAATTTAAAGAACTTCCGCGCACTGAGGCCGAGGAATTATTTTTAAGTCTCAAAACCCATGACCAAGTGGAATTATTGGAGGAAGCCAGTCCTCTTGAAAAGCGCTCTTGGGTTCGCCTCCTGGCACCAGATGACGTTGCCGACTTGATCCAGGAGATGGGAGTCGAATACCGAGAAGAGGTATTAGGTCTGTTAGATCCTCAAACCAAACGCGAAGTCATCGCTCTTTTAGCTTATGCTGAAGATAATGCCGGCGGCCTGATGAGTTCGCGTTTTATTCGCCTGCGTCCTGATATGAGCGTGGATGAAGCGATCAGCTATATCCGCATCCAAGCAAAAACCCATGTGGAAACGATTTACTATGCGTATGTGCTGGCGGCCGATCAAACCCTTTTAGGGGTGGTTTCATTTAGAGAATTATTCGCCTCTTCTCCAGACAAAAAGATTAAAGAGATCATGACAACTGACATGGTTAAAGTTCTGGTCGACACCGATCAAGAGCAGATCGCTAAAGTCTTTTCAAGCCAAGACTTAATGGCCATTCCGGTTGTGGATGGCAATAACCATATGGTCGGTATCGTGACCTTCGATGACGTGGCCCATGTTCTGCAGGAAGAAGCCACTGAGGATATTCACAAGTTGGGAGCGGTCGAAGCCCTGGACGCCCCCTATTTGAAAATCTCCCTGTTGGAGATGATAAAAAAACGTGCTGGCTGGCTCATGGTTCTTTTTCTGGGTGAAATGTTCACTGCGACAGCCATGGGATACTTTCAGTCCGAAATCGAACGCGCAGTGGTCTTGGCTCTGTTTATTCCTTTAATTATTAGCTCTGGAGGAAACTCCGGTTCTCAAGCTTCAACCTTGATCATCCGGGCAATGGCTCTGGGAGAAGTCCGACTCCGTGACTGGTGGCGGGTTCTAGGCCGTGAACTTCTCACTGGCCTCGCGCTGGGAACTTGTTTAAGTCTTGTGGGACTTACCCGGATCTTACTCTGGCCAGCCAGAGAACAACTCTATGGACCACACTATGTTTTAGTGGCCTTCGCAGTGGCCGTGAGTATCGTCGGTGTGGTGTTGTGGGGAACCCTCTCAGGGTCGATGCTGCCTTTTCTTCTGCGAAGAATGGGTTTTGACCCCGCTTCAGCTTCAGCTCCTGCGGTGGCGACTCTGGTCGATGTTACAGGTTTAATTATTTATTTTACGGTCGCAAGTATGTTCCTGCGCGGAGTGTTGTTATAATGAAAAGTCTCAATATCATTCAAGAGTCATCGGACTGGTTGGTTATCGACAAGCCGGCAGGAATTTCCGTTCACAATGATAAGGTGAACGTGTTGAGTGTTTTACAACAACAAAAGAAAAATCCAAATTTGACATTTCATGCGGTTCATCGCTTGGATTCAGAAACCAGCGGCGTTTTCATGATCGCCAAAGATCCTGAAGTGGCGGCAAAGCTCATGGAGGAAATGCAAAAAGATTCCACCCATAAACTTTATCAAGCCATTCTGCGCGGCCCGATGAAGGAAGAGACCGCTCTTTGGGATTGGAAACTTTCTGACAAAGCGGAAGGACGAAAAAATCCTCAAGGTCTCAGCAAGGATCGGAAAGAATGTGAAACCCTGGTGAAGGTGCTGCAAAAGAATGAATACTTAACCCTCGTAGAATGCGAGATCCTTACCGCTGCTCGCCAACACCAAATCCGCAAACATGCGGCTGTGGCAGAGCATCCTGTGGTTGGCGACAAACGCTACAATGACCAAAAGTATAATGAACGCATCATCAAGATGTACGGAACAGAACGCCTCTTTTTGCATGCGACTGAGTTAAGAATCAGACTCAATGGCCGCGATATGGTCTTCACTTCTCCACTTCCGGGAGAGTTTAGAAATCTGATGCGAGGAAAATAGGCCGGAGCGGTCATTATATAACCGCAGTTGTATATTCATATCAGTGCTGCTACAGTTAATGACATTGCATTTAATTAGTTTAAACTAATTCCAAGGTTTAAAGTTATGACAACGAATGACTTAGCTCAAGATTATCTAAAACGGTGCCAAATGCGGTTTAAAGCTCTCAAAGTTCTATTGGACGAGGGAGCCTACCCTGATGTCGTTCGTGAAAGTCAAGAAATTGTCGAGTTGCTACTGAAGGGGTATCTTCGCTTAAATCTCATTGATCCACCGAAATGGCATGATGTAGGAAGCATTTTAACGGACAATAAAAATCTCCTATCTGAGTCGATCCGCGCAAATCTCGATGAAATTACAGAGTTTTCAAAATATTTACGAAGAGAACGAGAAAATGCCTTTTATGGAGAAGATGACTTAATCCCCTTGGAACACTATGACTTCAAAATGGCACAGACTTGTTACAATAAAGTAGAATGGATGATTTATCTGTTTAAACCAGAATTTGCAAAAATATGATGACGCAAAAGCAAGCTGCCGACTTTTTAAGTCAATCACTCCACAATTGGGTCGAGCAATATTTTAAAAGTTTTCCAGGCTTGATCGGCGTTTTACAATTTGGCTCTACCATAAAAGCTCCACTAAAACACGAAACAGATCTGGATTTGTTATTGGTCTTTGAGACTTTACCAAACTCTCGATGGGATCAGTTTCAACTCACCGCTAACCTTGAAAATAAATTAAATGCGGATCTAAAAAAAATCGACGGATTCCATATTGAAGTCAGCTTTATTCTCAAACAGGAATCTCAGCTAGATCATCTCTCTTCTTTTTATTTAGACTTTATTGACACCTCAAAAATTTGGTTCGATCCCAAAGGAGTTCTCAATCAGCTCCTCAAGGATATAAATAATTGGATTAGCGAAAACGGTTCCTACAAAGTAAAAAAAGGGAATTTGTGGTATTGGGTTTACTCTTCAAAACCAGGGTCTCATACCACCGTGTCGTTTAAATTTTCGAAGAAATCTATCGATTCAAAAGGATAAGGTCGCGTATTGCCTCTTTTACCTCTTTTGTGGTTCTCCGTTTTTTAGAAGGGTCTTAAATTTTCTACTAGACGAAGATACGGCTATCATAAGTCGCGAAGGCGCTTATTATTCATTTTGAAACTCGTAGCGCGACTTTACTTCTGTTTGAGTACAACCAGAAGTCCAATGAAAACATTCGGATAG
>DATBTE010000145.1:0-18771 GCA_036559425.1 Pseudobdellovibrionaceae bacterium | reverse complement strand
TATAGGACGAAATAATGACGGTCCACCAGGAATGATCTCTGTTTGGAGAGGATGGATGGTGCTGATGCAATCGGAAAAAACATGGAGGTCAATTGAAGCTTTTAATTGTGGGTAAAGATAAGCTAAAAAACGGAGAGGCGTAATTTTAAAGAAACAATTATGGGCTCTACCTAATACTTTGCCAGCTCATCCGCAATTCAGCTTCATTGGGGGATTGGCACGCTTTGCTGTCATTTTAAGTTATAAACGCTGATTGCCAAAAAGGAGAAATCGTGAAATCACTGATGTCTACAATCTTTACAGTTTTGTTTGCGACGAGTGCATTTGCGGGCGAGGGTAAGACACTCAAAAGCCTTGATGCCGAACAATTGCTCAATGCTCTGACTCGGGCGGATGCCTATGTCGCTTGCACCACATTGCCTTGTAGTACGGTGGCTTCCGAGATTTCGTGCTCGACAATGAAGGCTTCAGGCCCTGACTGCACTCTCAATGTCCAAAGCGATGAGAAAGGTACCATGGTTCATAATCAAGTGACCGGCGAGCGAGCTCAGGAGCTGGCTATCGCTCTGAAGAGCGCCGGAATTATGAACTGCGGGCCGAAAGGATGCACTGGTTCCGCCGGTACCATCCAGTGCACTTTACCGGGACTCGAAACTGAAGAGGATTCGTCAACTCAGTGTGCAATTGATGGAGCCGCATTTTAATTAAATTTATTTTTTTATGAAAAAAAGTTAGGGCAAAAATCCCTGACTTCAAAACAACCAAGAAGTCAGCGCACTCAGAACCGCGATAATCAAAGCCCCTAAAAAAGCACTGCCCCAGGACGACACCACGAATCCAGGAGTGAGGGCTGCGCACATTTTCAAGATCAAGGCGTTGATCACCCAGAGAAATAGTCCCAGAGTTAAAATAGTGATGGGCAGGGTGAGTAAGACTAAAATCGGTTTCACGAGGATATTGGCAAAGCCGATGATCACGGCGGCCAGCAGGGCGCTGCCAAAACTGCGAACTTCAAAACCAGGGAGCAAGTAAGCCGTTCCCATTAGAACCAAAGCGGAAACAAACCAATGTATAAGAATCGACATCATAAAATACCTCCCTGTTTTTTAAAAGTTCTCCGCCAATTGCAACGCCCGTGCAACTAAAGCGGTGGTGTAAGAGTTCGATCTCCATATCACTGAATAACGGACTTCAGCTATCGCTGAAAAGAAAACTTGTCCATTCCAATAAAGATTTCCCTGGCGGTCACGGTGTCCATTTTCTAAGAGAAAATTTACAGCATTGTGAACGCGCACGCGGTGGTCGCGGTTTTCGAGATTTCCCAGAAGCAAAAGAGAATTCAGCGCCAATGCTGTGGAGTTGATAGGATCCGGGCGATTGGGCGGAGTGCTATTCCAAGAACCGTCGAGGTTTTGCGTGTCGAGGATAAATTGGAGAACTGTGCTATTTTTCCCGGAAAGGCAGCGGGCGCCGAGGGCTTTGAGTTCGCCGACTCTAAAGGGTAAAATGTAATCGTTAGGATAGTAAATCCCACAGGTATTGTAATGCTGATAGCGGATGGACTCCTTTAAGAAAGTACAAGCTTCAAGATAGCCAGGCACTTCTGTTCTCTTTTGGGCGGTAAGAAGTTTTAAGATGTTGGCATTGATGATGCAATCCACGTCGTTGGTGCCAAAGGGAATCCGTGGGCCGAGTTCAGGATGGCCCGTTCCTCTTGGCATCGCGGGATCCTTTTCATCCATGAGCCAAGTCATGAATGCCCCCGTGTTGATGTTGCTATAGAGACGATTGTAATGGTGACTTTTGCGATTCTGGTCGCGAAATCTCGAGAAGGCCGAGATCACTTTTTCTGGAACGGGAGCTTGCAACGCCAGGTAGGTGACCGAGGTGGTATCCGCATCGGGCGGAATATGAGCCAACCCTTGCAGGTAAGGAGCCAGTGGCATGCTTCGCGGTCCGCGCACCCAGGTGCCGTGATAATTTTTGAGAGGGTAAAAGTTGAAAAAAGGCCCCTCAGAGAAGCCTCCAAAACCATCAATGGCTCGCTCTATCATCGGTGGGATAGTGCTAAGTTCAGGAGAGTCTTTGTAAATACTATTTAGCAGGTTCACAATCGTGGCCGTGGTAAAAATAGTGGGTTCCTGATAGGGCTTCCCCCACTTTCCGGCTCCGATAAGACTGGGTAGGAGAACAGCGGTGACTTGGGTGGGCCATTCTCCGATCTCATAAACACCCTGGGATCTAACCTGGGAGTCCTCTAAGTACCTAAGGGCAGAGAGGATTTCTGGATGAAAGTCCCGGGCCAAGCTGGCCAAGGGGATTAAGAGGCACGCCATAAAGAAAATCAGTTTTTGAGTAAAGTATTGCATAAGAGGGTGTTTACCTGAGCCTTGTGAATCCCCTTGGAATTTTCCTGGAGTCTTCATAACAACGCGGGGTTAACTTTCCACATTGACTCAGTGAAAAGGGGCCGATACAACCATGCTTCATAATTTTTTAAACGGGTAGGACCCGGCCAAGACCTTTAATAACCCAGGGCTAGCCATCTAGAGGACCTATCACGTGGGAGGTATATATTATTACTATGGGTAAAAACTTAAACAAAGCCGCTCTTGAAAAGCAGAAAGTTCTCGCTTTCTTGGACGCAGAAGATTTCTCAGTTCCATCAAATCCCGGTATTTATGGAAGCAAAGCTGAAAAAGGCGATTTCGATTCACTTTTCGAAGCGTCTGTAAAAGACCAAGACTTCAACCTTGGTGATGTAGTAACCGGTAAAGTTGTTGAAGTTCAGTCAGACTATGTCCTCGTCGACATTAACTACAAGTCTGAAGGCCTCATTCCTATCAATGAATTCCGCGTGGTAGATGGTGTGCGTCAAGTTAAAGCTGGCGACACGGTGGAAGTCTTGATTGACCGTATCGAAAACGAAAACGGGATGGTTGTTCTCTCTAAAGACAAAGCCGATATGCTTCGCGCTTGGTCCGACATCTCTAAAGCTGCAGAGAACGAAGAAGTTATCGAAGGAACAGTTGTCGCTAAGGTTAAAGGCGGCTTGAGCGTTGATATCGGCGTTAAAGCATTCTTGCCTGGTTCACAAATTGATCTTCGTCCTGTTCGTAATATGGACGTGTACATCGGCAAGAAGTACAAATTCAAAGTTATTAAATTCAATAAAAAACGTGGCAACATCGTTCTTTCTCGTCGTGCTCTTCTTGAAGAGGAACGTGACAGTCTCAGAGCAGAAACTCTGGACACTATGAAAGAGGGTTCTATCGTTACTGGTCTGGTTAAAAACATCACTGATTACGGTGCGTTTATTGACTTGGGCGGTATGGATGGACTTCTTCACATCACTGATATGTCTTGGGGCCGTGTAAAACACCCTTCTGAGCTATTGAAAGTGGGAGATGAAATTCAAGTTAAAGTTCTTAAGTACGATCAAGAAAAAGAGCGCGTGTCTTTGGGCATGAAGCAATTGCATCCTGATCCTTGGGAATCTGTGAAAGCCTCTTATCCTCCAGGAACTAAGCTTAAAGGAAAAGTTGTGTCTTTGGCTGAGTACGGTGCATTCGTAGAGCTTGGTGAAGGCATTGAAGGTCTTATCCATGTTTCTGAAATGTCTTGGACTAAACGTGTAAAACATCCATCTCAAGTTGTTGCAGTTGATCAGGAAGTGGAAGTTGTCGTTCTTGAAGTGGACACTGAAAACCGTCGTATTAGCTTGGGCATGAAACAGCTTCAAGCAAATCCATGGGTTGAGTTGAAAGAGTCTTATGCTCCTGGAACTATCATTGAAGGTGAAGTTAAGTCTGTGACTGACTTTGGTATCTTCATCGGTATCGAAGAAGGCATTGATGGACTTGTTCATATCTCTGACTTCTCTTGGACTAAACGTGTAAATCATCCAAATGAACTTTATGCTAAAGGGCAAAAAGTACGCGCGGTTGTTTTGGGCGTTGATATCGACAATGAGAGATTCTCTTTGGGTATCAAGCAGCTTGAGTCTGATCCTTGGTCAAACATCGAGAACAAATACGCTATTGGAACCCAGCATGACGTGAAAGTAACTAAAATCGCTGATTTTGGTGCTTTTGTTGAGTTGGAATCTGATATTGAAGGGTTGATTCATATCTCTGAACTTACGACTGACAAGATCAACACAACAGAAGACTTTGTTAAACCAGGGACTGTGTTGAAAGCGGAAGTGATCTCTATTGATAAAGACGCTCGTAAGATCGGTCTTTCTTCCAAATTGATCAAGTTGAGAGAATCTAAAGCTGACGTTGAAGACTATGTGAAGAAAGCAACTGCGACTTCTAAGTCTACGCTCGGTGATTTGTTTGCGGATCAGCTTAAAAACATGCAGAAAACAGAAGGTAAAAGCTAAACCCTAATCAGGACTAGGCTATTTTACTAAGGCGCAAAGCGCAAAAAAGGGAGTCTCATAGACTCCCTTTTTTTTTGGCTGTTAAGATTGGGAATCTTAATGGAGAACCAATGAAAAATCCTTTTGTGCGTTTTATTATCGTTATTCTTGTGATCGTCGGCCTTGTCAGCGTGGTGAAGTGGGTCAGCAGCTTTGCCGGAGAAAAAGACGAGGAATCAGCCTTGGTTTCTAAAAATAGCATTCTGCAGTTGGATCTTGAGGGTGTTATTATGAACGGCAAAAAGTTCATGAAGAAGCTTAAGAAGTATAAGTCTGAAGATAAAATAAAAGCGATTGTGATTAACATCAATTCACCGGGTGGCGCGGTGGGGCCTTCTCAAGAGATTTATGCCGCCATCAAAGCTGTTAAGGAAGAAACTAAAAAACCAATTATTTGTTCCTCCTCAGGTCTTCTTGCTAGCGGTGCTTATTACTCCGCAGTGGCTTGCGATAAAATTGTTGTCGCTCCCGGAGCTTTAGTGGGCTCCATCGGAGTGATCATGGAGTTTGCAAATCTTGAAAAACTTTATGAGTGGGCAAAAGTTTCTCGTTTTTCAATCAACTCAGGGAAATTTAAAGATTCAGGTGCCGAGTACAGGGCCATGCGTGCAGATGAAAAAGCCTTGTTTCAAGAGCTGATTGACGACGTCTATGGTCAGTTCAAACAGGCTGTTATTGACGGTCGTAAGTTGAACCCTGAAGTAGTGAGCCAATATGCCGATGGGCGGGTGATGACAGGTAAGCAAGCGGTGCAGTTGGGTTTTGCTGATTCATTGGGAACTTTGGAGGATGCCATTAAAGCGGCAGCCGAAGCGGCTCATCTGGGCTCTGATTATAAGCTTTTTGAAGTTCCTAAGAAACGTCCAGGTCTTTGGGATCTGATAGAACAGCAAGAGGATGATGATCTGAATTCCATCGATGAAATTGCTCGCGTTTTTTCTAAAAATATGGGTGATAAGTCTATGGAAAGCTCCATTCGAAAAGTTTTTAGAGCTCAGTACTTAAATCAGCCAATGCTTATTATGCCGGGATTTTGGGAATAGGAGTTTTTTTGGCAAAGAAGACGGCTCTTAAAAAAAAGAATAAAATATCGGGCTCCAAGGTCTCATCAATTAAGATGCCAAAAGTATTTTTGAAAATCTCTAAAGATCTTTGGCCTCTTGAACGTGATGTTCTGTTTCGTCCCGATCGTTTTAAATATGTTCGTAAGTTGATTAAGCCCGAAGCCTGTGTTTTCTGTAGTGCCGCTAAAAATGAACCTTCATTTGAGACTCTGTGTGTTTATAAAACAAAGTATTCCATGATTGTTTTAAATAAATTTCCTTACAACAGTGGTCATTTACTGGTGCTTCCTTTAAAACATCAGGGAAATCTTTTGGCACTCAGTAAGGAAGCTCATTATGATTTGCAAGATACTTTGCGATTGGCGATGAAAGCTTTGGAAGACATTTATCAACCTGGCGGGGTCAATGTGGGCTTAAATCATGGCGCTGTGGCGGGTGCGGGAATCCCTGACCATATTCATTATCATGTGATTCCGCGTTGGTCCGGAGACTTGAATTTTTTTCCCCTTATTGCCGAGACCAAAGTCGTTGTTGAAAGTCTGGAGCAGACGTATGACGGACTTTTAGGGTATTTTGGAAGGAAGTCTGTAGGAGAATCCCTGTGAATCGTGGATCACAAATGAGTATGGCAGTTCCATTAACTCCCGTAGTGAAGTGGCTAGTTATTATCAATGTGGCAATTTGGTTTATTTTCCAAATTTTAGTCGAAGGATTCTTTAAAGTTCCTTTTACCAGTTTTTTAAATCTGGTGCCTTCCCGGGTGATTTTTCAATTCCATGTTTGGGAATTATTCACTTATATGTTCCTGCATTCCATGCAAGTAACTCATATTTTGTTCAATATGCTGATGCTCTGGTTCTTTGGGGCGGAGCTTGAAATGCGCTGGGGTGGAAAGTACTTTTTATTTTATTACCTCTTTACTGGGGTGGGGGCAGCCATACTCTATTGCTTGGGAATGGCGAGCTATGCGGCAGTTACGGGATCGCAAATTGGCTTGATGGTACCTGTTATCGGGGCTTCTGGAGCTATTTTTGGCTTGATGTTGGCTCAAGGAATTCTCTTCGGTGAGCGCATTGTTTACTTTTTTATGCTTTTTCCAATGAAAACCCGTTATTTTGTGATGTTAATGGGAGGCGTCCAGATGGCTTCAATGCTTACTTCGGGCGTTAGCGGTGGAGAAGTGGCTTATTTGGCTCATCTTGGGGGATTGGCCTCAGGTTATGTGGCTTTATTGCTGATGAGCCGATGGAAGAACTATGTGAACTTTAAAAAGACCAAGAAAAAGGGGCGTAATCTGCGTTTGGTAGTGGATAATGAAAATCCAAAAAAATCAAACAATGGACCTAGATATTGGAACTAATTTCTTATATATAAGTGATTCTTAAAAGGAGCTCACTCATGTCTTTAGACAAAGCAATGAAAAACCTGAAGTTCGATAAGCGATTGACCGAATGGTATATCAACAACGGACAACTTACGAAAGAAGAGCTTGAGGCTCATCTTAAAACTCTTCCAGACATGGGTCATAATGTTGAACTTGCTGATTCTCAAGATGAAGCGGATGAATCAGATGAAGAAGAGTTTAGCCAGCACTAGAATTAACTAATTGTTGGGCGCGGTGGGTTGGGTGCTCAGAGCCGTGGAGGTGGTCAAGTTCTCGCTGACAGGCACCCATTCCTCACGGATGATTTTATACCCCGAGTCAGTTTTCACCGCATAGAGCGTCTTTACTCCAAAGTCCGCGTGATTATTGGATTCATATCTTTGGAAAGTTTTTACAATCAACTGGTCTTTGTGTAGAAGCAGAAAGGGCTGAGAGAGTTCCACTTTAATGAACTCATAGTGATTTTTGAGTCTGTTCTTGTGGGCCTTCCAGCTAGCGTAGTTAAATCCCGGAGCCTTGAAATTTTGATCATAATAAGTCATGTATTGGTCAATATTTTGGGACTGCCAGGCTTTTCTCCATCCTTCGATAAAATCATTCAGTGCGGAACGGCGCTTATCATGTTCTTCTTTGGGAACATAGTTCACTTTATCGAAGATCAAAATCGGAGTTTCTTTAAGCTTAATGTATTCTTGAAGCTTTCTGATGACTTCATTACGAACCACTACGCAGCCCCGAGATCCACGAGTCAAGGGAACCGTATCGGGAACCGCATGAAGCCAAATTCCAGATCCGGTTTTACTTTCACGCCGATCAAAAATATTTGGATAATCAGTAGTGAAGGCGAGTTCGCCATAGAGACCGAATGGAATTTCAGGTTGATTTAGCTTTTTTTCAAAAAAATAAATGCCTTCAGGTGTGCGCGCATCATCCCGTTTGATTTTATTGCCGACGTTTTTTCCCATATCAGAGGGAACATCGAGAATTTTTTCGATAGTCTCTCCTTTTCGTTCAAAAACTTGCAAATGACGTTCTGTTTTATCGACTAAAAAAACATATTTGCTAAATGCATCGGTATTTGAAATTTGTAAGAGATCTGAAGGGAGGAGTTCAGAAGTTGTTTTATTTTGGGATGTCGAGGCCGCTTCATTCTCAGCTAAAGCCAATGAAGGGATAAGGCCCCCGAGACCCCAAGATGCGGTCACAGCAACATAAGAAACAATCCAAGTGTAGAGTTTTCTGGTCATATATCTCTATTAGAAAGAATTCTGCGCTGTCTTGTCAATACAGTCTTGTCAATACCGAGAAGTGAAGAAGCGGGACTGTTTAAGGGTTCGACAAAATATATTAAGTTTTTAGACAAAAGCAGGTCTAAAGTTATTAAGACTTAGGTCACAAAAGCCGATAAAGTTATATGAAATGGGGATTGTATGGCAAGTGATAAACAAGAACGGCCACCGGCGAAGGTAAAAAACCTGGGCCTTATTTTAACGGTGGCTTTTGCGGTACTGAATATGGGAATTATGGGCGGAGGCGCTTATCTCGTATATGCCTCAACCTTAGGTTGGCAGAGTCCGAAAATCACTGAAGAAATGTTGGAGACCACTATGGCCTCCAAGTCTGAAGACGAGCGCTTTGCACCTTATATTTTTACCATGGATAAATTCACGGTGAACTTGGGAGGGGAGCCTAAGCGAATCATCCGTCTTGAAGTGAGTTTGCAGATGCTGGGCAAAGAGGGTTATGAAGAGATTATGAGCCCCGACAGTCGGGCCAAGGCCCGCGATAAAATCGTCCGTGTGTTGAATGATAAAACTTTCTCCGAGATCGAGAGCATTCAAGGGAAACTTTTCTTGAAAGATACGATCGCGATGGAAGTAAATACCATCCTCCAAGAGGGCGTGGTGAAAGATGTTTTCTTTTCTGATTTCGTCATTCAGTAACTCGACCCAATAAGGCCAATTTTGTAAATATATTGCCTTTAAAATAAGAGACCTCCTACAATAAGATGATTATTAGGAGTCTATCTATGAAGCAGCTTCTTTTTTTCTTTTCCATTCTCTTTATAATTTCTCATGCTCATGGCCAAGAGAAAGACAATTTGAAAATCAATTTTCAGGTGACCAAATACAAGTTGCAAAATGGCCTGACTGTTTTACTTCACGAAGATCATGCCGTGCCACTCATTACTTACCATACTTGGTACAAAGTGGGTTCTCGTGATGAAGCTCCCGGTATTACCGGATCGGCTCATATGTTGGAACATATGATGTTCAAAGGATCGAAGAGTTATCCCGGTAAATCGTTCGATCGCCTTTTGCATGAAAATGGCATCGTTAATAATGCTTTCACCACTTATGATTACACCGGTTTCTACCAGAGCCTGCCCAGCTCAAAGTTGGAGATGATGATGGAAATTGAAGTGGATCGCATGAACAACCTCAATTTGAATCCTGAAGATCTTCAGAGTGAACGCGAGGTGGTGAAAGAGGAACGGAGATGGCGCGTTGATAACAACCCCATGGGCCTCTTGATGGAAACTGTCATGAACACGGTTTTTAAGACAGCGAACTATCGTTGGCCCGTGATTGGAACTATGAAGGATATTTCTGACTACAAGATCGAAACTCTTAGAAATTTTCACAGTACTTATTACGTTCCCAATAATGCCATCCTCGTTTTAGCTGGGAATTTTAAAACTGCAGAGGCTAAAAGGCTCATAGAAAAATATTACGGCCCCATCCCTTACCGACCTTTGCCTCGTCGTGAATATCCTCGTGAAGTCGTTCAAGTTACACAGCGGAACGCTAAAGTAAAAAAAGACGTTCAAGGAATTTCCTTTACAGTGGCTTATGGCAGTGTGCCGAATGCTCACGCGGAAATGTATCCTTTGGACCTTGCCGCAAACATTTTGGGGAATGGCTCTTCCAGTCGTCTCCATAAACGATTGGTCTATACTAAACAATCAGCCACTTCCGCCTATGCTTATAATTCCACAATGCAAGATCAAGGAGTTTTCGCGGTCGGGATTAATTTGAAGCCAGGAATGCCAATGGAAGAGAACTTGGAACTGGTTTATCAAGAAATCTGGAAACTGCGTAATAAATTAGTCAGCGACGAAGAGTTGGCAAAAGCGAAGACTCAAGTTATGAAAGAGCTGGTGGATGGTTTAACGACTATCGATGGCAAGGCCCGGGCCTTGGCGGTGAATGAGATTATGACCGGCTCTTATGAAAATCTCTTTAAAGATCTCAATAAGTACAATGCGGTGACCGCGTTGCAGATTAAAGAAAGCGCGAGTAAATATTTAAATCAAAATCAAAGATCCATTGTCGTTTTAGAATCTCAAGGGAAGAAGGAATAAGTGATGAGGAAACCTCAAATGAAGATCTTGCTAAATCTTATTATGATTTCTTTAGTAGGTTGCGTTGCCCCGGAAAAGAAAACAGAAATTGTGAAAGTAAATAAAACGCCCGTTGTCGTTATGCCAATGGAAAGTCAGTTTAAACTTCGTCCTATGCGCGAGATGCAATTAGAGAATGGTCTTAAGATTATCTTTATTGCCGATAATTCCTTGCCACGGGTGAGTATGACGATGCTTGTGAAAGTAGGGGCACGTCAGGACATCAAAGGAAAAGAGGGAATCAATAATTTAACTGTTCAGTTTCTTGAACAGGGGATTCAGATTAAGAATGCCATGGTTTTAGCCGATGAAATGGGGCAGTTAGGCACAGAAATAGGGATAGAAACCGGAAACGATTTCACCATCATTACCATGGATGCCTTAGTGAACTCCGCGGATAAGCTTTTAAGTTTATACTCAGATATCATAATGAATCCAGCTTTCATGGATGTGGAAGTGGCCCGCGCGAAATCTCAAGTCATCGCCCAACAGCAAAAGAAAATTGATAATCCCTCAAATTATGCCAATGATGCCTTTGATGAGTTTCTTTATCAGGGGCACCCTTATGCGAATGACATCACTGGCACGCCAGGGTCTGTGAAAAGAATAACTAAGCAAGATATCATTCGTCATTTTTTGAATAACTACCGGCCTAATAATGCGGAGCTGGCGGTCGTGGGACGCTTCAATAAGGACTTTGAAGTAAAAGTTTCTGAGGCTTTTAAAAAGTGGTCTGGAAAACCCATTAAGGAGTTTGCCACTCCGGAACTAAAGCCGATTCAGAGTCTAGAGCTGAAGCTTGTAAGCAAGCCGGGGCTACAACAGGCTCAAATTCGCATGGGTGAATTTGGGATTCGTCGCAATGATCCTGACTTTTTAAAGTTGCGTCTCGCCAATGTGGCTTTAGGCGGAGAATTCGGAAGCCGCTTGAATCAACACATTCGTGATGACTTGGGACTGACGTATTCAATTTACTCCTCTTTTGATTCACGTGCGGACCGAGGGCCTTTTTTGATTAGTACTTTTACAAAGAATGAGACGGTTGGAAAGGTTGTAAGTGAAAGTCTGAAAGTTTTGTCTGAATTTGTGGACAAAGGCATCACGGAAGCCGAACTGAAGGCTTCTAAAGAGCAAATGTTAGGACAATTTCCCCGAGCGATCGAAACGGCGGACCGTTTAGCTTATAACATACTGGTTTTGAATTTCTATGGAGTACCTCTAAGTTATTTGCAGGATTTCACAAAAAATGTTGAAGCCCTGTCGTTGAGTGAAGTGAATAAGGCAATTCAAAAACATTTGGACGGGAAAAACCTGCGCGTTCTGGTCTATGCAGATGAAAAGAAAGTGGCGGATCAGTTGAAGGATTATAAACCGATCCTTGAAAAACTGAAGTAGGCCAGAACATGAGAGGCGGGGGACTATTTTTTACGTTTCTTCTTAAGGAAGAGGTAAACTCCGGCTGCGGCTAAGATCAAAGCAATCCCCAACAGCATCATTTTAGATCCTTTGCCGCTATTGGTTTGCATATCATCAGGGTTGCTCATATCTGCTGGCATTGAATTTTGGAAACTGCCAGGACCTAAGGTGCCAGCTCCTGGGCGAATCTCTGGATTATTAGCCAGGTTTTTAGTTTCAATCACGCGTAGGCTCATCACTGCCTTAAAGAAGTCCTGGCTATATTTGGTGTAGAACTGCTTGTGGGCGCTAAACGTGACAAGAACGGCGATGCGACCTTTGATTGTTGCCAGATACCGAGTAAAGTAGTTGGTAACTTCGCTTCCCATATGAAGACCATCAATCCAGTTTTGATCATTGATCTGGACCGTTTTAGCTTTATAAACCACTTTAGATTCGGAAGTCCCACCCGTTTTCAAGTTCAGTGTAATAGGACTATTCAAATGGGATTCATAAAGCTGTGTGGAATCCGTAGGTCCCACTTCTTTAGCGGTTAAGATGATGATCGCTTCTTTTGCTTCTTTAGAGCTTTCACTGCGACAGACCCACTCGGTTTGCTCGAGGCTGCAATTCCAACTGGGAGGAAGCTCAAAGGAGATATAGGCATTACGAAATACTTTGGCGTGGGCCGCACTTGTGAGTAAGATAAATAATAAAGTAATCAGAGGATATTTGAAAAATTGGTACTTCATGTTTAGGACCTCATTGATGGTTGTAACAACATAAGTATAGTTAATAAACTTCCCTGATCAAAGGAGAAAATCCCATGATGAGCCTTTATCAGCTGACAACTTTTGTAACTGTAATTAGTGAAGGCAGTATGACGGCTGCGGCAGATAAGCTTTATTTGACTCAGCCAGCGGTCAGCCAGCAGATTCGGAACCTAGAGGAAGATCTAGGTGTGGAACTTTTGGTTCGGGGTGTTCGACAAATCAAAGCCAGTCCACAGGGGGAAGTTCTCTATGAGCAAGCCCGTAAAATTCTTCAGTTAGCGCAACAGACTGAGATCGCTATTAAATCTATTGGAGCGGAACTCAAAGGTCTCATTCGTATCGGCACTTTAAATTCTATTGGTCTGCATATTATGAGTCCGCTGATTGGACGCCTCATGCGCCATAATCCTGATTTGCAAATTAAAGTGGAGTACAAGACTGGCGAAGATTTGGTAAAGGGTTTTAAAAAAGGAAATTTTGACGTTTTAATTTTACCACAACTGCAAGAAGAGTTTGGCCTGGAGCTGGATAATATTGAAGAAAAATTTCTTTTGAAAGAAGAGATGTGGTTGGTGGTTTCGGGGAAAGAAACAGATATGCCTTCGCAAATTGCGGCCAAGGAGTTAAGCCATTTCCCACTAGTGAATTTTGTTGATGAATTTCCTGGATTTAATGCGAAATTACAGAAGCTCATGAGTGGGGTTGGAATCAATCCGAAACCGATTTTTGAGTCTTCAAATGTGGGGACTTTGAAACGGGTCATTGAATCCGGCCTGGGCTGGGGTTTTTTACCTGCCCACTCCATTCGTAAGCAAGTTCGCTCGGGACGTTTGCATCATGTGCATGTGAAGGAGTTCCATTACGAAATCGATATGACTTATTATTTTCGTAAGACTTCTGAGGCTCGTCAGCTCGCAGAGATTCTTTACCAGACCATCGCGACTCAAGAGAAGGCCTAAAACGATAGATATTAGTCATCTCTATAAAATTTACTTTGACAGATTTAATGGGATAGACGAAGTACACCTACAAAAATGGTAGGTGTTATGTTTATTAAGCAGATGATTTTAATGGCAAGCCTTTTGCTCACCATGGTGTCCGCCAAGGCTGAGAGATTCTGGATTGCTGATCCCGGGATCCCGCGATTCTGTATGCAGAATTTTAATGCCTACGGTCCCTTATACGCGTTCCATATGGAAGAACGCACGCAAGGGCTGATGGCAGAGCTGTACGCAAAACCTATTTGCACCATCGTTCACCTTCAAGAAGTTTGGAATTCACCACAGATCGATATGATCGAAAGTAGTCTCAGAAGATATTACAATATCAGCGCGCCAAATCGCCTAGAAAAGATCGGCGTTATGTCGTTGATGATGGCCGATATCAAGGGCACCGAAACTCATGACTTCAAAGTGAACAGTGAGGGGAATGTGTTAGATCTTGTTCGCGGAGCTTTCAATGTGAAGAAAGCTTATCATGTTGTAAAGGCGTCGCTGACTGGGATTGACGAAGACTTTTATTTTGTGAACACCCATCTTCACCCCACGAACTCCGCGGTGCGCTTGACGCAAATCTTGGATTTATTGGATTGGAGATTGGCGCATACTGATTTGAAGCTGCTTTTGTCCGGCGACTTTAACGGTGATGAGAATTCTCTGGAAAGGGCGGTTATAATGTTACTACTGGGCGTGCGCGATTCTCTGGTGGAGACCTTGGGTGGCACCTATCCAAAAGGTGTTTGCACCTACTGTGAGTCAAATCCTTTAGGGTGGCTGGCTGGAGATCATGTCTTAGATTATATTTTTTTCTCTAATATCGGTGGCGATGCGACTCAATTGAAACCTTTTGATGGAAGTATCAATCTAGGAGGAACGCCTCGCAAACCCTTATCGGATCACTATGGCCTGCGCGTTCATTTTGCAGTGGAATCTATAAAAACAAAGGCGGACCAGAGTAATATCGAACAGCGTCGTGCCTTAGCTTTGCGGTTCTTTGCCCATATTGACCGAATCCTCGGTGCCGAGAAGAAGAAAGAATTTAGGGTCTATCTTCAGAAGGTACGCGGCCTTCGTGCTCAGCTGGTGGAGCATCAGGGTGCCTTTAATACCTACTTCGAATTATTTAACTAGCGGATAATTTTCCTTACGGAGTAAAAAACGGAGAGGCTGATTCAATTTTAGTCAATGAGCGCTTTAGGATGAACATCTTACATGCTTTTTATTCTCAGTTTAATAATAGAGGCTCCTGTCATGGCATGAATATCGCTAATCCACCAACTGTTCTTTTTAAACAGGTGGATCTCATGAAGTTCATAATCACAATGCTTTTTGTTTTAAGTCCTGTCTTGTCTTTGGCTGGGCAATTTGCCGCGAAGTGTATTCCCCAAGTGGATTCCTGCAGTTATTATCTGTGTGAAGAGAAGAACCATCCATGCGGTCCCAAAGGATATCCTTTGGGATTTGGATTTAAAATCTGCCAGATTTTTTTGAATTCAGAACAGAATTATTCAACCGAAGCTCGGAACTGGCTGCGTAAAGTCCGTGTCTGTTTGATGCAAGAATTCCCAGAGGCTGATGATTCCGTGACCCGAACCTGTGGTGAGATTAAAACCACCTCTTTTCACAGTCATGTCGGTTGCTATATCTCAACAGGATTTTGTGAGCTTAGCATCGCCGAACAAATGCAAATCTTTTGGCCTATGCGCGGCAGTCTCATTTATACAGAGGTTTTGCGTGATGCTTATTCTATTGCGCAAGTATGCGCTTTTAGAACAACACTGAATCCGGAAGCCCTAAGCGCGCTGAGATAATTCTGACAATCTCTCCAGCCGTCTCTTCTAAAGCTCGCTCCGTGACATTGAAGACCGGCCAGCGTTTATTCTGTTTAAAAATCTGGTGTGCGTATTCGATTTCTTTAACGATATGAGAGATCGAAGCGTATTCGCCTCCAGTATCTTGGCCGAATTTTTCAAGACGGTTTTTGCGAATTCGATGCAGACTTTCAATATCAATAATCAATCCAACCACACGGCGTTGATCGACTTTGAATAGCTCCTCAGGAAGTGGCGTGTTCAACACCATGGGAACATTGGCGACTTTCCAGCCTTTATGGCTGAGAAAAATGGAAAGGGGTGTTTTGCTGGTGCGGCTGATGCCCACTAACACAATATCGGCTTTGTCCAAGTGGCTTAATGTTTTCCCATCGTCGTGCTTGACTGTGTATTCAATGGCTTCAATGCGTTTAAAATAAGTATCATCGACGGTGCGGAGGACATTCACCGTACTGGTGTTGGCATCACCAAAGAAGTTATCAAGAGTATTTAATAAAGGTCCTAGCAAATCAAATGAAGGAAGGCCTTTGGAGTTAGCAAGCTCATGGATTTTCTTACGCATATTTGGACCCGCGACCGTATAGGCGATAAAGCCTCGGCGTTCGAAGCATTCCTCGATAATGGCTTCGACTTGATCTTCAGTGCGCACGTTTTTACAGCGGACAATGTTGATATCCTTATTGGCGTACTGGACTAATGCAGCACGGATCATGGTTGCGGCGGTTTCACCGGTTCCGTCAGAAAGAATATAAATCGTCCAAGTCGTCATTAGTTATGGATTCCATGGTGAATGGCCTCGGTGACGAGGCGCATGTGTTCTTTTAACCAAAGATCGGGCAAAGAAGAAAAAAGTAAAAAAGTAAAATCAACTCCCGGTCTCAACAACAAGCAAACGGTTTTATTTTCGGTGTCCAATTTTTCCAAATGCAGTTTTTGCAAAATAGGTTTCGTGTCCGTGCGCAGCACTTTCATCAAATCCACTTTCGGAAGCGAGATCGATTTTTTTTGCGGAGTTTTAAGAACACTCATGTGGCCACGATGAAAGTGAGCTTGAGGTTCCCAAAGATTTTTATCAGCTTCTACAAATACACCGGCATCAAAATAAAGCGCGAGACGAGAAAAAAGAATGATGGCTTTATCCGTGCTATCTTGGGGAAGGCTTTCAGCGAGGCCTCGTAGTAAGCGAGGATCCGTCAAAGCTTCGAAATGCTTCTTTGCTAAGAGAACCTCTTCGCTAGGGGCATCCAGTTCATTATCGAGAATGGATTCAATACGTTTTTGGAAATGAGTGATAATATTCATATGATTATTTCCTCAATTTTGAGGCGATTAATCAAGTACCAGTGTGAAATCTTCGAAGCTATGATGATTTTGCCATTCTTGGTTGAAGGACCTGGCATTTTGTCCAGTCGGCAAGAAAACCCTCAGAGAAGGGTGCTTTAGATTTTCCCAGATATTGGAAACTTCCCTTACCCAAGCGGAAAAGTTTGCCGACAGGGGCACTACAATCACCCATTTATTTGGAAAGAAGGCCTCAGATGTCATCATCAGAGGTGCATTTTTCATAAGGGTGTGTTCATAGATTTCCAGTCCAGTCTCTTTTTGAATGAGCTTTGTAAAGTTGCGGGTCTCAGGGCTGAGGTGTCTTTGGCTTTTGACGATTTGAAAGTTCAAATACCAATCGATCTTTTGAGTCCAGCGGCAGTTATTGGGATCGGGAATGATCCAGAGATCAGAGCCGGGATTAAAAGCACTCGCCAAGGACAAAACATTCATCTTTGAGCCTTTGCGATCTGATCAAGAAGACCATTTACAAAGCTTGCGGATTCTGTTGTACCGAATTTTTTGGCAATCTCAACAGCTTCGTTAATGATAATATTTTCTTTGAGAGGATTGGGCGTAAAACAAAGTTCATAAACCGCGACACGCAGGATATTACGGTCAATAGTGGCCATACGTTCCAGTTTCCAATGAGTACTGACTGCTTGAATTTTAGCGTCGATTGCGGTTTTTTGCACCTGCACTCCACGAATAAGCCCATCAGCAAATTTAACGGTGTCCTGTTCCAGGGAAGCCCCTAGGACCTCCATTAGATCAGCATTGGAAATTTGTGGAGCGAACTCAATTTGAAAGAGGACTTGTAGTGCTAGTTCCCGGGATTGTCTTCTCATTTTCTTCAGGCTTTCCAGAATAGTTAACAGTGGTTAAAGGTAATTGCGGATTATTCGTATTAATAACTTCTGCCAGTTCCATGTCCTCAAGTGTTTCAACAAATTCTTGGACATCTTTGAAAGTACGATAGACACTTGCAAATCGAATGTAAGCGACATCATCCAGTTGTTTGAGTTCCGCCATCACCCGTAGACCTAAAAGTCGAGCGGGGATTTCATTGTCTCCCCGACTAATAAGCCAAGAGGCAATGCGTTCGACAATAGTTTCAAGTTGAGCCAGACTGACAGGACGTTTTTGACAAGACGCCTGAAGACCTTTAAGAATTTTTTCTTTACTGAAGGGCTCACGGCGTCCGTCTTTTTTGATAACAAAGGGGAAGCTCAACATTAAAGTTTCTAAGGTTGAGAAACGAACTTTGCACTCGAGGCATTCACGACGTCGCCGGATAGAACCGTCTTTTTGGACCCGAGTATCTAAGACTCGGTCTTCGCTGTGGTTGCAATAAGGACATTTCATAGTCTAAAGTCTCGTTCTTTTTTATTGATCTGTAAAGTACGAAAGCCCTGAAAGGGCCGTCAATCAAGGCCTTAATAAAAACCATATAATGACAGCAAGAGTCATTTGCTTTCATTGCAGTGCCTCTTTGCGTATCATAGATTTATGAAACTACTTCTGCCAATTTTGATTGTTTTATTGGGTTCTCATGATTTTGCTCGAGCGAATCCAGCTCCACGTGTCGGTCGAGAGGTGGCCTCCAAGTATTTTGAAAAACAGAATTCTGATGCGGGTGAACAAGGGGAAGAGGCGGATTCAAGTTCGAAGCCCAGTTCTTACTCGAGTTCGGGTCCTAGTGATCATTATCTGGCTTTGCATTTTGGGAAGATGATGAACTCGACGGCCTACGAATGGGGGACCGAGAGTAAGCAAACCAATGTCGGCGATTTCACCACGGGTTTGACCTATCGAGTGGGGGAGTGGAAGAACTCCATGGACTTAAACATTCGCATTGATTTTATACAATTCAATGTGACTGGAAACGGCGAGCCTAAGCCTTTGAAAATGTCTATTTTGCCTTTGATTACATTCCCCGATGCCGCAGCAAAATTTCCTTTGTACTTTGGATTTGGCATGGGGCCTGGCGTTTTTTTTCGACAAAGCGATGGAGAGGCCTCTCTGGCTCTGGACTATCAATTAATTGCAGGCGCTCGTTTCTTTGACGTCTTTGAGAATGCTGGCTTTTTTATCGAAAGTGGTTTAAAAAATCATTTGCAGTTGTGGAATTCGGGTCAATTTAACGGCACCTTCCTTTCGGCAGGAGCGGTAT
>DATBTE010000144.1:0-4431 GCA_036559425.1 Pseudobdellovibrionaceae bacterium | reverse complement strand
GACAATCCTGAACATGTTTTTAAATCCATCGAGGTTCTGCAAAATCCCTGGGGCATGATGTTGTCCCGCCGTAAGATCACGGTCTCCACTTCAGGCTTAGTGCCGCAAATTAAACTGGTGTCTGATGCGCGCGTACGTTTGGCCGTGAGTTTGAACGGATCTAACGATGAAATTCGCTCTCGCGTGATGCCGATTAATAAGAAATATCCGATCAAAGAGCTTCTTGATGCCTGCCGTGAGTATTGCCGCGTCACCAAAGACAAAATCACCTTCGAGTATGTTTTGTTAAAAGGAGTGACGGATCAACTGGAGCATGCCAAAGAATTGGTGAAGCTTTTGAAAGATGTTCCGAGCAAGATCAACATCATTCCTTTCAATGAACATCCAGGCTCCGGTTTCGAGCGACCTTCAGATGAGCAGATTCAAAAATTCCACACGGAGTTGATCAGACTCGGAGCCCATGTTCTGTTAAGAAGAACGATGGGTCGTGATATTTACGCAGCTTGTGGACAGTTGACGACGGTCAAAGACAGACCTGAAACTATGGACATCTCAAACTCAAAAATTGGTGGTCAAAATGAGCGACATTTTAGTAGTGGGCAGTCTAGCCTATGATAGCATCGAAACTCCATCGGGGCGCGTGGACCGTGCTCTCGGGGGATCGGCAAATTATTTTTCTTTAGCGGCAAGCTTATTCGCAAAGGTGCGCGTAGTGGGTGTTGTGGGCGAGGACTATGAAGAGTCGGATTACAAACTTTTGCAAGCTCGCGGTGTAGATCTTGAAGGTTTGGAAAAAGTATCCGGCAAAACCTTTCATTGGGAAGGAAAATACGAAGGCGACATGAACGAAGCCCAAACATTGCGAACAGAACTCAATGTGTTTGAGCACTTCAATCCTAAATTGCCAGAGAGCTACAAAAATTCCGCTTTTGTTTTTCTAGCCAATATTGTTCCTGCATTGCAATTGGAAGTTTTGAATCAAGTTAAAAACCCACAATTCGTAGGTATGGACACAATGAATCTTTGGATTGATATCGCGAATGCGGATCTTTTGAAGGTTCTGAAAAAAGTGGATGTTGTATTGATCAACGAAAATGAAGCGGAAATGCTGACTTCCGCTGACAATGCGATTGCGGCAGCTGCAAAAATCGTTGAGCTGGGTCCAAAAGCTGTGGTTATCAAACGAGGCGAGTACGGCTTCATCATGTATTCAAAAGAAGAAGGCTATTTTGTACTCCCCGCATTTCCCATTGCCAAAGTAACAGACCCAACCGGAGCCGGGGATACTTTTGCAGGTGGATTCTTTGGTTATCTAGCAAGCCTTCCAAATAAGCCAACAGTCAAAGAGATGAAGAAGGCGTGTATTTTCGGCAGTATCTTAGCGAGCCACACTATTCAGGACTTTAGCGTGAAGGCGCTGGCGAAAACTACGCTGGCAGATCTTGAAAAACGAATGGTCGAATATCAAAAAGTAATAACTGTTTAGGAGGACTCATGAGTGAATCAAGCGTTCACTCATGCTTCTATTTCTTATTGCGGTAAATTATAATTTTATTGTTCTAATAATTCCAGACGTCTAAGGATTTCGTCATTCTGTTTTTTAAGAATGATGTTTTCAGCCTTAAGTTGCACAATCTGTTCATGATCACTGAGCCATTTTGCATGAAGTTCTTTGATTGCTTGAACAATGGGACCAACGAGATCGCTATAAGCCAATACTTTTGTTCCTTCAGGAAAATTGGCGCCATCGCCGCTAGGCATTTTGACTGTGTTAACGGCTTGGGGGAAGACTTTCTCGACCTCTTGAGCTATAAAGCCCACTTTCTGGCCTTCCTTGAGATCGGTCTCTGGATTGCGCCAATGATAGTAAACTCCTCGCATTTTGAGAATTTTTTCGAGTGCATTATCAATTGTGAAAATTTGATGCTTAAGTCTCCGGTCGGATTGAACCTGCCATTGACCTGTGGCTCCCCCACACAGTCCCGCTTGACAATAAACACCCCACCCTTGGTATGCCAATTGAGCAATACTCCCAGTCGCACTGTTAGTCGTGGTTATTCCGGCTGCAGAGGCTAGGAATGCATCCGCACTCAACCCGTTAGGCCCAACACCGTGGATTGCATATCCCTGTGCAGCCGAAGATTGACTGGTGATTCCATAATAGTTCATGTTGTCCACAACATGAAGGGTAGAAGAAGGGTTTGCCGTTCCGATGCCCACATTGCCAGAGGCATCGAGTCTCATTTTCTCCCCTAAATTGCCTATCGAAAAAATAGTGGGAGTACCACGAAGTTCTAGCGGTAATGGTGTGTCGATGGCATCATTACTCGAAACGATTTCCATTCCACCAGCGATGTTAGAAGACAATCCAAATAATAAGTTCTTGTCAGTTGCATTGTGAATATGCAGGGCCGTACCCGGACTCGATGTGCCAATCCCTACATTCCCGCTTGAATAATAAATATCAGCCATATTAGTAGGGGAGATTTGCCAAAGTGAGTCCGCGATACCAAGGGCGTAACAACTATTTAATTTATCAGCAGCATCCAAAGTTGTTCGTAGAAAAATAGTTGTCGTCATTTCCACGCTACCAATGGTAGAACCAATTTTATTCATTCTTAAATTAAGCTCGGCTTTTCCGAGTTTAGGGTTCACAGCCACATTATCTGCAGTGAAATTTTTGATTTCGAATCCGGTAAGGGTGACAAGATTGTTCAGATAATTTGTCCCGATTTGATACTTTATATTTGGAGGAGTGGCCGTGTCCACAATTTGAGTTCTGGTAAACCCAGTTCCGGCCGGATCTCCACCGCTGAAACTTGTAGAGCAAATGGCAGGATCTGTCAAAAGCTGTCGGATACCGGAGATAAGTTCTCGGTGGGCGTCTTTGGATTGAATCGTGCGCTGGGCTTTAAAAACATCCGTGATCATGGAGGTGATTCCAGCTAAAATAATCGCACCAATTCCTACGGTCATAAGCACACTTACGAGGCTCATACCCCGTTGATTATATAAATTCTGCATATTATTAAGATCGGCGAAAAGGGCAACGACTTAACGTAAACAAATTGAAAATTTCCAGTCATATCTCAAATATTCAGTCAGGGAGACAACATTTCAAAGCTGGACTGGACTAAGGTTGTATTTTCTCTCAAACCGCGATCTTTTCTTAAAGAAACATCTTCTATTTTCCGATAGTTAACTCAAGTCATGGCTAAGAAAAAGAAAAAACTTACACCTAAAGATGATCTGATCGAGTCGCTAATGAACGACGTTCAGGAGATCAGTGAGCAAAACACGCAGTATGATAAAGGCGTTGGTGGCAATTTATTTTTAGATGAGGAAAAAAGTAATTCCAAGGGTGATGGTGGGAATGTTTTCATGAACTTCGAGGGAAGTGACAATCGCCTCGAAGAACCCAATTCAGTGGTTATAGATCTTTGGCAAAAACTGAAAGAACCTAAGACCCAGGATTCGATTGTTGATCTTTCTCAGGTTCCAAATGTAGAAGAAATACCAGGAAAGCTCGGGGACTTGTCTGTAGGGCCCTCTTTGGTTGAAGAAACTTGTGATGATTCTGAGGCGGATGATAGAACATTAAACATTCAAAATTCAAAAATGGCGGAACAAGAATCCGATGCCTTTATCGCTTCAGATCTTAATGATTCTGATTCAGATGACGAAAGAACGGTGGCCGTTGAGGGCTTCGCAAATCGTCAACCGAACGCACAAAAAAGTGTTTCAGCTAAAATTAGTTTCGGTTCGCTGCGGGAACCTCGTCCAGCAGCGAGCGGTGGCGGGAGTGTATACGCTTCGAGTGACGCCAATCTCGCTCAGGCGGAGAATCTTAAACTTGCGCAACGAAGAATATTGGATTTAGAAAAAGAGGTTGAAAGATACCGGCAGGAAAATGAAGAACTCGACTCAGCGGGTGATATCATTCGCAATCGCTACGAAGAGTTGACGGCTAAATTTTTTATATTAGAAAAAGAAAAGCAGGAAGTGTCAGATTCGTTGCAGAATGAACTCCTTATCCTCAAAGGCACCTTGCAGCACAAAGAGACTGAAATCTCAATGTCACGACTAAAGATTGAAGAACTTGAAACTCGCCTTAAATCGGATTTTAAGAAGATCCGTGTGCGTGAAAGAGAATTGGAAAACCGTTTAGAGCTGGTTAAGGCGGAGAAAACTGCGCTGCTTAGGGCTAAGGATGAGAATATCCTGGAACTTAAAAGAAAAATTGATCATGTTCAAAGTGAATTAGATAATTATCGCCATAAGGTTTTAGAACTTAATAAAGCGCTTGGTCTTAATCATGAGCAGTTTAAGCGCACGGTACGTGCATTGCGCTTGGCTTTGAGCAACTTAGAGGTTAAAGAGGAGAACCTCGCTCCTTTAAAGAAAGCTGATTAAACATGGAACAAATCACTT
>DATBTE010000143.1:0-2606 GCA_036559425.1 Pseudobdellovibrionaceae bacterium | reverse complement strand
AAACAATTCGAAATGAAATGCGGAAGTTTAAAAAATTCTTCAAACACCTTCCGCCACACAAGGCCCTCTTGCTATCAGGACTGACATCTGAAGAATTCTGGCTGTTCAAATAAAACGGAAATCTTTTTTGGCGACCCGCTTTTAGGCATATTTCCATCCTTCGGAGTTTCCACGCTGAAATTATCCACACAGTTCAAAGCTTCTATTTTCTTCTGTAAATAGAGAGCCCAGTCACGGGTCTTATCAACCACCAGTCTGTTTTTCATATTCGCCACGGTTGATAAAATGGCCTGTCCATGAATGGCGATTGGCGAACTCTTGGAGTAACCACGGCACATAGCTACTAAACTTCTATCCTCAGGACGATTATCATACACGTAAGGTTCAAGCATATTGCAAAACGCATCTGAAGCTGCCAAATAATCAATAGCAGATGTCCATCTGTTCCAAACATCCCGCATTTCGCGGCAGATATCATCGTGATCAGGAGTCCCCATCGGTAAATCTTTAAGATTAAACTGCACAAGATTTGCCGCGTCTTTTCCATCTTTTGAATCTTTGGCATAAAAGCCAACAATAGATTTATGAGCTTTTCCCGAAGGACTCATTTGATAAGCGCGAAGGCGCAGGGAACTGAGACCATCTTTGAAGCGAGAGAGGTCTTCGCGGTGCAAACCATTGACAAATTTAAACCACTTCAGCACCGGTGAAGGCGCCATCCCCATATAGCTATTATTAAAAAGACCACGACGGAGTCGATCCATCTCGGAGTCAATCTCAGCCTGAGTGATGGTGGTCGCATAAGCCTGTAGCTTATCGAGAGAGTCTGTGACCCGTTGAGCCTGAAACTGTTTTTGATTCAAGGTTAGCAAATGATATTTATAGAGGTTGTATTCTTTATCGCCCTGCAGGCCTTTTTCAAGATTCTCTTGAGCAAGGGTCACCAATTCTTTCGCAAGGGAGGCGGACTGACCTATTGTTTCGATGAAAGACTTTGTGCTCTCGGCACACTTTTTATAGTTAGCCTTAGAAGAAAACTGACTTACCGCCACTGAGCGAAGATCCTTGGCTGCTAACGTTCCACTGAGTTTCAAAGCCTGCGCTTGAGCCACGTTATTAGTCCCGTAAATAGCCAAAGCTTTATCTAAAGAAGTCAACATTGTGGAGACATAGGAGGCTTTATCTTGAGCCATGACGGTCAACTGAATACCTAACTGACAAATCTTAAGATCATCAGAAGTGCTCCTCATGAACTGCTTATCCATTTCCAACTGCGAACGAGCCACTGGAATCTTCGTATCGATTTCGGTAAGAAATTTCTCCACAGCATTCTTGCTTCCCTGTACACCAAGCTTTGCGCTGAAAAGCCTCTTTGACGAGGAAAGATCCGTGGTGATTTTACTGATTTGCTCGTCCCGCGACTTAATTAAAAATTTATATTTCTGATCGAGGCGGATAAATTGACAGGTATTTTCTACGATCGCACGACGAACTTCGGGCTGCTCTACTTGCACGCCGTTTTCGTCGATGATCTTATTCATACTTCCGATGGCACCTGTAATGATACTGCCCCCCACAATATAAGGGACGGCCGCAGCGCCTCCCGTGGTCATGGTCGCCGCCATCAAAGCATAAGGAGTTAAACCATTGATCAAATCATTGATCGAGGTCGCCACTTGCCCAGCACTCATCGCTTGGCGACACTCTTTACTCAATAGATCCGATTGCGCAAAAGAGTTGGCAATCGTAGTGGCTGCTCGGATGGCTAAATCCACTTTATTTGAAATGTCCGCCGCATTTTCTGGCTGGATGCTTCCTGGATTTTCAACAAAACCTCGAAGATCTTTTATCGCATCCGCGATGGTTTTATTGTTATTCACAATTCCCTGCACATTCGTTTGAGAGGGGCCGCCACATGCTGGAGAGCTCACGGCTTGATTCAAAGAATTGAGAGCGCTTAAGATGTCTTCATAAGGAACATTTTCAAAAAGATTGCACTTGAACTCATCCTTCACATTGGATTTCTTCATCCCTGGAGAAGTGGTCGTAATTCTGGTGTTCCCATGATTCTGATTGTTCCCTGGGTTTTGCGGAATATAGAAGGAATTCGCCCCCCAATTATTGCTCACAGGAGCTGGGTTAAACAATTCATCAATAAGGCTCTGATTGACCGTGGATTTTTCAATAGGCAGAAGACCAGCGTCCTCACTTATAATCCCTGGTAAAGCCAATACCGGCGGAGCCTGAAAACTGAAAAGCACTAAAAATATCATGCTCTGTCGACAGCCAAGTTTTAATATTTTCACTGCGTACATAAAAGAACTCCTTGGGAACGCAACTATGCCAAAATGAAGCATGCACGGATAATACCAAGATCTATTGACATATAGTGGAGGCCCTGGCGCAATCACTGTCTCAAACTTAGACAACGACCTAAAAAATGCCTATTTCTGACCGGCCTCTCCGTTGCCTTTCTATCAATTAGTGGGGTGTAGGTACATGCCAATACCATCCATTTGTATTTAAGTTTCTTGAGTTTATGAATCCACACCGTTGTAAGATCTTATTTTTAAAGGATTCTTCATTGGTGTAGGTGTATCCCACTC
>DATBTE010000142.1:0-11401 GCA_036559425.1 Pseudobdellovibrionaceae bacterium | reverse complement strand
CGAAAGTGGCTTTGATCACCACCAAATCTCCAGAAGCCGCTGAAGTGATTCGCCACTCTTGTGCTCATATTATGGCTCAAGCAGTTCAAGATATTTGGCCTGAGGTGAAAGTAACCATCGGTCCTGTCATCGAGAATGGTTTCTATTATGATTTCGATTCCCCTTTTCATTTTACCGAAGAGCATTTCGCCCAAATTGAAAAGAAAATGAGTGAGATTGTCGCTAAGGACCTTCCCATTGCTCGCCAAAATTGGCCCATCGCTAAAGCCGTTGAGACTTTCAAAGGTCTAAAAGAACGTTTCAAAGTGGAGCTTATCGAGGGCTTAGCTGAAAAAGGTGAGACCGAAGTGGGGATTTACTTCAATGGCGATAGCTGGTTTGATCTTTGCCGTGGGCCGCATATTCAGTCCACAGGTCAAATTAAAGCCTTCAAGCTTCTTTCTGTTGCCGGTGCCTATTGGCGTGGCGATGAAAAGAATCCGATGCTTCAGCGTATTTACGCGACGGCCTTTGGAGATAAAAAAGAACTCGAACAATATCTTCATAATATCGAAGAAGCAAAAAAACGCGATCACCGTAAACTTGGCAAAGAGTTAGGTCTTTTTCATTTTCATGAGTGGGCTCCAGGCTCTCCGTTTTTCACGGGTAAGGGAGCGACAGTCTATACTCAGCTGCAAACCTATATGCGTGAGTTGTACTTTGAATTTGGCTATCAAGAAGTGATCACTCCCCAAATCTTTGACTCGAATTTATTTATAACTTCGGGTCATATGGCGAACTACAAAGACAATATCTTTTTCACTCGCGTGGATGAGAGGGACTTTGCAACCAAGCCGATGAATTGCCCTTCTCACTGCTTGCTGTTCAAGGCGGAGCCTCATTCTTACAAACAACTGCCGCTGAGAATGGCGGACTTCGGACGTCTGCATCGCTTCGAGAAATCGGGCGCTATGCACGGTCTGACTCGGGTGAGAACATTCTGTCAGGATGATGCCCACATTTTCTGTATGATGGATCAGATGCAGACGGAGATCGCCAGCTTCATGCAACTTCTCAATCGTGTCTACACGCAATTGGGAATGAGTAATTACAAAATCTATCTCTCAACTCGTCCTGAAAACCGCATGGGGGGGGAAGAGGTTTGGGATAAAGCTGAGGGAGCTCTCACCACTGCTTTGAACAGTTTGAATCTGCCCTTTACCATTAATCCAGGTGATGGGGCTTTCTATGGTCCTAAATTGGATATTATGTTCGTGGATGCGCTCAATCGCCCTTGGCAATTGGGGACCTTGCAGGTGGATTTCAATCTGCCGGAGGCCTTCCAGTTAGAATACATCGGAGTCGATAATCGAGAACATCGCCCAGTCATGCTTCATCGCGCGATCTTGGGTTCTCTCGAAAGATTTATTGGCGTTTACCTTGAGCATACTGCAGGGCATTTGCCGCCGTGGTTGGCTCCTGTGCAGGTGATGATTTTAAATATCACAGATCGGGTCAATCTCTTCTGCGAAGAGCTGCAGCAGATGTTTAAAGACAGTCAGGTGCGTGTTGAGTTTGACAATCGCAATGAGCAATTGAAGTTTAAGATCCGTGAAGCTCAATTGCAAAAAGTGCCCTACATGGTCATCGTTGGCGATAGCGAGGCGACATCGCGAACGGTGTCTTTGCGTCTGAGAGACGGCTCTGAGCACAAAGGCATTGCGGTAGATGATTTAATGAAATTGGTTACTGAAGATATTAACGAACGCAAACTGCAGTCTTCTTTGATGAAGATCTAAAAACCCTGGAGGTTTCCCATTAGCAAGTTCGAAGGCAGAAACGATTTTAGAGGCGGAGCTGGTTTCCGTGGTAAAAAAGACTCTAAAGACTCGTTAAGAGTAAACCGCGAAATTCGCGCTCCCCAAATCCGCGTCATTGATGATGAAGGAAATATGTTGGGTGTTATGACGGTGCCTGAGGCGTTAAGATTGGCTGAAGAACGCAACCTCGATCTTCTTGAAATTGCGCCTACAGCGACACCTCCTACTTGTAAAATCATGGATTATGGCAAGTGGAAGTACGAGAACAAAAAGAAAGCGGCGGCGGCTCGTAAAAAACAAGTCATCGTCAGCATCAAAGAAGTTCAAATGCGTCCGCGCACAGATCAACACGACTTTGAAACTAAAATGAATCACGCTCGCCGTTTCCTTTTGGATGGCGATAAGGTGAAAGTGAATTTGCGTTTCATGGGCCGCGAGATGGCCCATCAAGAAATCGGCATGAACATCATGAAAAGATGTATGGAGTTCGTTAAGGATTTGGCGACTATTGAAACCAATCCGAAAATGGAAGGTAAACAGATGTTTATTCTGATTGCTCCAGATCCTCTCAAAATTCGCGACTATTTAAAGGCTCATCCAAACAAATCTAAGCAAGATACTAAAGAGCTTGCGGAGCTTAAGGATGAGGAGGAAGAAGAAGAGGATGAAGTGGCAGAATAGTTCTGCTCTGGATCTATTTTTTATTTATTTGTTTTTGCGCTCTCGTCTAAAAATCGTATTTTCTAGACGAGAGTTTCTTGGCTTTTTCTGACTTCGCTTTTAAGTTTTAAAAGCGAGGTTCATAAATGATATTAGCCAGTCACTTGTTAGATATAAGCTATGAACGTGTGTTATCTTACATTTCCATAGTCTTTGGAATATCCCTCCTTTATTTCGGTTTCTTTTGTCCGCAGTGGTTCTCTAAAAAAGCTCCAAAGCCTTCTTTCAAAGACGATTCTTATTTTTGGCAGGTTTTCCCCTACGGTTTATTCTTTCTCGTAGGGGGAAGTGCTTTTCTTTTTCAGCCCCAGCTCAGCAGTCTGTTGGTTGCCCTGGGCTGTGCGGCTTGGGTGAAGATACTTTATAAATTCGTTTAGGTTCAAAGTTAGTGAAGAGAGCCTGTGGTAAGATAGAGTCCTCCTCAGATCGTATATATTTGACTTAAAAGCGAGTTAAACCCTTAAAAGAGCTTGATTTTCGACCTGCCACGTCTTAAAACAGACCACTCATTATCGCTGATAAAGGCAATTAACAAGAGCTTGGGTATTCACCTAAGACGCCATATCGGAGGAAAGATATCTATGAAAATGCGTACGCATTCAGGAGCTAAAAAGCGCCTTAAGCTGCTCTCCAGCGGCAAAATCAAAAAGAAAAGCACACGTCTTCGCCATTTGAACTCCCACATGAGCTCAAAAGTTAAAAGACAATTGGGTAAAACTTCTTACGTAGAAACTGCAAACTTGCTTCAAGTGAAGCGTTTGTTGGTGTTCTAGGTCTAACCTCATTAATAGATAATCGGAGTGGAAAATGGCTCGTGTAAAAAGTGGTAAAACAAACCGCGCTCGTCACAAAAAAGTATTAAAAAGAACAAAAGGTTATTACTCAGCAGGTTCTCGCTGCTATATCCATGCGGTAGAGAAAAACGATCACGCATTACAATATGCTTATCGTCATCGTAAGATGAAAAAACGCAACTTCCGTGCTTTATGGAATCAACGTATCAATGCGGCGGCTCGTTTGAATGGAACTACTTATTCTCGTTTGATCGGTGGTTTGACAAAAGCGGGAATCCTTGTCGACCGTAAAGTGATGGCTGATCTTGCAATTCATGATGCTGCGGCATTCACAGCTCTTTGCAAGCATGCGCTTGCTTAAGCTTTAAAGCTTAAGGTGAGCGAAAATGTCTGAGTCTTCAAAGCCATTCGAAAAAAAATCATTCGAAAAAAGGAAGCAGGATCATATTCGAATCGCCTTAGATCCTCGCTCCCAGGCGGAAGGTCTTTCAGGTCTCAGTCAAGTTCAGCTCATTCATGAAGCTTTGCCTAATATGAACTTTAAAGAGGTCGATGCGTCGACCTCTTTTTTTTCCCGTGGCATGAGCAAACCACTTTCGGCTCCTTTCTTTATTAGCTCTATGACGGCTGGGCATGAAAAAGCCTTCGATATCAATTCAAGACTGGCGCAACTGAGCGCTGAAAAACAAATTCTCATGGGAGTAGGCTCCCAGCGTCGTGAATTGATGGATTCTGAAGCGCAGCTGGAGTGGAAGAAAATTCGTCAGCAAGCTCCAAAGGCTTTACTTCTGGGGAATGTAGGGATTGCGCAAGTGATTCAGACGCCTGTGGATTGTGTTCAGGCTTTAGTGGACTCTCTTGAGGCGGAAGCTTTATTTATTCATTTGAATCCCTTGCAGGAGTGTTTGCAGCCCGAGGGGACACCGGAGTTTCGCGGAGGCTACGCAGCCATCGAGTCCCTGGTTAAAAAACTATCGGTACCGGTGATTGTCAAAGAAGTCGGATGCGGATTTTCTAAAGGGACTTTGCAACGCTTGTACAATTCCGGAGTATTTGCTGTGGATGTCAGTGGTCTCGGCGGCACCCACTGGGGCCGGGTTGAGGGATATCGCTCTCAGCCAGAGGAGCTTTTATTTCAGATTGCGCAAACTTTTGAAAACTGGGGTCTTTCGACTGTTCAAAGTTTGCTGGATGCTAAAGAAATTGATGAAAAAAAGCCAGTGTGGGCCTCTGGAGGCGTGCGCGATGGGCTTCAAGCTGTTAAGCTCCTGGCAATGGGGGCAGACATGGTGGGTCTGGCTCAGCCTTGGTTGAAGGCAGCCTTAGAAAGCTCTGAAGCTGTCAATGTGCTCTATGAAAAATTATTACTTGAAGTGAAAATAGCCATGTTTTGCACCGGTGTGCAAAAGCTGGAAGACTTCAGGACGAAGAGGGTTTGGAAATGGCACGAACATTAAGTGATATTTTTAAAGGCTTTTCAAAGCTCACCCGTCGGGAGCGTTTAGAAGCTCTTGAAGAAACGGGAGCTTTGGAACCTCGTGATGTCGACTTCCTTGAAAAAGGAGGACTGAAAGACACCTCCCTCGGAGAAAAATTTATTGAAAATGTCATTGGTTACTTTCAAGTCCCCTTGGGAGTGGCCACTAATTTTCGCATCAATGGCAAAGACTATATCATTCCTATGGCCGTTGAAGAGACTTCCATCGTGGCCGCCGCGAGCAAGACGGCCAAATGGATTCGCGAAATTGGTGAGATCACCACGGAGGTTCTGGGCGGTGATATCATTGGGCAAATCCAATGCGCCCGGGTTCCTGATTACCTGGCTTTTGAAAAATCGTTATTGACGCAAAAGAAATATTTAATTGAAATTGCCAATAGGGAAGTGGCCTTTGGCTTAGTCCGCCGTGGTGGTGGTGTCACGGACATCACTGTTCGCCGTGTGCCTCGTGGCGATGGCCAGGACATGGCCGTCGTTCATGTGATGATGAACCCCTGCGATGCCATGGGTGCTAATATCATCAATCAAGTTTGTGAATTCCTGAAGGAACCGATTGAGCAATTTACGGGTGTCAAAGTCACTATGTGTATTTTGTCGAACTTGGTGGACACTAAAATCACCCGCGCCGTTGTAGTCCTCCATGACATCGATGCTGAGTTGGCGCAAAAAATCGAAGAAGCTTCTTTATTTGCGCAACAAGATCCTTACCGTGCAGCCACCAACAACAAAGGCGTTTTGAACGGCATTGATCCTATTCTGATTGCCACGGGAAATGATTGGCGCGCGGTCGAAGCAGGGATTCATGCCTATGCAGCACGAGACGGCCAGTATCGCTCTGTGACCAAATGGAAACGGGAAGGGGATAAGTTGAGGGGCGTCTTTGAGGCTCCCCTGATTGTCGGAACAGTGGGGGGGATGACCACTCTGCATCCTACGGCCGCTCTCTGTATGAAAATGTTGGGAACGGAATCCGCCAATGAACTTTCTTGTGTTATCGCGGCGGTGGGGCTGGTGCAGAATCTGGGCGCTTTGAAAGCCTTGACCACGGTGGGAATCATCGAAGGTCATATGAAGTTGCATATTAAAAATCTAACACTAGGGGCCGGTGCTGAAGAGCGCGAAATCCCCATTGTGCAAAAAAAATTGGAAGAAATTCTAGCGATTCGCAAAAGGATTTCTTTGAGTAATGCCATTGAGGTTCTTAAAGAACTCAGGGCTTCTGAGCAACGGACGCGCTAAACAAGGAGTTTCAGTGTCATCTTTGATTCTTTCAGTGCCCGGAAAAAGTTTTCTTGCGGGCGAATATTTAGCCCTCAAGGGCGGAGCGAGTCTGATTTTTAATTCGAAGCCGCGCTTCGAGTTCAGTGCCAAGCCTGGATCGGGAGGGGTTGAGGGAATTCACCCTGATTCTCCTGCTGGCAAACTGATCCATGATCATAGGGACTTCTTTGCGAAATATAATCTTTCTTTTTTAGATCCTTATCAAGGTCGTGGGGGCTGGGGAGCCTCGACCGCACAATTTCTAATGACCTTTGTTTTGAATGAGTGGCGGGCCTCCTGTGAACTTGAAACCTTCAAATCACTGAGCATTTCGCGCCTTCTTGAGTCCTATTGGAAATATGCCTGGAACGGGCAGGGACTCCGTCCCAGCGGAGCTGATTTGGTGGCGCAGTACAAGGGTTCGCTGTGTCTTTTTGAAAGACGCACCGGCCTGGTTGGTGTTTATGGGTGGACTTTCGGGGATATTGATTTTGCTTTGATTCCCACTGGGCAGAAAATAGCCACTCATGAACATTTAAAAACTCTGGCTGAATTTGATGAAGCACCGCTGGAGCTGGCGATGAAATCCATCCAGCAAGCTTTGGAGAGCGGAGACTCTGCTGAGTTTGTGGGGGGGATCCGAGCCAACGCTCAGGCTTTGGCGGATCTGGGCTTCACTGCTCCCCATACCCAAGGGCTGTGTCGGGAAATGCTGCAAAGGCCAGGGGTTCTTGCGGCGAAGGGTTGTGGAGCCATGGGTGCGGATGTAATGCTGGTGGTGTATCAAAAAACCGCTAGTGATACCTTTAAAGACTTTGTGACTTCTAAAGATCTGACCCATGGTTTAGAGATTCAAGTGAAAGAATAGTCCATGCCATCTGTTGTCGCCTCTGCACCTTCTAATATTGCTTTGATCAAATACATGGGGAAAGTCAAAACCCAGGGAAATCTTCCCACCAATGCGTCCCTTTCCTATACTTTGGATTCTCTGCGGACGACGGTGCGCCTGACTTCACTGGGCGATGGCGAAGGAGCTGACAAGTGGGCCGCTCTTAAAGGTCCTGAATTCGAACCTCTGCGTTTGTCAGAAAAAGGCCAGGAGCGATTTTTAGCGCATCTGCAGTTTTTAAAGGCTCAGTGGGGGATCCAGCAGACTTTCTTGGTGGAGTCCGCGAATAACTTTCCTTCGGATTGTGGCCTGGCGAGTTCGGCCTCAAGCTTTGCCGCTTTAACCTTGGCCGCCGGAAAAATGTTTCAGCAAATCAAACCTCACAGTTGGGGGGAGGATGTGCGCGTGCTTTCCAGTTTAAGCCGCCAGGGTTCGGGTTCCTCGTGTCGTTCTTTGTACACGCCTTGGGCCCTGTGGGCGGCTGAATATGCCGAGCCGGTGGCTCTTCCTTATAAAAAACTTTTGCATCAAGTGATCATTGTTGAATCTGCAAAAAAAGAAATTTCATCGAGCGAAGCTCATAAGTTGGTGGCGCTAAGCTCTTTGTTTCCGGGACGCATTGAGCGCGCGGAAAAAAGACTCAAAGAGTTGCAGCATTCTTTGCAGGCGCAGAATTGGCGGCAGAGTTTTGAAATCGTCTGGGCAGAGTTTTGGGATATGCACGCTTTATTTGCAACCTGTGCTCCGCCTTTTATGTATATGACTTCGGGCTCGCAAAGAGTGCTTGAGGAAATATTGCAATTCTGGAAAAATCAAGGGGATGGTCCGCTGGTGACCATGGATGCTGGGGCGAATGTGCATTTCTTATGGCGTGAAGATCAAAAAGAACTGGCTCAAGCTCAAGAAAATTATTGGCAGTCGCAGTTTAGAGTGATTTCTTCTCCGACAAAGGACTAAAAGATGAAAACATACTCAACGCAGGTGCCTGGAAAATGGATTCTAGCCGGCGAGCACTCCGTTCTTCGGGGCGTTCCCGCTTTGGTTTTTCCATTGCGTTCCCGGGTGATGGATTTGAGCTATGTTTGTGCTTCTTCTGCCACCTCGCTCAATCTTTATTTGCATGGCGAGCACGGGGAAGAGTTGAAACTCTTGGTGTTGGAGGTTCTCGATAAGGCTTGTGAGATTCAAAAAATTCCTCGCAGCTCTTTGGTGGGGGATTTGACTTTGAAGAGTTCCATTCCGGTGGGTGCTGGGATGGGGGCTTCCGGAGCACTCTGCGTGGCCATTACTAAATGGCTGAGTTTCTTGGGCCATGTTCAAGAATCGGAAATGTTTGAATTCGCTCGCAGCTTGGAAAATATTTTTCACGGCGAAAGCAGCGGCGTGGATATCGCCATTTCATTAAGTGGCCAAGCCTTGCACTTTGAACGCAGTGGAACTCGCAGCACTCTCAATGTGCAGTGGATGCCGCATTGGTATATTTCTTATTCTGGTCAGCGGGGAGTCACGCTGGAGTGTGTGAATAAAGTGAAGTCGTTCATGGCATTGAATGCGGCCCTGGGAAAACAGCTTGATCAGCAAATGAAAAAAGCGGTTGAGGATTGCGAGAAGGCGCTCTGCCAAAAAGATGAAAAAGAAGGCCTAGAAAATCTTGCCGCTGGTATCACTCTCGCCAGCCAGGTCTTTCAGCAATGGGGCCTCACCGAGGGAGCCCCTCAGGCCCACATGGATCTTTTAAAACAGCAGGGTGCTATTGCAGTAAAACCCACAGGCTCTGGCGGCGGTGGGTATATCCTCAGTCTTTGGGCCACTCCTCTGCCTGAGGGGCTGCTCGGGAAATTGATTCCTTGTTAGGTTTGTTTCGAAGGGTGATTGGCACGTTTTAGTTTGATTTCGGAGATGGCAAAAATGTAGAATCAAATGATGACTCAAATTAAATTCTTGAAAATGGTTAGTGCCGCGCCAATCATTTTGGCCCTTATCGTAGTCATGTCGTGCGCACATAAAGAACTTGTTGGTGAATTAATAAATAACCCTCCTACTTATAAAGTTGAATTCGACTTTTCAGATCCAGAAAAACTTCGAGATCATCTAAGAAAAATAGACGATTTCAAAACACAAGAGAATCAACAAAAACTTATTCAAATTCTAATTGCGTATAACAACTTAAAAAAAGCACAGAGTAAAAATCAAATCACCCTTGCTCCTCATTCTAAAACTCGTATTGTGGTTGCTTCCTTTTGTGCAGCCTCTGAAAAAGCCATACCAGAACGAAAGGAAATATTTAAATGGGCCAAGGGAACTCCGAAAATTTCACTTATAAAAGAAGTCCTCGACCTATATGCTAAGAACGCTGAAAGCAATATTCAAAGAGTTCAAGAGCTCATATGGAACCTTGAAAACGAAACTTATTATGATGAATATCCTGATTTTTTAAAAGAATTGGTTAAACAAGCTTCGCCATCGGCTCCTTTAACTTTGCCTTCCCGCCTAAAATCTCAGATTGTCGACGAACTAACGCCGCAAGAAATTAAGGACACAATTAATCTTGTTAAAGGAAAATATTATTCATTTAATGAGTTTAAAAAGGTAATTGAAACCAAGAGGTCGAATTTCATACTACCTGAAAGCAGTTTCGTGTCGAAATTGCCTGAAACTGATATTTCTGCCACGACATCTAGCCGTGGTTACGAATCGCAAATAATTACTTTTTACAATTCCACCAATAACATCGGAATCTTCAAGACAACAAGCTATTATTTGAAACCTATTCGAGACGATGTTCAGCCCATAATTTTAGCTTCTGTTTTTCCGTATGAAAATGAAATACAGAAGATATTAGAAGAATCTGCTTTAAAATTGCTGGGCTACCTTGGTTCGCAATACCCCACATTAAACCCCAGCGAAAAGGCGTTGGTTAAGCAAAACCCAATCGAAGCTGCAATCACGTTTTACGATGCTTTTTTGGCAGAAAGGAATGGCGATAGATTTTTTCCTAGTTCAGGACAAAATGGAGCATCTGACTCCTTCAGGCACTTTGCTTGGGCAGGACTTCTGACTAGAGATTTAGGAGAAGAAACTGCGCGAAAATTTCTGAATGCGCATGAGCTCAATTCAAGCCAGCCCTCAGAAGAAAAAGCAATGGACGAGTTTAATAATGAACGTGGTATTCTAGCGGCGAATCAGTTCTTGAAGAGAGGAAATTTCGAAAACGCTGAGTTATACGAAAAGGCCACTGAGGAAGTAAAAAGTGGAAAACTAAGGATTTTGAATTATGAAAGTCGGCAGAAACACCATTAGTCTCTTAAAAACATCTGTCTATATCTTTATTAAAGCGATATTAGGTCTATCGATATTGACCTCTGTTTTTGGTGCTTTTTACTGGTACGATAATAGACTCTTTTTATGGGAAGCTAGTCTAATATGGCCACAAGAACCCTTTTCTGAATCAAAATTTAAAATTGGTTCAACGCAAGATCGTTCACGTATGGTTGTGGATCTTATCCGAAATGAAAAGCTTCTTGGGGTTGCTTCAAATAAAATCCAGGAACAACTTGGCGGAGAAACAGGGGATTATTATTACAATGATTCAAATTTTACTTATAGGCTGACCGAAAGAGGAAGTGCAGATTGGATATTAACTTTGATACCGGGGGATAATGGGAAAATAAGACAAATTTTTATCCGAAAAAGTTGCTGCTCTATTTCACAAAAAATATTGTATTGGAGTCTTGAAAACTCTGAGTCTCTTATTAGAAAAATACTGCAATAATTGCACAACAATAAAAAGAGTCCTTGATAATCATATAATTTTCTTTTGATTGCCACGCTTTCACCGTCAGACCGGGGCCATCACGCAGCACCGAAGTGTCGTAATGTAAAATCTCTATATAAAAATCAGGAATGCTGCGGCCTTGGGCCGCTCCTAGGAAAAATGATTTTATCCGCCTAAGCCCTCGCATTTCACTTCAAAGGAAATGACTTTTACAGAGCCACTCATAGACATCGGTCGAATTTTTAAAATGTATTTTCCAGTTCCAGTGCTATCGAGATGAAGCTCACAAGCGGCATTGCTGTTCATTAAAGTGCCTGACATTCTTAGAGAACCCTCCTCGCTTGGTTTGCTTTGGGTCTCGCTTCCCCTGCAATATGCTTGCGTTCCAAAATTTATACCTTTCTCAGAGAATTCCGTAGTAGGTTTTGCGCCGTCAAAATCAGCAGGAATATTACGATTCAAAAGATAGGACTTTGTAATCCCTTGGGAATCGGTTACAGCACACTCAAGGGCGCTTGCAGCATTAGAAATAGAACAAGCTAAAATTAACATAAAGCTAAATTGGATCTTCACTCCGTACCTCTTTTCTTTGGAGAGTTCATTATGCGATTATGCGAGAGGTGTGCCATCACAAAAATTTGTTTATTTCGATTTAAAGACAAAAAT
>DATBTE010000141.1:0-3245 GCA_036559425.1 Pseudobdellovibrionaceae bacterium | reverse complement strand
AGTCAAAGAAAGGACATCCATGCCTGTACTTAGCGAGAAAATTTTTGCCGTCGCTCATTTGGCTGACCAAGTTGTTTTGTGGATCTTGGTTTTGTTAAGCATCATAAGCATTGGCATGATTTTGGAGAGAGGCTTCGCCCTTCGCAAAGTTTCAAGCCAGTCCTCTCAAGTTCGTAATCGCATCCGCATGGCTTTGCAAAGTAATAGTGTGGAAGATGTTGAAACTATCGCGAAAGATATAGAAAGCCTTGAGGGACGCGCCGCGAGCTACGCTTTAAAACATATGAGGGACAGCGGCAGTAAAGGTTTGGAGGAAATCTTCAATACCTTTTCTCTTATGGAGAAGCCAGAGCTTGAAAGATTTTTAGGGTTTCTGGCTACTGTGGGATCAAATGCTCCTTATATAGGTCTCTTGGGAACAGTTTTGGGAATTATGAAAGCCTTTAACGATTTGGCGATGGCTTCAGAGGCAGGTCAACAAACAGTGATGGCTGGTATTTCGGTGGCTTTAGTTGCAACCGCAGCAGGTCTTTTCGTAGCGATTCCAGCGGTCATTTCCTACAATTATTATAGCAAAAAAGTTCGCGGCATTATGCAAGGACTTGAGGCCATTAAAGAACTTTGCTTAGCCTACGCTAAGAAAAAAGGTGTTTAAATTATGGCAATGAAGATGGATCTCGACAATGAAGCCATAGCGGATATAAATGTGGTTCCGTTGGTGGATATCATTCTTGTGGTGTTGATTATCTTCATGGTGACGGCTCCTATGTTTATTAAACCAACAATCAGCGTGAACTTACCAAAAGCCGCGAGCGGAGATCAAACAGCTCCCAGTAAATTAAACATCGCTTTGACAGCGGATGGTCGCATCAACCTCAATGGCACCTTCGTAGACGAAGCAACCGTAAAACAAAAAGTCACGGACGAAGTCACAAAAAATCCGGAGATTCAGGCCATCATTTCCGCCGACAAAGACGTCCCCCACGGAAAAGTAATAAGTCTGCTCGACGTGGTAAAAACCGCCGGCGTAAAAAAATTCGCCATTTCCATCGACAAAAAATAGAGGGTACGCCGTACCTTTTTCGGATGCGGCTAGTCGAGCGTAGGTACATCCAGATTAGGTAATTTGCCGCTGTTTTTATCCTGCTGAACTTTGAACTCGTACTTCCTAAGGCCCCTCCGAATACAATCAAGAGTAGAGTCGTCGAGTCGTTGATTAAGCCACTTCAAAGCAGTAAAAGGATTTTCTCCTATAATATTATCACCGCTGATGGGGATAATTGACTTCTGTTTGCCTAAGAGATTTCGAATTGTACTGTAGGGATAGTCTTCAACTTGCTGGCAGAGGCCAGCCCTTACTGGATTTTGATAAACATACTTATAGGCATTGTAATAGTATATTTCTGACTTCAATAAACTCCTATGGTAGGGGCCGCCGAATATTTGATTTGTTCTTTCTGATTTTCGACCTATCTCTTTACTCACTTCTCTTAAAAAGTAGTTCATGGCTCGGTCTAGATTGGCCTCTGGAGTCTTTAGGAGCATATGAAAATGATTGCTCATGAGTATAAAGCTATGAATTTCGAGGTTATAAGCTTTTTGAATAAAGAAGATATAGTTGCTGAAGATGTCCCACACATCCGCCATAGGCAATTCATACCACTCTCGATTTCTCGAGCGCGCAGTAATAAAGTAGGGATAGTCTGAACTAGGAATAAATTTTTTTCTAGGCATGGGGCGAGAAATTGCAAGGCCTAAGCCTACCTCAAATAAGAATAAACAAGCGCTCGTGACCAACTGCATCCGAAAAAGGTACGGCGTACTGTCCGGCCTGTCCGGCCGTCTCAAAATGACACGCCTAAAGTCCCGTCAAATTTTTGCCGAATACAAGGTATGATGGGCAAAGATGCAAAAATAGAGTGGAAATTCTTGGTAATGACGACTTGCTTGGTGGCAACTATGGCTGTTCCTACTCTAGCTTCTTTGATAACTGGCGATGGAGCGAATTCTCCGCAGGCGGCGATGATCCTGAGTCCTAATGAGCAAAAACTTCGTCGGCCTGCCAGCTTTCCGCGGTTAGGAGCCCCTAAAAAAGCAGTGGTAATTTTGGATACTAAAAGAGAATTGGGAAATCTTCTGAGCAACAACCTTGTTAACTATGATTTCAGTTGCGCGAAAGTGAAAGCGACCTCTATTCAAGTGGTCGGAGCTTTCCTTCAGCTCAAGGGGAAGGATTGTAACAAGAATTCTCAGGGGCCAAAGCTGACAATCGTAAACAAATCAAATGGGTTTACAGCATCGATTTTTTTATTAAACACAAAAGAATATCAAACGGATCTCATTCAACTCCAAGAAGGGGAGAATCAGATTTCCATTCAATATCAAACTCCATCTGGACAAATTGAAGAGCGTGTCTTAAATGTCAAGGCTACTGCGATTTAATCTTGAGAAATTTCACATTTTTTTTCTTCCCAAATAGAATCTTAACGCGCAATATACAAGTTTGAGTGATTTTGGGTTTGATCATATGGCGTGGCTTCCTTTATGGTGGCGACCGTGATGACAGAATACGTAATAGAAAATTTGGACAATTTAAATAATTTGGAACTTAAAAAACGCTCTGACATTCATTTGGCACGTAAGATCTGGCACGTAGTGGGAGTTTCCGGTATATTTCTCGCCTATGTTCTTTTGCCTGAGATGATTTCTTCGTTAATCTTAGCAGCAGCTGTAGTTATTTTTCTTCCTATTGATTTTTTACGACATAAATATCCTGCTTTGAATGACTGGATGGTCCATGCATTTAAACCCATTATGCGCACTCATGAAGTTCACAGGATTGCAGGAACCACTTATCTTTTAAGTGGGGTGAGCGTGATCGTGGCCTTCTTTCCGCGCCCCGTAGTAGCTTTAACCTTATTATTTCTAGCCTTTGCAGATCCTATTGCCTCTTTGGTGGGGATTAAATATGGCAAAGACAAAGTTTTCGGCCATAAATCCGTCCAAGGTTTCATGGCAGCGTTCGTGGTTTGCGCCTTAGCGACCAGCATCTATTTGACTTATCATAACATCATTTTTGATCGCGTAATTATCGTGAGTCTTCTCGCGGGTCTTATTGGCGCTCTGGCAGAGCTTGTTCCCATTGGAAAAATAGATGATAATTTCACCTTGCCTGTATTAAGCGGCGCAGGTCTTTACATTCTATTTTACTTGTTTGGCCTTTTCGCCGCCTGAGTAGGCGGCCA
>DATBTE010000140.1:0-4037 GCA_036559425.1 Pseudobdellovibrionaceae bacterium | reverse complement strand
TCGCACATGAATACGCAAGTCTGGATTATTATTGTCCACGTCTGGGCGAACTCCGAATTTCCCGCGGAATTGATCAACCACGGCATCCTTAACCTTCATCGCCACATAGCGCTGATCATGCATTTTAGATTCTTTGATCGTCGCATCGATACAAATAGTTTGATTGGGTTTGATATATTTTGTGAAATCGTGATTCTGAATCTGCTTGTACAATTCTTCCGGCTGATAAGCTGTAAATTCCAAAACTGGCTTTAAAATACGGCTGGCTACACGGGAATGAAGATTGGCTTTATAAGCCCCTTCCCAGTTAGCTTCAAAGAACACCCCACCGGCGGTTCTTTCGAGGACTTTAAGATTTAATTCTTGAAGCTCTTTTTCGAGGGCCTCAACGAGGCCTTTAGGTGTGGAGGCAAAAAACTCTGGCATAGGAACGCTCCTGTCTAAGAAACGCTCCCTTTATACGGAATTACGTTTCTCTGTATTGTGGGCCGCCGCCTCCCTCGGGCGCCGTCCATTCGATATTTTCGAACGGACACTTGATATCACAAGTCTTACAATGAATACAATTAGTATAGTTTACTTGGAGCTCAAGCTGCCCCTGGTGCTTTTGAGAAGGTAACATTTCGTATACGCTGGCTGGACAGAAATGATTACATGGTGATTTATACTCAGGCTCGCAGACGGTTCTGCAAATATCACCATTCCCAATGAATAAATGGTTTGGAGAATTCTCATCATGCATAGTTCCAGTTAGATAAACACTTGAAAGTTTATCATAGAAAAGTTGCCCGTCGGGTTTCGGCAGTTTATTTTCTTCCGCTTCCATCCCTTCCGAACCCCATACTTCAATGACCTTATGAGTGGCCTTAGAGTCTTTATGAGCCGACATATTGTCTTTCAACCCGCGTCCGCCAGTCATTTCTTGAAAAGCTATAAGCGGCAACGACTCAAAAAGTCCTTTGCTCAGGGTCTGATGAAAGTTACGAACTCTATAAAGCTCTTTCTTCACATAGCTTTCATAAATCTTCTGTTCAAAAGCCTGTGTCACTGTACTTGAGAAATCGTTCTTAATAATCCCATCCAAAGCTGTTTCAGCTGCGGCCATCCCTGACTTCATCGCCAAGTGAATACCCTTGAGCTTTTGCACGTCCACCATACTGGCAGAGTCTCCACAAACCATCCAGCCATCCCCATGAAGCTTTGGCATTGAATACCAGCCCCCAGCTGGCAGAGTTTTACCACCATAAGCAATGACCTTTCCACCCTTAAGCATCTTTTGCATGAATGGATGAGTCTTCAATTTTTGCAACTCTCGGTGTGGATCGAGCAAAGGATCATGGGTATCCAAATAAGCCACAAGACCCACGATAATTTTATCTCCTGGAAGAGTATAAATAAAAGTTCCACCAATGGATTTATTAAGCGGAAAGCCCATGGTGTGGATTACTTGACCGGGCTCTACTGTGCCAGCTGGCATTTGAATGACTTCTTTTACTCCTTCTTCAAAAACTTCTTCATTTTTCCCAGCGCGAAGGTTGAGTTTATTTGAAACTTTTTTGAATAAAGAACCCCTCGTCCCTTCAGCAAAGATCACACATTTAGAATTTAAAATAAGGCCTGGTTCAAAATTCGCTTTTGGGGCGCCATTCTTATCGCGCCCCTTATCCCCAGTTCGAACTCCTACGATTTTGTCCCCATCATACAAAGCCTCAACAGCAGCAAAACCTGGAAAAATATTGATACCTTTAGCTTCACACTTCTCGGCCAGCCAGCGATTGAATTTCGACAAAGAAATAAGGTGATGGCCGATATTGTGGAATGGAGGAGGAGTGATCGGAAGTTTGAAGGCAGACTCCTCGCCCAAATAGTAAACAGCATCCTTGGTTACTTGAGCCTCCAAGGGGCAGCCTTGCTCTTTAAAGTCCGGAATAAGCTCTTCAAGTGCTTTGGTATTAAGAACCGCGCCAGAGAAACTGTGAGCCCCAATTTCTGAAGCTTTTTCCAAAACCACAATCATTTGTTCTGGAATGGGCGGACCCTGTTTTTTACCGGAGGCTATCTCCTCATTGTATTTCTCAATTTGTTTTTGCAAATGCAAAGCACAAGAAAGGCCCGCAGCTCCTCCGCCCACAATCAAAACATCGACGTCCATTGTTTCACGGGTCACACCTTCAGGGAGTTGATCATTGATCGCCATATTTCATCTCCAAAAAATTAGTTCTAAAATAATTTGATAATTAGTCGTCGGCAGAGCTCTCTGCGTTTTCAACTTGAGGAGCCACCTTACGTGTCGGAGCCATCAACTGGGATTGAACTGCAAGGTCGCCCTCATCTCGTCCGCCAGGATAAGCATGACGGCGCGCTTTTTGTGCAATTTCAGCCTCTTTGGATTCATCAAATAAAGAGCCGGCAATAACTTCGACGCCATAAGCCGCCGAAGATAAAACACCAATAAGCCCGATGAAGATGCTCACGGATCGAACTCCAATTTTAAATTTCTGAGTCATAAAGATCCTCCTTACAGCTAGTCCAGTTTCAGGCTTCCTGCCTTGTCGTGATTTGAAAGCATATTGAGAATAAAGTCACCTGCGAAGTGATTTCTATTTTACTGGAAGCCGACGATGCTGGGCCATAGGAATTTGTCTGCGAACTTGCTCAATCTTAGGCTTGGAAAGGGAATAGACAGAGGTCTGCTTTTTTGTACCACTCAAATGGACAACCATTTCTCCCCACGGATCAACTATCGAAGAATGGCCATAAGTCTCACGAGTTCCACCCCCATGAGAACTTTCATGACGCCCCGCCTGTGCACTTGCGATCACATAACACTGACTCTCAATCGCACGTGCACGCAACAAGACCTCCCAGTGAGCTTCGCCTGTTTTTACTAAGAAAGCGGCAGGAACTAAAATTGCATCTACATGTTCGCGGGCATATTGAGAATAGAGTTCAGCAAAGCGCAAATCATAGCAAATTGTTTGTGCAATTTTCCAACCATCAATCGTAAAAACCCCCGCCCCAACACCATGACGGAAGACATCAGATTCACGAATAGGCTCGTGCCCTGCAAGGTGGATATCAAACAAATGAATTTTCTGATAGCTAGTCTCTATTTTTCCTTCATCAGAAATAATTATCGAAGAATTGTAAAGAAAATCTCCCATCTGAAGTGGCACTGATCCTAGATGAAAGTACGCCTTTCTGTAACGAGCTATAACCGCAAGATCCTCAAACACCGAATCCTGAACAGTAAAAGGAGGAATCGCTTCGCCCTCTTTTATTCGCATATAGAGACAGTTTTCTGGAAAGCAGAAAAGACGAACTCCAGAGTTTTCCTGGACCTCACCGACCAGAGCCTCCATTTGCTGAAGATTCTTTTTAAGATCATCAACTGAAGTCATCTGACATATAGCCACTTTTAGTTCTTGCGACATCTGATTCTCCTAATACTGCTGGTTCTGCATTAGTTTAGGGAATTCTCTATAGGAATGAAATGCATTTTCTTAGAATTACTCTGAAAGATTAGAAACAACTGCTTCTTTAACGTTACGACATTTCCAAACGCTGCCTTCAAGAGTTTTACGAATTCTTTCAATGATTCCATCACAAGCACTGTCGTTCATGGAAGAACCCACGACCTGATCGACACCCTGTTTGGTATAAACAGCACTGCAACCTTGAGATGTTTTATCATTTCTTAACGTTCGAACAGATTTCTCATTTTTACAAATAATAGTGGTTGCCCTAGAAATGGAACTAACCATGACAATAGAAACAAATAAGAAACACATAAAGGCTCTAACTTCAGAGCCTTTATGTGAGAATGCGAAAAAAGGAAACTTTTCTTGCCTTAACACTCTACAACTAAGCAGTTTTAGACTTTGTTGCTTTTTTTGTAGTTTTCTTTTCTTTAGCAGGAGCATCCAGAAGCTTAACATTAGAATAATCAATGAAGCCCTCTTTTTTCAACAAACCATCTTTTTTATCAAAATGAGTTTGTACTTTTACGCCTTGAACTTGTACTTTCATGGCATTTA
>DATBTE010000139.1:0-4974 GCA_036559425.1 Pseudobdellovibrionaceae bacterium | reverse complement strand
AATTATTTTTTGCAACTAAAAATCATCAGGGGAGAGCGGCGGACATTGTTTTCGGCATTGAATTTGTAAGCGATGGATTCAATCATATTCACATCAAAGCGGGCCAGAAACTTATAATGAAAGAGCAAAAATTCTCTGTTGGAGGCGAAGGCTTTTTCATTCAACGCAACAAGAGTGTCACAGTTCACAGGAATGGCTTGAGTCTGCAATTGTGATGTCGAGAGCTGGAAAACAGTGTAGTTCACTTGTTTCATAAAGGCGTCAGGAATCCATTCGATGCTGAGGTCAATGCTTTGCAGAGCGCGATATTCCGGATGTTCGTCCATGTAGCGAGCCAGGTCTGTGATATTTTTCTGTGCCGGAAAAAAGGAAGCGGGGAACCAAAAAACCAGATTGACCGCCAGCATCGAAATCAATCGATATTTGCGCTGTGCCCAGTTTTCCACGAAATAATTTACAAAGGGCACCATGATAAAGATCAGGACTGGAATCATCGAGATCAAAAAGCGTTCAAATTTATTGGCAAACATTGAGTGTAAGATCAAGAACAGGGCTAGAATTATATAAAGCGAGCGATACCGCTTTATATAATCCCCGAGGAAACCCGCAGGATATTTTGCAATTAACCAAGGCATCAGCGTGCCAATAAAAATGAGAGGAAAAAAGAAATGCCAGGGCTGATTTGCGTATTCAGCACCGTGTTTAAAATTGTATTCAGCCAGGGCCCGCAAGGAGTAATGGAAGCCACCACGAATAAAAATATCAGGAACCCCACTCAAGATGAAGAGGGTCAGCCCGCTGAAACTGGCCAGAAAAAAATGCTTCCATTGCTTATGCAAGAGGGGAAGCAGGATAAAGACCAATGCGCAAAATCCCGTTTGTTGGCGGAGCGTGAAGGACATGGAGGCGCAGAACACTCCCGCCAAGAGGTTCTGCCAATGTCTTTTTTCATCGTACAGAACCGCAAAGGCACAGGCCAGCGCCATCCAAGGGGCGGCGAGGGATTCAAACATCGGCCGAGTCAGCAAACCAGGAGCCACAAAATGAAACCCCAGCATAAGAACCGCCACTTTAGCCAGGCTTTCGCTTTTTCCACGAAAGAGCAAAATGGCAGCGGAGGCGCTCAGAGCAAAACCAATCAAACCCCAAAAAATAATGACAAAGTGATATTGGCTAAAAGGGGTTTCAAGGCCCAGCTTGTAAGCCAATTGTGCAGCTGCATGCATCGGCAGTATCTGCAGCGGTGATTTTACATCATCAAGCCTAATCAAAGTGTTCACGGTGGCTTTTTGAGCTGGAAGATAGCGGGTGATGCCATCCCAATATTCGTCGGTGGCAATGAAGCCCGTATTAAAAGTCACGACAATAATATAAATAATAAAGGAGAGAATCAGGCATTGGTGCAAAGAAAGTCTTTTCATAATCTAAGTAAAATAGAAGTGATTTCAATATCTTGCAAACATTTTCTTGCTTTTTGTTTGGCCTTTGTGTTACACAAACAAAGCTTAGGCACAAAATTAGAAAAATCTATAAAAAAGGATTTTTAAAAGATGCTTTATCAGTGGCTCTACTCGTTTGCGGATCAATTTTCTCCTTTGAATGTTTTTCGTTATATTACAGTTCGCACTTTTATCTCCTTTTTTACCTCTTTCTTTATGGCTTGGATGTGGGGTCCTTATTTTATCAATCGTTTGAAAGAAAAGCATTTCGGTCAAAGCATTCGCGATGATGGTCCGCAAACCCACAAGAAAAAAGCCGGAACTCCCACGATGGGTGGGGGGTTAATTCTCTTAAGCGCTCTCATCCCCTGTCTTTTATGGGTGGATTTGCTGAGTCCGCTGGTTTTGGCGGTGGTGGCGGTGACTCTCGGATTTGGGTTGATCGGCTATATGGACGACTATTTGAAAGTCAGCAAGAAGAATTCAAAAGGCCTGGCCGGTAAAATTCGTCTTTTAGGCGAGTTCCTCATTGCTGGGATCACGGTTTTAATTTTGATTCACTACTTTGAACTTTCCACTGTGGTCACGGTGCCTTTTGCGAAAAATTTGAATTTTGATCTGGGCTATTTTTATGTTTTGTTTGCCGCTCTGGTTATCACCGGAACCGCAAATGCGGTCAATTTGACGGATGGTCTTGATGGCTTGGCCATTGTTCCTGTGATCATTTCCGCGAGCACCTTAGGCTTGTTCTCCTATGTTGTGGGCCACTATTCGATCGCGACTTATTTGCAGATTCCCCATGTGATTGGAGCGGGGGAGTTAGCTCCTGTGGCTGCAGCCATGGTGGCGGCCGGACTCGGGTTCTTATGGTTTAATACTTATCCCGCCCAAGTTTTTATGGGTGACGTGGGAAGTCTCAGTATAGGGGGCTTTCTGGGGATTATGGCCGTTATCACTCGCAATGAGCTGTTGATGCTCTTGTTGGGCGGAGTCTTTGTGGTGGAGGCGCTTTCAGTGATCACGCAGGTGATTTCCTTCAAGCTCACCGGCAAAAGGGTTTTCAAGATGGCACCGATCCATCATCACTATGAGCTAAAAGGTCTCACCGAGACCAAGATTATTGTTCGTTTTTGGATTATATCTATTTTATTAGCGGTACTAAGTCTTGCGACTTTAAAATTGAGGTGAGTGATCATGTTCAGAGAAGTGAGTGAGTTAAAGGATAAAAGAATTTTAGTTGTCGGTTTAGGAAAAACAGGCGTTAGCCTCGCGCACTTTCTGTGCAAATATGAAGCGCAAGTCACGGTGACGGATCATAAATCAAAGCCTGAGTTATCAGCACAACTGGAACAGTGCGAGGGACTTCCCATTCGTTTCGATCTGGGCGGGCACAGTCCGAAGACTTTCCTGCAACAGGACTTGGTGATCTTGAGCCCCGGAGTTCCTTCCAGTCTCAAGATTTTCGACTATGCCCGGAGCCAAGGAATCAAGATTACAGGCGAGTTCGAGTTCAGTGCGGGCTTCATTAAGGAGCCCATCGTCGGCATTACGGGAACAAACGGTAAAACCACAGTGGCTCGTTTAGTGGAAGCTTTTTTGAATAAGTCCGGTATCAAAGCCTGGGTGGGTGGCGCCAGCGAAAAACCTCTGGTGGAGTACCTGCGTTCTGATGAGAAAGCTCAAGTCGTGGTGGCGGAAGTCTCTAGTTTTATGTTGGAGCATAGTGAGAGCTTCAATCCCATGAATGTGGTCTTCACGAATCTTGCGGAAAATCATTTGGATCGTTATCGTTCGATGGAAGAATATGTAAATGCCAAACGCCGTATTTTCAAAAATACGAACCAGGCCACCACGAGTATTCTAAATGCGGATGACAATGCGGTGGTGGAACTTGCCCGGGATCCTCAGGTTCAGCGCGGACGTATTTTCTACTTCTCTCGTAAGCCCGCTCTAGAGCCTCAAATCATGAATATCGGTGGCGCTGTAAATATCGGGGATGAGATTCGCGTGCGCACGGGGCCGGATATTGAATACTACACCATCAAAAATATGAAGATGAAGGGCAAGCACAACATCGAGAATTTGATGGCAGCCATCTTGGCCGCTCGCGAGCACGGAGCTAAACATGACGCCATTCAGACTGTCATTAATGGATTCTTAAACCTTCCGCATCGTATCGAGTACGTGCGTAAAGTGGGCGGAGTTCAATTTTTCAACGACTCTAAGGCTACGAACGTTCATGCGGCGCTTCGCGCCTTGGATACTTTTGATGAGAACGTGATCTTGATCGCCGGAGGCAAAGATACCAATCTGAACTATGAACCTTTGCGCAATATCGTGAAACGCAAAGTTAAGACTTTAATCCTGGTTGGGGAAGCCAAGGAGCGCATCAATCGTGAGCTGGGTGATTATAGCGAAACCTTCTTGATTGGTACCTTTGAGGAAGCGGTCCTGATTGCTTATCAAAAGTCTAGAATTGGCGATATCGTCTTGCTCTCACCGAGTTGCTCGAGCTTTGATATGTTTGATAGCTTTGAAGAACGCGGTGATTATTTTAAAGAGATCATTAAAAAGTTCAATTAATCACCCATTACAAGCGCCATGGAGGGAGCTGTGATCAAATCGTTATCTGTAGTATTGTCTTTAGTGTTGTCTTTAAGTGGAATGGCGGGCGTTCTATTTTTAACTGGCTGTGCTTCCAGCGCTTATAAGGCCCGTCAAGAACAGAGAGAAAAAGTCGCCTCTTCTGCAGGACTTTATTGTGAGTGGATCAACGGCGACAAACATTCCGATATTGACGTCGAACTCAATCTGCAAATGGGAAAGCGTTGTGATTCCGTCAAGCCCTTCACATTGACTCCTTATAAAAATACTTCAGATGAAAATGGAATAGTTTATTGCTGTGCGCTGACTGGTGCTGAGCCTAAAGCTCCATCTTCTAGCGGCATTAAAAAAGCCAGTGGTCCTGCGGCACAAAAAGCTGCAACCGCGACTCCCGCTGCTGATGAAGTTGTCGAAGATAAATAAAAAGATCCCAGACTTCTCTCATAGTTTTTTCATAGTCCAGTTTTAATCTGACTACAAGACGAAGAGACCCTCCTCTGTTTAGAATAAAACAGAGGAGTTTCAAATGCTTCGCTATCTTTCCAGCAGTCTTTTTTTGTCTATTATTGCCTTGATTGGAATTGGTTTAGTTCAAGTTTATAGTTCGAGCTTTATCTTTGCCATCGAATCTTATGGTGATGGACTTTTCTTTTTTAAAAAACAATTGGTCTTCGCCTTGATCGCTTTTGTGGCTTTGATCGGAGCGATTCATCTGCCTTTTAAATATGTGGAAAAATTTGGTTGGCTGATATGGTTGGCTTCGGCGGCCTTAGTGGTGGCCACATTCATTCCCGGAGTGGGTGCGCGTGTCGGTGGAGCCATCCGTTGGATCCGGCTTCCCTGGGGAGTCCGTTTTGAACCGGCTGAACTGTTGAAGGTTTCTTTTAGTCTTCTTTTTGCCAGTCTTCTTTGCCGTCAAAACAACTTCTTG
>DATBTE010000138.1:0-1895 GCA_036559425.1 Pseudobdellovibrionaceae bacterium | reverse complement strand
TCTTTGTTAATGCATCCCTATAGCGTTGTCATTCGACGATCCTGAATAATAATTGTTTTGCCAAGAAATAAAGATATGACTTTGCAGCTCCAAAATTTAAGTGAAAAGAAAAAGGCGTTAGCCGAGTGCGATACTTCAAGGTTTATTAGCCTCGGTAATAGCTTTAAAGAATTCGTGAGTGAAATTAAAATCAAGCGTTTTCGTCACATAGCTGACCTAACTCTTACGTTTGAGCATCCTGTGACAATAATTTCTGGAACTAACACAATAGGAAAAACAAGTATATTGCTTCTTTTAGCCTGTAGTTTTGAACGTTTTTTGAAAATTGATTCAACTTCACCCTCACCAGATTTGCGAGAACATTCTTGGAAAGATGTGCTTCAATTCACTTCACACGAAAACGTTGATAACGATTATTCGTACGAACTTAAATGGCGTTCAGTGAACCAGAAACGGACAGGAGAAGCCAAGCGTTTATCATCGAGTAGATCTTGGAGCGGACTGGGTAAGAAGAGTACAGATAGATCTAGAATAAATGCAAAAATTAGAGACAGAGAGGTTCGTCTAATCGATCTAGAAAGGATTTTACCTGGCCGCAGTTTTTCAAGTGCTCTTTATAGAAAGGCAAATGCTGCAAGCCGGGTGAGATTAAACAAGGAAGTCGAGAAGGCGTTTTCTTACGTATTTGATATTGAACAGATCGAACTTTTTGAAGTTGGTGTGCATATTAATAAATCCTGCTTTTTAATATCTCGGCCAGAGGAGTCATATTCTTCATTCAATGCAGCTTCTGGTGAAGAAGCTGTTATATATCTTTTAAAAGATATTATTGAGAGCCCAAAAAACTCATTGATCTTGATCGACGAGATTGAGGCTGGTTTTCACCCATCCGTTCAACGAAAATTGGCTGATATAGTTCAATACATTTCATGGCGTGACAAAAAACAATTTGTCATTACAACTCACTCACCAACACTAATTTCCGCATTTCCAAGTAAGTCACGCAGATTTATAGAAAAATCGTTTTTGGGTTATCGTGTGATTCCAGATATTTCTCATCAAGCGGTGCGATCAAAGATGGATTCAGTAGGAGACCCATTAATTAAGCTTTATTGTGAAGATGATCTTGCGTCTTTTCTAATTAAAAAGATTCTTATAGACATAACAAGAGATTACCCCCACTTTCATAAACTGGTTAATATTATTAAATCTGGTCCTATAGACCAAGTGAAAAATGATTACAACCGTCACAAGAAAAATTTTTCACAATTCAGGAACAAGATTGGGTATTGTGCGATTTTTGATGGTGATTACAAAGAGGATCCAAGTTATTCAAAATATTTTGAAAATAGTTCTGAAAATACTCTTTTCATATATCCATACGATGCTCCAGAAAAGTTTCTTATTCGAGCTTATCTTATGGAAAACGATAACCAGGAACTGCGAGCAGCGCTTGAGCACGAGGATCACCATACATTATTTAATAAAATGATCGGGTGTGGGTTAGCTACATCCGAGTTAGATGCTCAATCTTGCTGTTATTCTGCTTTTAGCAACACTCCTGAGTACCAAAAGCATAAGTCAGATATGTCTAGCTTTCTAATATCAGTTGTTAAAAAGTTTTCAGAGTTACAGGATTGATGTGCTTCACGACGTTTAATGTAACATTCCGTAACTAACCCAAACGTTACGCAATATTTTGTTCAGGCTTGCAATAGTATGAATTTATGAAAAACAAAGGCTTGGCGATTAATCCTTTCTGCGCCTGGGATGGCGAAACGCTAGTGCTTAATGTTCTCGGCCAGCCTAGCGCGAAACAGGATGCCATCGGCAAGGCCAAAGGCAAGCAGCTCAAAATCAGCGTCACAGCCGCGCCCGTGGCGGGCAGGGCTACC
>DATBTE010000137.1:0-33403 GCA_036559425.1 Pseudobdellovibrionaceae bacterium | reverse complement strand
GGGAACGTTGCCTATAGTAGAGTCCGTTTTTAGGTTCATGGCTGAGATTTTAATATTTCTAGACTCATATACAGTGGAACTTCCACTGCTATAAACGGAAACGGGCGGAGTGGAGCCATCAAGGATCTGGGTAATAGGTTGAGCAGATGCTCCGACGAGTTGTCCTCCAAACGTATTTTTGCAGGCTTTCGGATCACCTAAAATACCTCGAATTTGTTCGCTGATATTATTGATGGCATAATCTTTTTCTATGCCCTTTTGTCCCATGAATCCCAGTTGGATCATGGAGGAAATGCCAAGGCCCAGAATTGCCAGCAGACCAAAGGCTATAAGGATTTCCACAAGTGCTATCCCAGCCTTATTAGAACTCTGCATATTGCTCCAATCAAGTTATTAAAAATACAGCGTCTTAGATTTATTGTGAACAGGAATTTGTAGATTGTAAATGTCTTAGTAAAGGTCATCAGCAAAAAAGAAAGTAGATTTTACTCAGCACCGTGAATGGTGAAGCGGATTTTACCTAAAATTTTTCCGTCTTTTGAAGCCACCGCAAGCTCGTGATCGCCGCTCGCGGGATCTGGGATCTTAAACGGACTCACGGCTTCACCCAAGGGTTTTCCATCCCAGAGCAACTGACTCTTCTTGGGTACTGATCCTTTAAAGCGCACAAAAAGGGCCACGTACTGTTGGTCCAGATGCGGGTCTTTGACGAGGACGGAACCATCGGCGGGAAAAACAAACTGAATTCGTTTATCCAGAGCGGGTTCAATCACTTCCTGAGTGGGTTCTGTTCCCTTAATAAAATACTCTTTATGAACATGGCTCGCCCATTGGTGGCGAATGTCTTTGGCGATCACCGGGGATGGCATGGGGGGTGGAGAACTGCGCTCTTGGCTATGAAGAGTGGTCATGATTTCATACCATGAAGGACCCACGCCGGAAACGCCGCTGACTTTTTTCATGGCTTCGGCGTTAAAGTTACCCGCCCAAACTCCCACCGTATATTTTTCACTAAATCCGAGGCACCAATTGTCACGATAATCCTTGCTGGTTCCCGTTTTGACGGCGGTCCAGAAAGGTGTTTCCAGTGGAGTCTCCCAACCAAACCCGATCGCCCTCGCATCGGGGTCGGATAGAATAGAACCGATAATATAAGCGGCCTCTGGCGAAAATACAGATTTAGGTTTGAAATCTTTGGCTATGTCTTTTTGCGTGAACCGCAGCGGAGACCAGGCTCCTCCGTTGGCGAGCATGCGGTAAGCATTCGCGAGTTCATCAAGACGAACCTCAACGGCTCCGAGAGCCATCGACACGCCATAAAAATCAGGTTCTTTCAAATGAGAAAGCTGCATCGACTGGAGCACCTGGTAGGTCTCATGCAAACCGATGATGGTGACTGTCTTCACCGCAGGCACGTTCAGTGAGGAGCCTAAGGCCTCACGAACGGCGACGGGCCCGTAAAAGTGTTTATCATAGTTTGCAGGACGATAAACCTCTCCGTTCCAAGAAATTGCAGTGGGATCATCTAGTAAAATAGAAGCCGCCGTCAGTGTTTTAGTTTCCAAGGCTTTGGCATAAATAAATGGTTTGAGGCTCGATCCCGCCTGCCGATAAGAGAGAATGCCATCCACATGTGGATTTTCAGAAGAGGACACTGTGCCGACGTAGGCTAAAACTTTACCACTCCGATTGTCGATCACAATGGCCGTGGTATCATGGACATGAGAGTCTTTAAGACGATAAACATTTTTCTCTAAAATGGCAGAGACTTTTTTCTGAAGGTCACTATTGATGGTGGAAGTGAGAATCGCGTCCTCAGCGAACTCATTAAACAAGCGCCGTGCAAGATGGGGAGCGTAATTAGGACTGACGGGCATAGCCGGACTTTTGTTGAAAAAAAATTCGGCAGCGGCATTCACTTTTTCACAAGAGGGGGGCGTTGCATGGTCCTGCCTTCTGTTGAGCAGACAAGCTTTGGCCTTCAGGGAGATCAAACTTTGATTCGGAGAAGAAATCATCGAAGCGATGACCAATGATTCGGCGGCTTCTAAGGCAAGAGGATCTTTTTTCAAATAGGCATAGGTCAATGCTGGAACCCCTTGAAATTCTCCGCGCAAATGGATGAGGTTTAGATAGGCTTCTAAAATTTCCTTTTTACTCCATTTGAGTTCTATGAAAAAAGCGCGCGTGATTTGCGCGAACTTATGAAAAACCGAACCTTTTTTAATGACTTGATTGTGAAGCAATACATTTTCCTGAATCAAGTCGCTCAATTGCATGGTAATCGTGCTGGCTCCTTGGAGGCGTTTGCCTTGAATATTCGCTAAGAGAGCTCGCCCCAGGCTCAGTGGATCAACCCCCCAGTGAGAAAAGAATCTTTGATCCTCGGCGGAGACCACCGCCCGTTGCAGACTTTCGGGAAAGCGCTGTAGCGGATGCCAGGCGAGACGGCGCTTTTTAAAATCAGTTCTGAGATTTTGTAAGAGGTCCCCATTGGCCGCCAGCAGAACGCGGTCAGAACCCAGTGACAGGCGTATGATTTTATCGGCGCTGGGAGTGGCAATCCAAGAGATAAGACTGAGGGTGAGAACCCCGCAAAGTGCAGCCAAAAAAGTGGTTTTTATGTTTTTATGCATGGGAAATAGATAACGTAAATTAAAAAATTAGCTAGTGATTCCGCATATTATGGGCCGCGTGTGAAATTTTTGCCGCACTTTGCGGGCAAAACAACTTTGGGTTCTTGCTAGGACTTGAAGTCCCTGTTACAACGCCGAGGATTCAAAATTTATTTAGCTGGAAGGATGAGGAAATTATGAGGCGCGGAATTTTAAATTTAAGGTTCGGAATGAGGTTCGCAATCAGATTTGCAATCAGACTCAGTGCGATTTTCCTTTTTTGTGGAATCGGATTGTCGGAAACCGCAAAAGCGACGGGGCCGGTGCAAGACTTCAACGGGGCTGTGCCCGAACCGATAGGGAAAGTGGACGAATCCTTCTCACAATTGAGAATTAAATTCCCCAACTCCATGAATAAAAGCAAGAACAGTCAAAAGGGACCTTTCACGGTTTCTTGTACGCCGATCGTTGAGGGTTTTCCTAGCTGGGCGGACAATGACACCCTTTGGACCTATAATTTTAAAGCTAAAGACGAATACTCTTCCGCACGTTTGGTCGGTGGCACCCAATGTAATATTGTGCAAACCGAAGATTTGACTTCAGTAGATAATAAAGTCTGGGTGGCGGGAACCATTAATTATTCCGTGATCGTCCAGGGACCCAATGTAGAGGAAGTTTATGCCGCTCATGGTTTTCAAGACACTTTACGAGAGCATGAACCCGTCATTCTGATCCTTTTTGACGGCCCTGTCGATCGAAGCAAGTTCTTTGCCGATCAGAGTGGTTTTTTAAGTTATTTAAGTGCGAATGCCCCGAGTGAGAAAATGCCTTTGGTGGCGGTGCCTGAGGACCAATCCGAAAAAATCTTCTCTCATTTTGCTAGCAATCGTTATTTCAATGTGGAATACAAAGATCAGAATTGGGTGTTGGCAACAATTCAGCAAAACTTGATTCCCGGGGCGCAAGTCAACCTTACGATCCAGAATCAAAGCAGTGCCGCCAATGGCAGCATTCATTCAGAGAAGAAGTTCACTAAAGAATTTTCTGTACGCAGTCAGTTTCAAGCCCAAGTTCAGTGTGCCAATCCCAGTGCAAAAAACGCCACTTGTTTGCCGCGCTCTCCTATCTCCGTAGCCTTAAATGGTCGTGCAAAGTGGACGGATATTAAAGAATCTTACATCGAGTATATTCCTTATAAATCAGCCGATAAAAAATTAGTAAGAAGTTATCCAGAACTGAACCAAGAAGTCAGCCTTTGGGAAAGTTTTTTAAACACTCTTTCTGATTACTTTCCATTCCTGGCGAAATACAGTGATACCGTTGTGGATTCCATTATTTTCAAAGTAAATATTGAGCCAGAGACCCAAGCAAAGGTTGTTTTGCCAAAAGGCCTTAAAGATATTGAAGGTCGTATTCTTGCCAATGCGATTGCGGAATTCCATATTCGTATCGGCACCATGAGTGAAGTGATCCACGTTCCGCAAACCATTTCCTTCTTTGAAAAAAATGTGCCGAATTTGTATCTGCCAGTCGGAGTTGTGAATTTAAATCAAAAGTTATCTATTCGCAAAACCGGCACGAATGCAAAAATTTGGGAACCCATTCAAGACGTTCCTTCAATGATCAATGTAATCCGGGGCTATGAAAACCGCGGAGAATACAGAAATACTCCGACTTATACCAGTCCCCTGGATGCTATGGGTGTTAAAAACACCGTGATAGGGCAAAGCTTAACCGGAAAGAAAAACCGACCGAACTTTTTGCAATTCCCTTTTGGGGAAGCAGGCAAAGCGCCGTCGAGTGGTTTTTACGCTATTGAAATTTCTAGCCCTACTTTCGAATCCGGTCGTTCGAACTCCGAAGATGAACAGTATTACAATCCTAAATATGTTTTAGCGCAAGTGACAGATTTGGCTGTTCACCTTAAAAAAGGTCAAACCAATACTCTGGCTTGGGTGACGCGTTTGTCAGAGGCTCAACCGGTCGCGAATGCGGACGTGGAAATTTACAACTGTCTGGGACAGCAAGTAAAAACTTTGAAGACGGATGGTTCAGGCTTAGTAAGGTTCCCAAATCAAGAGTGGGCTAAAGATTGTAAAGCTCCTCAGTATTCTTATTCTCCTTATTTTGCCAAAGATGCCTTTTATATTGTGGCCCGACAGGCCGATGACTTGGCCTTAATCCATTCTTCTTGGACGAGCCCGAATACCTATGCGCTTTCGGCTCCCGGTATTGAGTGGTTTTATAGTGATATTTCTGAAAACCAACCTCATTTCCACAGTGTGATCGGGGTCAATCTAGTCAAACCTGGCCAGCAAGTTCCGATCGAGTTGATTGCCAAGCTTCCCCTTGATAAGGGCTTTACCGAGGTTGCGGTCAATAAACTGCCTACCGTGGCCCGGATCTCAAGTGCTGATGATGAAGATACTTACTATGAACTTCCTTTGAGCTGGAAAAACGGCGTTGCAGATATTGTATGGAATGTGCCTAATGACTCCTCCGTAAAATTGGGACGTTATTATATCAAATTGACTGGAACTCGTGATGGTGAATCCATCAACGTAGCTTCCGGAGATATCGAAGTGGCTGAGTTTAAGGTGCCTTTGATGTCGGGCTTGATTTCATTTCCGACTCAGGCTTTAGTTCAGCCCTCGTCCATTCCCGTCAGCGCGGTGATCCGCTATGCCAATGGTGTGGGAGCAAAAAATCTCGCGGCGGATATGTCTTATTATTTTGAACCTACTTCCATCCAAAATAAAATGCTCAGTGATTTTAATTTCGGTAGTGGCGCTGTGAAGTTGAGTGCCGATGAAAGTGCCGAAAGCACCGAGGTCTTGCCACGCGGCAGCCGTCCAGCGACGATTCAAGGTTTGAGCACCGCTGCGGATGGATCTCTTACAAAAGATATTGCGCTTGAAAATGCCGCTGACGGACGCAGCGTCGCTGAAGTCTTAAAAACTTTAGGTCGTCCGCAAAAATTAGTGGTTCGAGTCCGCTATCAGGATCAAATGGGAGAATATCAAACACTCTCTCAGGCCAAAGATATCTTTAACTCTCATGAGTACGTGGGAACCAGTCTCCTTTCAGGGAATCGAAGCGAAGCCCGCCTTCGTGCCGCCGTCATGGATGTGAATCAAAAGAACATCACAGATCTAAAAAATCTGGAAATTAAGGTGATCCGTGTTGAAACAAAAGTGATGGGTGAAGAACTCTATGGAGGCTTGATTAAAAACACTCTGGAACGGGAGCTCAAGCCCGTTCGTTGGCATGAAACCTGTGTAGTACAAAAACAAGTGGTGAATTGCCCCGTCGGAACTTTGAAGGCAGGAAACTATGCTTTCCAAGTGACCTCGCTCACTACGAAGCAAGCCGCCAATACGCTTTTCAAAGTCGATAGTGATGGCCGGGTTTATGGAGCAAACGATTATTACAACTTCGGCGATGATCCAGGGAATAAACAACTGCCCTTGGCTTTGAATAAGAAAACCTATAAAGACGGAGAGCGTGCCGTTGTCAGTTTCCCGGCTCCTTTTAAAAATTGCCGTGCTTTGGTAACGATCGAGCGCAGCGAAGTGATGGAAGCCACTTTGGTCTCCAACGCCTGTGAGAAAGGCTTTGTCGAAATTCCTGTCCATGCAGATTTGGCTCCGAATGCGTTTGTCTCCATTTACGCCATTACCGGTCGTGCGCAGACGGCGGCTTTGAAAATAGGGGAGACGGATCTGGGACGCCCGACCTATCGTCTGGGTTACGCCAATATGAGAGTCAACTGGAGCCATTTCAAATCCAAGGTGACAGTAAAAACCAATAAAGAAAAATATGAGCCAGGGGAAACCGTCGACGTCCAAGTGAACGTTCAGCCTGAAGATGGCAAACTCGCGGGTGGCACGGTGACTTTGGTGGCCATCGAAGAAAAGATTTTAGAACTCAAAGCCAATAATACTTATAAAGTTCTCGATGCGCTTATGCAACTGCGCGGGCACAACGTAGAGACCATTTCTCCTCTGGAACGGGTCGAGACCGTGACAGCGGATAATGCCGACCTCCCTGACGAAGACAGTCGTAAGGGCGGCGATGAAGGCGGCGATGGAAGTGCCAAATCCGACTTCAAACGCAAACTCTTTAATGCGCTGGTGGCGTTCCAACCGAGTGTTCCGGTGGTGAATGGCGTTGCGAAGTTTTCTTTCCAAACCAATGACAGTCTGACTCGATTCAAGATTTTTGCCATCGCGACCGATTCAGCGCAAAAGTTTGGCACGGGCGAGGCCGGTTATCTCACCGAAAAGGACACTCAAGTTTATTCGAACATCCCTTCAGTAGCCCATAGTGGAGATAGCTACCCGATTAAAGTGACGGTGCAAAATAATAGTGGTAAAGATTCTAAATTTAAGACCGAAGTCGAAGTGGTGATGAGAGATAGCAATGGTAAAGTGATTGGCACCAAGACGCTGACCCAGCAATCCGACGTCAAGTCTTCAGCGTCAGAAACGGTTGATCTGGGTGAGTTCACAGTGGACGAACAAGCCCATCGCATTGAGTATGTGATTCGTATTTACGACGAGAACGGAAAAGTTGTGGATGCGATGGAGCCCGATGCCCAAGTCATTCTTCCATCGGTTCCCTTGGCGATCCATACCTCATACCTTGCGCAGATGGAAAGTGGCGCCTTCTCTCAGGAGCTAACCAAAGAGCTGAACGCTCTTCCGGGCAAGGGTGAAATCCGAGTTTCAGTTTCCAATAGTCTGGTCAACGGAGCGGTGAAGCAGATTCAGCAACGTATGAGTCGCGATACGTTTATCGATTTCTTTATCGAGTCGCAATTCTACAAGGCACTTTTGAACAGTACAGAAAGCAAGCCTGAGGAATTAAAACGTGTGCTCGTTTCTCTGCTCGGTTCTACGGATACCAACGGCTTTGTTAAGTACTACCCTCAAGCTCAACGTGGCAGCGTTTGGTTGACGGCCTCGATCTTGAATGCCCTCCAACAGGAGCCTTGGGCTTTGAAGTTAATGCCTGCGGCTCTTATAGGAAAATTAAAAGGAGCTGTTTCTCAGGTCCTGTCAAAATCAGTAAATCCCGACTATGTCGGCAAAACACCGATGGACTGGATGACAGCACAAACCGTCATGGGACGCAGTGCTTTTGCTTTCGCGGATCCCAAGCTTCAAGCATTGGCGAAATCTGTGAGCACCAGCTTGGCGGCGGAATTACAGCAAAATCCCTTGGCCTTTGGCCCGCCAGTGGAGAAATGGTCCAATAGTGATTTAGTGAATTTCTGGCTCCTGCAAGTCTTTGCGACACCCACAACCGCAGCGACTTCTCCGATTTACGCGCAGCTCTTAGGTCCTTCGCGTCTTGTCTACACAGGCAATATGGCTCAACTCAGCGGCAGTCCAAGTTATAGTTATTTTTATTCTGATGAAACGATGGAAACCGCGAACTTACTTTTAGGCCATGCCCTTCTTCGTAGAGATAAAAATGTGGCTCGAAGTCTTGCGATCGGCTTGGTGAATGTAAATACCAAAGCATGGTACAATACTTCGACAATGATGTTCGTCGCCCAAAGTTTGAAAACCTTCGGTCGAGCTTATGAGGCCGAGGTCGTGAGCGGTTCCACCGTGATGGCTATCTCAGAGCAACAAGTCAGTAAGACAGTGGAGTGGAGTCAATCGACCACAGCGGAAATCGCGGCACCATGGATCAGTACTAAAGCGACTGTTCAGGTGACGCATTCAGGTCAAGGGCAACCTTGGGTGGGAATTCAAGGATTGAGCGCTGTGCCCTTGATCGCGGCGCGAGGCCAGGGACTCTCCATCGAAAAGGAACTTCACAATGTAACCCGTGAGTCTGGTTTCCAGGCGGGAGATATCGTTGAAGTCACTTTGAAGATCAACTCCACCGGCAATGTCAACAACGTGGCGTTGCAAGATCCCATTCCTGCGGGAAGCAACATCTTAAGTGATGCCTATGGTGATTATAGCGCTGGTCAGAAAAGTTACTCGGGTTATAAATTCTATTTTGAATATTTAGACTCTGGTATCACGACCGTGAAATATCAGTTCCAGTTAAACAATCCAGGAACGTTCAAGCTTCCTCCGACCCATGCTGAGGCCTTGTATATGCCGAGCGTATTCGGGGAAGCTCCAAATGCGGCCTTAACGGTAAAGTAGGGGTGATTGGCGATGAAGGAGTCTACCTTGATTGAGCAAATGAAACGCACTTTTGCAGAGAGATGCAGGAAAAACTCTTCCTACTCTCTCCGCGCTTTCGCTCGCTCTTTAGGAATGGATTCTTCCACGCTCTCGGCTATTTTAAAGGGCAAGCGTCCTCTCACGCTTAAAACTGCCCGTAAAATTGTGGAGGGATTGAATATCAGGAACCCTGTGGAGGCTCAGGCGTTGATCGTGAGCACCTTTGCCTCGGATGAGGCGGCAGCCGTTCCCAGCTATACTGAACTGGCGATGGAGAGTGCCGAAGCCATCTCTTCCTGGCAGCATTTTGCGATTCTGGCCTTGTTAGAGATCAAGGATTTTAAGGGCCAAGAACGGGCGATTTCAGAACGCTTGAATATTCCCTTCGGGATTGTCTCAGAGTGTTTAAATCGCTTAGAAAAACTTGGCCTTATTGTAAAGAAAAAAAATATTTGGCAATTGACGGGAAAAAACATGGCGACACCGTCTCAGATTCCTTCGGCGGCTTTACGTGAGGGGCATCGACAATATATTTTGAAAGTGCTTCATTCCTTGGAGGTGGATCCCGTCGAAGTGCGCGATGTGAGTGGAATCACCATGGCGGTTTCAAAGTCGCGCTTGGCAGAAGCGAAGGTTATGATTCAAGATTTTCGCCGTCGTTTGTCTACCTATTTGGAAGAAGGATCTCGGGATGCGGTCTATCGTTTGAATATTCAGCTTTTCCCTTTATCGCAGGAGAAAAAGCCATGAGGATCCTTTCTCTTTATCTTGGAGTCTTCGTGATATTGGCAAGCTCTGGGGGGGTTGCGGGCTGGGATCATGGCAATGCTGGTGATGCGGTGGCTTCTGAATTTATTTTGACAGGACGGGATGTCTTGCAAAGATTGGAACTGCTTTTCAATAACAATAAACCCGCTTTTGATACCGTGAACTTAAGAGTGGCAATCACGGCGACAGAAGTGGTCTCTGAGGATCACACCCTGTTGGACGGTTATGAACGGGATGCGGTGAATTACTATCCGACAAAACGTCTTATCAAAGTCAACCGATCTCGTTGGATGGATTTACGTCGCTCGACCGAAACCAAATCAAGATTGCGCCTGGTTCTGCATGAGTATCTTTGGATCAGCGGCGTCGATGATACGAATTTTGTGCATTCTGAATATTTGATTGAGCTTTTGAATATCGGCAACTACAGCCCGAGCATTTGGTGGAATCCGGTCAACCCTGCGAACTACGTCAATGCGAGTTTAAGTTTTGGTTCCGAGGGCTGCGCCTTTCAACCGGGAAAGCTGAACGTGAAGTTGTCTGACGAAACTTTGGTGATGGAGCCCGTCGGCCATTGCCCTGAGGACGTCTATCGTAAGGTCCAGATCGTGAAGTCGACGGGAATAACGCCGGCCTCGAGTCACGCCCGTGGATTTTTTCATAAATATGAAATGACTGTTTTTGACAAAGCTCAAACAGTTAAGGGTGCAATGACTTTTGAGCCTGAATGGGGCGCTTGTTTGCTTCCTGAAAATGGCGCCTGCCAAGTTTCCGGCAAGATGACTTTGGGCGGCATCGAGTTTGTTTTTTGGTTTTTAAGAAATTAAGTTTAGGAATTAAGGTTAAGGAGTACTCTTGTGAAATATCTCATTTTGTTAGCAAACCTCATTTTCTCAATTCAAGTTTGGGCGATTTCCGAATGCACGGGCCGCAATGCTGACGGAAGTTGGGTGACTGTACATATTAATACCACTGGAGCGACAGGTTTCCCAGATCAGGGGGAAGTTGTGATTGAAAACAAAGAAAATCGATTCGGCTATCATTTTTCCCACGACGAAATCACTCAATTTTTTGAATATGACGAGCCTGCCAATAACAGTGCAATGGTTGGGTTGGCTGCTTACGTCAATAAAGAATCTCCCGTAGCGGTGAAATATAACGGACCTAACTTTGTCGATATGGATCTTAAATCGGTGATTGAAACTGATAAGGCGAAACTGATAAAAGGCAATTTCCTAAGAATTTGGAAGGGACCTGGACACGCGGCCAATGACCAATTTCAACTGACGAATATCGCCTGCTCTACTTGGTTGAATATTTAAGTCCTTAGATCTTCCATGGATCAGAAAATTTAATACATTTTTCTTATTTTGTACTTTTAGAACAGTTGCGGAGCAACATCTTTAAAAGTTCTTTTGATTTCAGAGCTAGTGAGTTCACGATTATTCACGAACCAACGTATTTTGTTGAATATTTTTTTATCCGATAAAATAAATTTCATCTCTGCATTGGTGAAATTTGTCCATTTGCTAGAGGCCTTTTTTTCGCCTATAGTATCTTGAATCTGAGAGGAAAATTGCTGGTATTTCTTAAAATCGAACCGATCTAAATTGAAATAAATTGTTTTTCTATTTGGAGCAGCTACCACCCAATTTTGCATTGTCTTTTCAAACACTGGCATCCACTCTTCAACGCTATGATATTTTTTTTGAAGTTTAACTTCTTTTAAGAGTTTGCTCTTCAGCGGATGGTCTGAAAGAGAAAATTCATAGAGGGTATCATAGTACAGAGTTTGATGATGTGTATCTTCTTTAACCTTGTTGTAAAATGCTGTTAAACCCTCATCTAAGCCTAAAACATAATAAGGAATTGTATTTTCGTTCTCAGTGTCTATATGCTTTCTTAAGTCCCGGAGAAATGACTCTGTTGAGAGGGTGTCGCTTTGTAACTGTTGTGGGCATTGGGCATTAGCGGCGACAGTTACTAAAAACAAAAAGCAAAAGCTGTACAATGTTTTTAAAATGGAATTTGTCAGTTTCATGGAATTCCTTAATTCAAAACTTGCTTGCATACCTATATTCCACCTTCACTAAGTGTGCCATTGTTCCATATTTAGACAGTGACGTGATATTTTCCAAAAGAAGTATAGGCTTCCAAGACATCGTATACAGTTTTGTTTTGAATAAATAGTGTTCAAGGCTCTCCGTTTTATAGAAGGGTTTTAAATTTTCTCCTAGACGAAGATACGGCTATCATAAGTCGCGAAGGCGCTTATTATTCATTTGAAACTCGTAGCGCGACTTTACTTCTGTTTGAGTACAACCAGAAGTCCAATGAAAACATTGGGATAGAATAAAGACTTGTTTTAATAAAAACCAATAGACCCAGGTCTGGCATATTTTCTATCATCAGTTGGCACAAACTGCCCCCTTCTAAAAAACGCAGAGGCAGTGTTCAAGGCCCATAAGGGGCCTTGAACACTATTTTTTCGGTCATTTCAAAGGGAAATAAGGGTGCTGCTTCCTTGAAAGTTAGTCAGGCCCGCTCCTATTTTGTTGGAAATGGTGTAATAGAGATCTTTTAATTGATAAGAACTCAGATTGCGTGAAGTTCCCAGATTCAACATGTTTCGGCCGCCGGCTAAAATAAGAGGGCGTTGGTTGTTGGAGGCACTATGATTCCCATCTTGGACTCCAAAACCTGCTTGAATAATTGTGTTGTCTAGAATTCGGCTCCCGCTGGGATCATTGGCTGATTTTAATTTATTCACAAGATCCATTGGAATCTGCATGAGGACGCGGTCTCGGGTTACAGCCAAGTTATATCCCGAAGTTGAAAGGCCACTGGCATGGGATATTGCAATGTGCGAAGTGTAACCTCCGCTGATATCAGCTCCGTTGTAGATAAGAGATGAAGGAGGTTTGGCATAGGTGCGAGTGGTGGTTTCAGTATCCACCATGACACTAATGGATCGTGTGATATCGCAGGCAAAGGCAATTTTAATCATATCATTCATGGCATAAAATTTAGGCAGGTAGAGGGCCGCGTCTCGTGAATTCGCTGAATCCAAGTTAGAATCAAGAGTGGGCTTCACACACCCTGTTCCGCTTCCGGTCATGGGGGCAGGAACTGGAGTGGGCGCAGTGCTAGCGACTTTGAGTTCCAGAGCGCGGACCGAGGTTAAGAATTCCTCCATTTTTGCTTTATCGGATCTTCCTAAGGTCTTCATGAAGGAGTTTAAGTCAGCGATGGTGGCATCCAAAATGCTTTTGCCATTATTTACCGTAGGAGTCGGTGTTGGAGTGGGGCCCGCATTAGGGATTACTTGGTTGAGGAGATTTCGATATAAATCGCCAGGGTTGGAGATTCCCATATTTCCTTTTCCATTACGGTAAGAAATATAACTGTCCGGAGGGAGATCCGCACTGGTGACCCCTCCACTTAAAACCAGAGCAGCCTTTCCGAATTTATCAGCCAGAACATTTTCGAAGGAAATCATAGAGCTGCTGAGGCTGGAGGCGCAGGTTAAATAGGCTGCCGCATTTCGTGCGTGATCGTCATTAATGGCCAAGCCGAAATTGGCATCATTTTTTAAATAATTGATTGAAATCATATCTCCATAATTGGCTGAAAAGGGCGATAAAGCTAAGCTGGTATTGCTACTGCTGAGGGCTCCATCTCGAGTGGCCCAGATAGGTTTGTCGGAGCGGTTGTAGGTGCCGTTAGGAAAATAGAAGATCACATAGCGTCGGGGGTCATTGGCGGCCTCAGCCGACAAAGGGAAAAGACTCTCCAGAAGGGGGATAGTAAAAATCATCCCCGTACTGCTCATAAATTTTCGACGAGATATTTTAAAATTGCTCATGGTGTCTCCGTTGTCTGCATTCTAAATTGACGGCTTATGACGATATTGCTGATCAAATCAGAAAGTTTAGAATTTGTATTCATGCTGAGTTCGCTGATCTGGGTGGCATTGCACTGATCATTCAGAGAAGCCACCTTGCGGGCTAAACCTGCGGCCATAACGTTTCTGACCAGACAGCTTCTCACATTGGAGCTATTGATCAGTGTGCTCATGAATTCCTGAGTGGAGGAGAAGGTCTCGCCTGAAGGAAGTTTGCCGCTTTGATCAATGGATCTGCCACCAATATCTAGATAGTTTGTGCGCCAAATGCCTCGTGAGTCAAAGGTCTCTAATGGCAGCCCGTGGGGATCAATGGAGTTGTGGCAGCCTGCGCACTGGGCACGTTGGGTATGGATGGCCAGGATTTCCGCCGGTGTAGAGTTTGCGGGAATATTGGCAGGCAAAGAAGTGTCGAGATTTGCCGGTGGAGGAGCGATATCATAGCAGGCAATTTTTCTAGCGATGATTTTGCCGCGGGAAACAGGATGAGTCTGATTAGGAGCGCCCGAAGTCGCAATCAAGAAGGCGGCTTGATTGAGGACTCCTCGACGAGGAGTTGAGTCCAAGCTGGTTTTGTAGAATTGCGTGCTCACGGCTCCGTTGAAGGGAACTTTGTAATAATCCGCCAGGACCTTGTTCAGGAAAGAATAATTAGCGGAAATGGAGTTTAGAAAGCTGCTATCAGTATTCACAATGTCTTCAAACATGAACTGAGTTTCCGCGACCATGGAATTTAAAGTAGCCGTATCAACTGTGGTTAAGCCCAAGCCTAGGATTTGATTGGCTCCGATCCATTCATTGGTCATGACCGAGGCAAAGCGTTTTCCTTTAGGATCTTTCAACATGCGAAGGACCTGGCTTTGCAAAGTGGTGGTGTTAGAGAGGGTGCCATTGGCCGCAAGGCCTAAGAGGGTGTCATCGGGAGCGGATTGCCAGAGGAAGAAGGAAAGTCTGGAAGCCAATTGATAATTATTAAGAGTGAAAACCTGGCTGGTCGTGCTCACGGTCGTGCCAGGAGTAAAAGAAACTACGAGGAAGTTGGGGCTTATGAGCAGAGCCTTGAGGAAGTCACGAAAACCCACATCAAAGCTTCCGCCGCTTTTGAGAATCGGCATCAGTCGGCTGAACTCATTATTGGTAGAGGTTTCAGAGACGGGTCGGCGCCAAACCTTCAAAGTGACATTGCGGAGAATCGAGTTGTAGCAAGTGTCAGTAACTGAGGAGACACCAACAGCACAGGAAGCCAGTGCAGAGTACGCGCTTCCGCTCTGAGATTTATTAGCAATAACTTCATTAGCAAGGGCACCGGCCGCGGTCCAGTATTTCTCCACTGTCAAATCGGAGATGGGAGGAGAGGAGGTTTCACTCGTCATGCTGGTATTGGAAAAGCCGGAGGATCCTAGGGCAGGAACATCGAACTTAGTATCTAAACTGGGCTTTCTTTTGGAAAGAAAAATATCAGCGGCAATAGAGTCATATTCCAAATTGGAAAGAAGTCTTAGGGGAGTTCTTTCAGGAGCAAAAGGAGTGCTGCAAGCCAGAGCAGGAGGTGGAGGAGTGGTTTTTAGATAAGCGGCAATGGCATCAATTTGCACCGTGGTAAGGGTTTTAAGTCCTGCTATGGTATTCATAGGAGCAAGGGAGTTAATAGATGCCGAGATCTGCGCCGAAGTGCGATTGGTTTTAGTTGTTTTTGTAGAATCAAAAGTATCCGGACCGTTATGACAACTGGCGCAGTTGCTAGCAAACAATGTTTTGCCGTCAGCAGGAGGTGGCATGGTCGCAGAAACCGTCCAGGAGAAAGAACCCGGAGCGGAAGTATTCCCCGCTGAGTCCACTGCCCGAACCGCGAGAGTGTAGGCTCCATCATTGTTCACGGTTAAATTATAAGGCGTAGTGCAAGTAATAGGCGCAGCATTATTTAAAGAACAGGTGTAGTGAGTGACTCCGGAAAGATTGTCAGTCGAAGAAAAATTAAAAGTCGCCGATTTAGAAGTGGTGGAGGTGGGGATGTTGGCTAACAAAGTCGGAGATGTGGGAGGTAAAGTATCCACAGTCCAAGAGTAGGAACTCGCAGCGCCTAAAACAGAAGTTGCTGAAATGGGAGTCACGGAAAACTGATGAAGTTTATTAGCTGACACCGTTAAAGTTTGAGGCGATGTGCAAACCGTAGAGACAGCCCCATCTAAAGAGCACTTAAAAGAAGCTGCATTGGTTCCTGTGAAGGTCAAAGTAATTTGGGTGGAAGAAGTCATCGGGGATGGAAGATTGCTCGAGAGCACAGCCGTCGGAACACCGCCTTTCACGGTCCAAGAGAAAGAATAGATCTTACTTAAGTTCCCGGCTCTATCCGAAGCTCTGATAGAAACGCTGTAACTTTTTCCTGAAACTAAGCCGCTTCGATTCAGAGGAGAAGAGCAACGGGAGAAGGCTTTCCCATCTAGAGCACACTTATAGCCTCTGACTCTGCTCAAGGCATCTGTTGCAAAAAACTTGAAACTTGCGGAGGTCTTAGCAGTTACCGCTGAAATATTATTCGTTACGGTTAACACAGGACCTGTGGTATCTTTGCGAAAGACCCTTTTCATTTGGGTGATTGCTCCAGTGCTAGTCACCGTCGAAATAGTTGCTTGATGATCTCCATCCGCAAGAGAGGGAAAGACAATAGAACCGGAGCTGCAATCCTGACTGGGCTCGTTATTGAGCTGGCATGTGATGGAAGTCATCGGATCATTGTTTTTAATTTTAGTGGAAAAGGTGAGATTATAGTCGGAGGTGTTCACCTCGTCCTTGCTGTCGGTATTAAGAATAATTTCAGCAGGTGGTGAAGCTGCTTCCCTCGAGCTGCTGGATAATGAAGTTTCTCTGGCGCAGTTCTGGAAACAGAGTATGAAGACTGCAAATGTTAAAGCTATTGCACATTTTTTGAAAAACCGAGTTATCATTTGTTCCCCCCTGTACATACCTACATCAGGACCTCGTGGCCAAAGTTAGACTAAGTCTTTTAACTAACTTTTTTCTTATAAGTTGTCGGAGAGAGATGAACGATCTGGTTACAGTTCCGGCAGGCACTGTCTCACATGTATGTAAATTCAAGGTTGCATGAGAGGATGATATTTTTAAAGAGAAAGTTTTAGCTTTCTTCTTAAATTAAATTAAGAGGACCTGAAGAGAATTTTTCTCAATTTGAGAAGAAACTATTAGTTATCCCTTACTGTTGTGTTCGCAACTGCAGCGGAGCTTCTATAAATTTCCATGGCCTTGCTGATATCCAGTCTGCCAAAACCAAAGGCTTTATCTTTGCCAGGAGTCCACAGATCTTTAGCTGAGTCGATAATGATTTGTCGGAGCTCTTTCATAGGGCGCTCAGGGTTTAAAGAGATTAAAAGAGCGACAGTACCCGTCACGAGAGGCGCGGCAAAGGAGGTCCCTTGTACATTCTTATAAGCGCCATTTCCATCGGTGGAGTAGATCCAAACCCCAGGGGCAACCAGATCCAAGGCTTCTCCTGTATTGGACCATGGAGGTTTAAAATCATAATCGTCCGAAGCCCCCACCGTTAAAGCATAAGGATTGTACGGACGAGTGACTTCAACACCCGCATTGCCAATGGTGTAAATTAAGAGGCCATTATTTTCAAAGAGCGTTTTTGAAGCATCCCGTATGGCATCACTTTCGGTGCCGCTGTAGCTTAAGTTAACGACTCTGATATTATGATCGATGGCCCATTGAATACATTTTACCATCGTTGAGGATTGAGCGGCTCCCTTTGGATCGTTTGAAATTTTACCCGGAATAATTTGAATGTTCCAATTCAGACCGGCCATTCCGATGCCATTGTTGCCTTTTGCGCCAATAAGGCCTGCCACCAAGGTGCCATGGGGATTTCCTGAGGGCTCCGTATTACCGCTATCATCAACAAAATTATGTCCTTGGTTTAAAATGTTCTCATTGAGGTCAGGATGACTGCTCATGATTCCCGTATCACAGACCAGGACTTGGGTGTTATTACTTCCTGTGGTTACGTCCCAGGCTGCAGGCGCGGAGATTTTTTGTAGATACCATTGATCAGCGATATTGGGGTCGTTAGTGACGGTATCGGGAGTGAAAATATAATCTGGCTCCGCGAATTCCACCAGTCCACTGGCCATTAATTTATTGGCAAAAGCCTCTTCTACATGATGTGCATGATGAGCTGCGGAGCTCATAGTGGCGAGGGGTATTTGAAAATTCAATTCATAAATGGATGAGGAGCCTAAGAGACGAGTATCGGTCAAGCCAATATCTTCCGCTAAAGGAATTAGAAAAGAGGATTGGAGGTCGTTGAGCTGCTTATTTTTTTTAAGTTTAAAAAGAACGACACCGCTTTTTCTGGGTAAATTGTAACGAGAATCTTTCCAGATTTTGATTTCATTAGATCCATTGGCTGAAAAGCTGGATTGAGCCGTAAAAAATATAAATAGTCCTATTAAGCATAAAATGGCCTTGTCGATCTGTTTACTGATTCTCGTTGTTAACATTTTCTGTCCCCCTTACATACCTACTCGTACACTAGGGTTTTCCAAAACAAAAGTAATAAGTTGTCTAGGGATGAAAGATTATTTACGTGGAACTTTTTTTCGCCCCACGGAATTTTGAAAAGCAATTTTACCGAAATACTTTCGCGCCGCCGAATTGTAGGCCAGAGCCGCATCGCTTTCTTTGGTGAAATCCCCCAGATTCCTATGAATTCCTTCAACTTCGATCCCAGCTCGCCATTTGCCACTGGCTTTTTGAAAAGAAACTCCACGGTATTTAGAGGAAGTCTTAGTCCGACGCTTTGGCAAGAGTCTTTGGCGTTCCTGCTCCTTTATTTGATTGGAGTTTTTAAATTTTACTCTAGAAAAAAAAGGAATTGTACTTCAGCCGCATTTTCGGTAAAGGAACTCACTTCTTGAACAATAACCTTAAGCAAAACACGGGTGATTTTATATCATGACTAAAAGTACTTCTTTTGTTCCTCCTTCTGCGAATTATGGCGAAATTACTGGTCCGATTGTGATGATTGGTTTTGGCTCCATTGGACGTGGATGCCTTCCTTTGATCGAGCGCCATTTTAAATTTGATAAAAGCCGTTTGGTGGTGATTGATCCGAGTGATCGTGATCGTAAGCTTTTGGATGAACGCGGAATCCGCTTTATTCACAGCGGTTTGACGGCGGCCAATTATAAGGAAATTTTGCTTCCTTTGTTGAAAAATGGTTCTGGCACAGGCTTCTGTGTCAACTTGTCGGTAGATGTGTCTTCTTTGGACGTCATGAATCTTTGCCGTGATATCGGCGCTCATTACATCGACACTGTGGTTGAACCCTGGGTAGGTTTTTATTTTGATGATTCCAAAGGCGCTTCCGGGCGTTCGAATTATGCCCTCCGTGAAGGTCTTTTGAAAGAAAAAGCCACCAATCCAGGCGGCATCACTGCGGTGTCTTGCTGTGGCGCCAACCCAGGAATGGTTTCTTGGTTTGTAAAACAAGCTTTGGTGAATTTGGCCAATGACTTGAAAATGGATTATGAGATGCCGAAAACCCGCGAGCAATGGGCAAAGCTCATGCAAAAAGTGGGAGTAAAGGGCATTCATATCGCTGAACGCGATACCCAACGGGCCAAGAATCCTAAGCCAATGAACAATTTCGTGAATACTTGGTCTGTAGATGGATTTATTTGTGAAGGAATGCAGCCAGCAGAACTGGGCTGGGGAACCCATGAAAAATCAATGCCCGAGACCGGCCGCCGCCATGAATTCGGCTGCCAAGCGGCGATTTACTTACAACAACCAGGAGCCAATACTCGGGTGAGAACTTGGTGTCCAACTCCGGGACCTCAATATGGTCGTTTAGTCACCCATAACGAGGCGATTTCCATTGCGGATTACTTCACGGTTGGTCAAGGTGCTAACGCTGAATTCCGACCGACTTGTCACTATGCTTATCATCCCTGCAATGATGCCGTTTTGTCTTTGGATGAAATGTTCGGTCGCGCAGGAGCTCGCCAGCCTGAACAGCATATTCTCGATGAAAATGAGATTGTTGATGGCTTGGATGAACTCGGAGTCCTTCTTTATGGCCACGAGAAAAATGCTTATTGGTACGGTTCACAGCTTTCGATTGAAGAAACTCGCCTATTGGCTCCTTATCAAAACGCCACGGGTTTACAGGTCACTTCAGCGGTTATTGCGGGAATGGCATGGGCGCTGGAAAATCCAAAAGCGGGAGTGGTGGAAGCTGATGAGATGGATTTTAAGCGTTGCTTAGAATTCCAGTTGCCTTACTTGGGTCCAGTAAAAGGTTACTATACTGATTGGCATCCGCTTCAAGATCGCCCAGGACTTTTCCCAGAGGACATTGACACTCAGGATCCTTGGCAGTTCCGTAATATCTTAGTGAAATAAAGAATAGATTAGATTTCCTCTTTGATTCTACGAATGAGAGAGGAAATCTTTTTTATAGAAGCGGGGGCTATGAAAATGGTATCGTCACCCGCAACTGTGCCCAGAATTCCAAGAGCGGACCTCATATTATCGAGGTGACGTGCCACGAGGCTGGCGGAGCCGGGGGACGTGTGCAAAATAATCATACTTTCGTTGGACTGAATATCGATCAAGTGCCCGGCTAAGGAATGATTTCCCCCTGGTGGCAATGTCTGATGAGTTTCTGGCAACTTGTATATCGTCTGACCTTCCATGTTGGTGGTTTTGATGGCCCCAATGCGACGAAGATCTCTAGAGATGGTACTTTGAGTAACGTTGAATCTTTTTAATTTGAGAGCTTTGCTCAAATCTTCTTGAGTACTGGCGGTTCCTTCGCGAATCAGTTGGCGTAAAACCAGAACTCTGGAGTGAGAATCATTTTTTAGTTCAGCTTTTGATTCCATTCCGTCACTTCCTTTCTGGCAGGGGGGAGATCATTGGACAAGAGCGTGCCAATTTCGTCGTTATTCAGGAGCTGGCTTGCGACGTTGGCGTTGAGGACTCGAACCTGTGGGATGCCGGCGCTTAAAGCCGTCATCATGGTCATGACTTTGGTGTACATGCCCCCAGAGATAGCCTCAGCCTCAATCATTTTATTGATCAACTGAGGGGTCACTCGATGAACCAGTTGCTTGTCTTGGTCTAGGATTCCATTTTGGTCAGTTAAGAAAATCAGCTTTTCCGCCTGCAAAGCAATGGCGATTTTAGCTGCTGCCCAGTCCGCATTGATATTGTATTTTTCACCGTGAAGGCCAGCACCAAGGGGGGCAATCACGGGAGTGGGACCGAGCTCGAGCTGGAGGATTTTTTCAAGCGCCGCCGTATTTACGGACTCCACTTTTCCCACTTGCATGAGTTCGCTATTGGCTTGGCTGCAGAGCAAAGTCTTGTCTTGAATTCCCGATATTCCTACGGCGGGGATTTCAGCCGCTAATAAAACAGAGACCAGCATCGAGTTAATTTGTTTTGCCAAAACTTCCTCGATAACGTCCATCATTTGCGGAGTGGTTTGACGTTGGCCATTGATGAATTTCCACTCGATTCCACGGCGGGTGAGTTCTTGATTTATGGCAGGTCCTCCGCCATGGACCAGGATGATATCATAATTTTTTTTACGGTAGCCGCTGGTGAGGGCGACCAGTTCGCGCACGGTTGCGGGGTTCTCCAGGGAAGAACCGCCGAGTTTGATGAGGATTTTTTTCTTCATGAATACTCCGTATTGATATCGACGTATTTACGAGAAAGATCACAGCCCCAAGCGGTGGCCGAGTGGGGGCCGGATTTTAAATCAATTTCGATTTTAACTTGGACTTGCTTAAGAAGAGCTTTGACTTCGTCTCTAGCAAAGGCCACAGGCTGGCCTTTTTCAAAAATAAGCACGCCTTGCAGGCGAAGAGTCATTTTCTCTAGCTGCTGGACGGGAACCTGTTCAGCTCCCAATCTTGCCAGAATACGTCCCCAATTGGGATCTTCGCCGTGAACCGCAGTTTTAATTAAAGGAGAAAGGGTCACGCCGCGGGCTGCTTTCTTGGCCAAGGCAAGATTGTCGGAGCCCTTGATTTCAACCTCAATAAGTTTAGTGGCGCCTTCGCCGTCAGCGGCGATGGACTTAGCCAAGAAGACTCCAATATCTTGAACGATGGCTTCAAATTTTTCTTTATCTTCGGCTGTCTTGATTGCAACGCCGGTGGCTCCGTTGGCCATCAAAAAGCAACAGTCATTGGTGGAGGAGTCCCCATCCACACTGATCATATTAAAACTGATATCCGCAGTCTTTTTAATAAGCTCCGCCGCATGTTCTTTAGTGATTTTGGCATCCGTCAGGATATAGCCAAGCATGGTGGCCATATTTGGATGAATCATACCAGAACCTTTACTGATACCAGTGATGCGGACCGAACCCGTGGAAAGTTCGACCACAGCGGTCACTGTTTTAGGCACTAAATCGGTGGTGAGGATAGCGGTGGCAAAGCTTTCCGCCGTGTCGTTAGCGCGGGACACAAGTTCAGGAATCGAAGGCAGAATTTTGTCGGTATCTAACTGAACTCCGATCACACCGGTGCTGGCGACCAGGACTTGGTTCATATCACAGTTCAAGCTTTTAGCTGTGGCTGAGATCATCATAAGATTTTTTTCCACACCCTCAGCGCCGGTGGCGGCATTGGCCTGGCCAGAATTGGTGAGGATGGCTTTAATATTGTCAGCTGGCAACAGATGCTGACTGTAATGAACCGGAGCGGCCTTGCATTCATTCAGAGTAAAAACCCCGGCCGCCACGGAGGGCACTTCAGAAATCAGGATTCCAATATCGGGTCTGTAACGGCGAACTCCGCAGTTAACTCCACTAGCAAGAAAACCCTTCGGTAAAGGGGTGCGATGAACCCCAGGTCCTGGTGTCATGTCAATGCCTCCAAATGGCTGAGACCGGTAGAAATTGGCAAATCTGAAATGCGGTTGAAATTTTCAATGGCCTGGCTGGCGGCACCTTTCAGCAAGTTGTCGATACACGAGAAAACATACAATCTTTGCCCGACCACTTCGAAGCTAATGTGTGTTTTTGCCGTCCCCACCACTTTTTTCAGCGAAAGCAAAGTGGGCTCTGTTTTCAGAGGGCCAAAGCTGGCCAGCGGATAATCCCCGTAAGCTTGGGCGAAGGCTGCGGCGACCTCTTGCAGACCGATGCCTTCATGCAGTTGGGCGTAAACCCCGGCGATGATCCCACGGCGGATTGGCAGGAGCGAAGTGGTCAGATGGGCTTCAATTTTTTTGCCGGAAAAAGCCTCAAGGGCTTCGATAATTTCTGGATAATGCTGATGACAGCCCACTTTGTAAGGAAGGCATTCGCCGTCCACTTCAGTGAAAAGCAAATTCTCAACCGCCTTTTTGCCGCCGCCGGAAGTGCCTGATTTCGCATCCACGACAATGGAGTTTTCCGCAATCAAATGATTTTTCAAAAGTGGAATCAAAGCCAGAGCGATCGCCGTGGCATAACAGCCGGGATTCGCAATAAGCCTTTCCTCCGAAGCTGGTCCCACCCAGGGTGCTAAACCATAGCAAGCTTCAGTAAGGGCCTCTTGTTCCGTGTGCGCAAAGCCATACCATTTTTGGTAGTCATTCTTTTTAAGGCGAAAGGCTCCGCTGAGATCAATGACCTTTTTTCCGGCGCTCAGAACTTTTGGGGCTAAACTCAGGGACACGTTCGCCGGAGTGGCGAGAAAAACCACATCCGTCAGATGGTTCATAATTTCCGAATCGGGCAAACACTGCACCTGCACGGCGCCGGAATTGGAAATAAAATTGGAAAGCTTAAACTCAGACGTGGCAAAACAATGAGTGAGCTGGGCGTAGGGATGTTGCAGTAAAAGTCGGGCCGTCTCAAGTCCTGAGTAGCCTCGAGCGCCCACTATGGAACAGGAAATGGAACCAGAGGTTCCGAGAAACCCGTGAGGTGAAGTTGAGAGTGGATTTGTCGCTGGATATTTATGCATTGTTTGCGCATATTTATTGATAATAATTCATGAGTCAATGGTTTTATTTGCCTAATCAGAGAATGTACTTCATACATAAATTCTCTGCAAAAACCTCAGGAGTCGCCGGTGAAATTTCGTTTTCCAATTGTGATTATTGATGAAGATTTCCGCTCAGAAAATGCCAGTGGGTTGGGCATTCGCGCCCTCGCCGCCGCCATCGAAAATGAAGGTATGGAGATTTTGGGAGTGACCAGCTACGGGGACCTCACAGCCTTTGCTCAACAGCAGAGCCGAGCTTCCGCTTTCTTGCTCTCCATTGATGACGAAGAGTTTGGCGGCGGTAGCCCTGAAGAGACCGAAGAAGCCTTGAAAGTCCTTCACGCTTTCATCGAGGAGATCCGTTTTAAAAATGCCGAGATTCCGATTTACCTTTATGGTGAGACTCGCACCTCTCGCCATATCCCGAATACTATTCTAAGGGAACTGCGCGGTTTTATTCATATGCATGAAGACACTCCGGAGTTTGTAGCGAGACACATCATCCGTGAAGCCCGCTCTTACCTGGATTCCATCGCGCCGCCGTTTTTCAGAGCCTTGCTTAATTATGTGCAAAATGGTTCTTATTCTTGGCATTGTCCTGGACATTCGGGGGGAGTGGCTTTCCTGAAGTCCCCGGTGGGTCAAATGTTTCATCAGTTCTTTGGTGAAAACATGCTTCGCGCCGATGTGTGCAATGCCGTGGATGAATTGGGACAATTGCTCGATCATACCGGGCCCGTGGCCGCCTCCGAAAGGAATGCGGCCCGGATTTTTAACGCCGATCATTTATTTTTCGTAACCAACGGGACCTCGACTTCTAATAAGATTGTGTGGCACTCGACGGTTGGGCCGGACGACATCGTGGTGGTGGACCGTAACTGCCACAAGTCCAACCTTCATGCCATTATGATGACGGGGGCGGTGCCGGTGTTTTTAACTCCCACCCGAAATCACTATGGAATTATAGGCCCGATTCCGAAAGAGGAGTTTTCGCCGGAAAGTATCCAGAAAAAAATCGACAATAATCCATTTATCAAAAATAAAAAGCGGAAGCCGCGAATTCTGACACTGACTCAAAGCACTTACGACGGAGTTATCTATAATGTTGAGACGTTGAAGCAATTGTTGGATGGAAAAATCGACACGCTTCATTTCGACGAGGCTTGGTTGCCCCATGCCGCATTCCATGATTTCTATAAAGATATGCACGCGATCGGCAAGGACCGGCCAAGAGCCAAGGAGTCGGTTATTTTTTCGACTCAGTCGACACATAAGTTACTCGCCGGCCTCAGCCAGGCTTCGCAAATTTTAGTGAGTGAATCGGAAACAAAAAAGCTCAATCGTCATGTCTTCAATGAAGCCTATTTGATGCACACTTCGACCAGCCCGCAATATTCCATTATCGCTTCCTGCGATGTTGCGGCCGCAATGATGGAAGAGCCGGGCGGCAGGGCCCTCGTTGAAGAAAGCATTGTGGAAGCCATGGATTTCCGTCGGGCCATGCGCAAAGTGGACGAAGAGTGGGGCCAGGATTGGTGGTTCCAGGTGTGGGGGCCTGAGGACATCGCTGACGAGGGCATCGGTTCCCGTGAAAACTGGATCTTGCAGCCCAATGACAAGTGGCATGGCTTTGGAAACTTGGCGACAGACTTCAATATGTTGGATCCGATCAAGGCGACGGTGATCACGCCGGGCTTAGACGTGGGCGGGGACTTTGCCGAAAAAGGAATTCCTGCGGCTATGGTCACCAAGTATTTGGCCGAACATGGGGTGATCGTCGAGAAGTGCGGCCTCTATTCCTTTTTTATAATGTTTACCATCGGTATCACTAAGGGCCGCTGGAATACTTTGTTAACAGCGCTGCAACAATTCAAAGATGATTACGACCGAAATGAACCGATCTGGAAAATCCTGCCGCAGTTTGCGGCGGCAAATCCCCATTACGAACGAGTGGGTTTGAAAACGCTTTGTCAGCAAATTCACGATACTTATAAAGCCAATGATGTGGCTCGGATGACGACAGATATGTATCTGTCAGATATGCAACCAGCGATGAAGCCTTCCGAGGCTTTTGCGCGCATGGCTCATGATGAAATCGAACGCATTGAAATTGATGATCTGGAAGGTCGAGTGACTGCGGTGCTGTTGACTCCCTATCCTCCGGGAATTCCTTTGTTGATTCCGGGGGAGCGTTTTAACAAGACCACCGTGGATTATTTAAAATTCGCTCGAACTTTTAATCTGCAATTTCCAGGCTTTGAAACCGACATCCATGGTTTGGTAAGTCAGATCGAAAACGGCGTGCGCAAATACTACGTCGACTGTGTGAAGATTTGAAACTGGCCCCCCATATTGTTGATAATGAAATCCCTTAATGGATTTTGCGAATTAGAAAGAGTTTGGTCACAGCAGTGAGGGACACTCTGGCCGCATAGCTAGAGCTAAAGAGCAATCCCTCGGCCATCAACAGAGAAGGGGGCCAGTTTTCAAGGAATAAGTCTTTGAGTACGAATGAATAGTTTTTGCAAGACAAGTGTCTCTTTATGAGACCCTGGTCTCTGTACTTAGCTCTATCAAAGGTCTAGCTCCATCTTGCTTTTCTCAAACAAGGAGATAAACTAAAAAAGATGAATAAGCTTTCTATTCTTTTAGTCGTTGGAAGTGTACTGACCTTTTCAGGAGTCTTCGCTCTTCTGACGAAGCCCTTGCCGGCGCCCTCGTCTATGACAAGACAGGAAGTTCCTCCAAGACCTTTCCACCGTGGAGTCGCCTCCGCCGGAGAAGGCTTTTCTGCGCAGCCCGCGATCGAATCGGTTAGATCCCAAAAGCAGTAATCACTACAGCAAAGTCATATGTATAAAACTTCAACATAAACCCAGTGACATTTTCGTCCGGCAAAATTAGATCTAATTTTCTCTTGGGCTTTCCTTTTCACGAAAACTATCAGTCCTTCAAGTACGGCTCTCTCATTCTAGAGTTTGTATTTACAAGAAATGCCCAAAGTATAGATTTCTTTCATTATAAATGAAGGGATTGAATCATATGAACAATTCAAGACGCAAGTTTCTCAGACATATGTTGATTGGCACGACCGGGTTTGTGGCGCGAAATAGTTTCGCTGGAGTTTTTTTGTCCCCAAAATTTGAAAAATGCGATTGCGTTGTGATTGGGGCAGGAATGGCAGGTCTCATCGCCGCCCGAGATCTGAGCTTTCCGAAATACGCTAGAAAAGGTTATAAAACCATTCTGTTAGAAGCCTCTGGGAGAATTGGGGGGCGCATTCACACAGTGGAGGATCCTCGCTTTGGCGGCCCCTTAGAGATGGGTGCCGAATACATCCACCGGGATCCGGGGACTGTGGCCCTATGGAATGAAGTGGATAAGTATAAACCAAAAATAGAAAAAATCTCCAGAATGTTCAAAGGTCTTATGTACTACGAGGGTTGGGAAGATCATCTTAAAAAGTATTATGCTCTAGTCAAGGAGTGGAATCTTTACGATATTCTTACTTTTTCCCATCGCATTGATTCTTACAGGGGCCCGGATATTTCGGCGAAGCAATGGATCGAGCGACAAAGATTTGACAGAATTGGGAGAAACTTAGTGGATCTCTACTTCACAGGTCATGTTCCTGGTTCTCTTGCGGAAATGAGCCTTAAAGGATTTATTTCTGATCGAATTTCGGAACAAGAAATGGGATGGAATGAATATCAATTCGAAGATGGATATAGTGATTTTTTAAATCAGTTGGTTCTTGGAGTGGATCAGCACAGGGGAAAGCAAATTGATATTCGTTTTCATTCCTTCGTGAAATACATAAAATATGGCAAAAGTGGAACTGAGGTCCATACCACGGATGGACGTATTTTCTTAGCTCAAGCAGTGATACTTACTGCTTCGGTGGGAATGCTTAAGAGCGGTGATATCTGCTTTAATCCGCCTTTGCCGCAAGATAAAATAGACGCTCTCAATTGCATGGGGATGGGCGATGAAGCTAAGATAGTTTTGAAATTCAATAAGAGGTTTTGGCCAAAGGATGCCGTTTTTATAAATCGTATTGACAATCAGCGAGAGATGTCTCGAACCTACTTCGTTCCGTTTGTTGATGATCCGGCAAAAGACAAAGTGCTGTGTATTTTATTTGCTGGCGATGAGGCAGATAAAATAAAAAATATGACGGATATGGAAGTGATTCAGGCACTGTGCAGGGATTTTGATAAAATGTTCCCCAGCTCTGCCCCCACTTTTAATCTTCTCGAGAAAGATCGTGTAACTCAGGTTATCACTTACCTGAGATGGCAATGGAGTAATGACTCCTTTTCGAAAGGCGCGGATTCCTTCTTAAAAGTGGGCTTTGAAAGATCCATTCCTATAGAAAAAGTGAGGAAGGCCTTGGCTCATCCGGCCTCGACACCAGGTTTATTTTGGGCAGGAGAGGCGACGGTGTCCAGTGAATACACCCAACCTTGCTCAACCCATGGAGCTCATTTTTCGGGAGCAAGGGCGGCGATTGAAGTTGGAGAGTATTTACGGACCAAATTAATTGTATAAAATCTAATATTTGAGCCTGATGGCTGTGGACAACTAGCAAATTGAATGTAACAGTTTTGAAATGCAAAGTCTTAACGTGCAAAAGCAAGAGTTAGACAAGTTAATAGATCAACAGCTTTCTAATGAATTTGATGGCATTATTCTGAATGATTTTTGCGCGAAAGCGGAATCTTCGGCAAAGTATCTGCTCACGAGTCTGAAGTATTTTTTTGGACAACCGGCATTTGTTTCACGATCCCTTGAAATTCTTGTTCATCAAAAGATCTCTTTTTCAAAAACGGTGAGTGGAGAAGGCTGTGCTCACCCCGTAAAAATTCTAATTGAAGGAAATTCTTCTCAAAGCAAGCTGCAGTTTTCTTTGACGGATCTTTGTTCTATTTTTCTTCCAGAGCATAAGTTTGAAATAACTAAGGATTGGCAAAAGACTCTTCGCGAGAATTTGCAGGTTTTAAACTCAGATCTAAAAGGCCTTTGTGAGCGTAAAATTGCAGTTTCCATTGGTGGGGGAGAGATTAAGGCTCCGGGCTTAGATTTTTGGGGTCAAATAGAGATGACCCCCACGCACAGGTTTTACGCGCAAGCTTATCCTATTTTGAAGCATATTGTTTCTAAAGGGGTCCCAGAGATTTCAATCGCAGCCCGATGGGGTTCCGATTCGCCTTATCAGAGATTTTTAAAATCCGACCATTGGTCTTTATTTTCTTTTCGCATCAGCAAACGTCAGCAAGTCGATCTTGCTCAGTACACAGAGTTGAAAAAAATAAAGCTTCGTTGCGCTTTGCTGGATTTAGGATTTCTAGAAAATGGCTACGGCAAAGTGGCAAAGATTAAAGAACTGATTTCCATTGAGATCCCTAGCGATAGTAGTACGGATAAAATCTCGACGATTCAATTAGACTTTTTCGCTAAGGTCCTAAAACAAATGTCAGAGCTGGTAAAATAGGAATTTTTAGGGCTAATTAAAGCGGGTGATGTACTGGCAGCGTTGGCAGAGAGTCTCCAGCAGCTTATTGGCTTTAAAACCCTGCAAGATCTTTTGCGCCCGCTCATTGTTCAGAATAGCTTCAATGCTTTGTTCTTGGACGTTTCCTAAAGGAATCTTGCCTTCCTTATCTAAGCAGCAGGGAACGACGGTTCCATCCGCGAGCACGCCGAAGTGACTGGAGAGGCCATAACAGGTTCCTCGTTCCCCCAAGAGGGGTAAATCCAGGGCGGGCCAGGTGAACTCGGTATCGAAGTGAAAATGCAGGCGGTTTTTAATGCGCACGCTTTTATTCTTTCGAACATCAATAGTTTGCTCAAATTTAAATTCAAAGTACTCACACACTCGCTCCAGGATAGAACGATTCTGTGCGCCCACGCCTCGGGGTTCATGCAAATTCCAGAGACGATAGTTAATATAGAGTTCAGGCCGTTCTATAAGTGCGCGTTCCGAGTATTTAAAAATCTTATCTAGATAAACACTAGGATTTTTATCTCCGTAATTGTCATGGAAACTATGGAGCGAAAAATTGACTTGGCGAAAAATTGGATGAAGAAGCAGTTCTTCTTTAACCGCGTTCATAAGAACTCCATTGGTGACCAAGAAAATAGGCACTTTATGGCGTTCACAGACGGCGATAAATTCATTTAATTTGGGATGCACCAAGGGGTCTCCCATCAAATGCAAAGTCACTTGCTCTGTGAGGGGGGCCACCTGCTTCACGACGGAATTAAAGATCTCCAAGCTCATCAGCCTTTTTTCCCGTTGTACTGGCGGACAAAAGTTGCATTGGAGATTGCAGATATTGCTGATTTCAATGTTAACTTTATTAAATTTTTTCTTGCTCACGCTTCGGCTTCATAAGTTTAGGTATTGCATTTAACAAGATGCTTTTTTCTTCAGGATCCAGGGGCTTAAGAAACTCAGTTTCAAGATCTTTCATGCGGGGTTTGAGATCCTCGAGAAGTTTACGTCCTCGCGGAGTGATCTGTAAAAATTTCTCACGGCGATCGGTTTCAGAACTCACCCGGGTGACGTAGGCCGCACGTTCTAGTCCATCAATCAGTTTGACGATGGTGGCTTTATCAATACCCATTTGCAGACCAAGATTGATCTGATTGAGGCCCTCAATCTCTCTTAAAATAAGTAGGACTCCAAATTGCGGGGCGATGAGTTTTTCCTGAACCATCATATGGTCGATCATGGCACGAAACTTAAGGGCCGCTTTATAGAGACAATAGCCCAAATGTTTTTCAAGAGCCGGGTGAAGTGTAATTTCTGCTGACTCCTTCTTGGTTGTCTTTTTTGTAGAATTCTTTTTTTTGGAATTTTTCAACGGCTTCTTCGGACTTTTCATTTTATGGGTTGTAACACAAATCGTTTGCAATGCAAACGATTTGTGTTACACATCTCTACCGAACATACTTTAGGAGTTCAAATGAGGGTTTTCTTTTTAATAGTCATTCATTTTTTAAGCCTTCAATGCTTTGCGGATAATTTGACAGGGAGTTCAACCAATAATTCAATTGAGAGTTTAACTCTGCAGCAGGCTATCCGTGAGTCTGGAGAGCACTCTCCGCGTTTGCAAAAAGCCAAGGCTATGCAAGAGGAAAGTTCTTGGAAAAAAATCGAAGCTCTCAATTCTTTTCTCCCCACGCTGACGGCGCAAGCAAATTATCTTTTTAATAAAAAGTATCTATTGACCGATGTCCGTTTGAATCCCTCTCAGCCAGAGGTCTCGATCGCTCAAGTGATACCGACAACCCTTTTTACAGTGACTGGGACTTTGCCGCTTTTCGAAGGGCGCGCGGGATTAAATCGCTACTCCTCAGCCAGTTCTTTTTCTTCGGCTTCACAAAAGGAATATGCTTGGACGGAGTTTCAAATCAGCCGGGAAGTGATTTTGCAGTTCTATAAGACTTTGGCGGCCAAGGAATTGCTCCAGGTGGCGGAGCAAAACTTGAAAACCCTTCAAGATCATTTAAAAGATGTAAATTTATTTAAAAAAGCGGGGATTTCCACGAACTATGACGTTTTACGGGTCGAAGTTCAAGTCAGTGAGGCCGAATCTGAAGTTCTCAATACCACCGACAACTTGTCAGCGGCACGAAACAAACTCACGGAGATTATGGGTTTAGAATTCGATCAAAGAGAGCTTGTCGGAACTTGGCCGACTTTCAATGCGAAAAAAACAGAGAACTTAATCAAAGCGAAATTAACCGCTCGTCAAGATTTGCAAGCGCTGGAATTGCGCAGTGAAGGCGCTCGCAGTCTTTCCCATGCGGCGAGCAGTTATTGGATTCCGCGTCTCGCCTTGTTTGGCCAGTATCAGTACTATAATAATCGCGATGATCATTATGACAGCTGGGATAAGTACCGCGAAGCTTATCAAGTGGGTCTCAGTATGACCTGGAACCTTTTTGACGGCATGACTTCGATTGCCCGTGATCATGAAAGTTTTCAACAATCGGTGCAGTCGGATAAGAGCTTGGTTCAAGCGCGTTTGAAAGCCCAGCAAGATCTTGAGTTTTGGAAAAGAAAATATCTTTATTTTGGCACGGTGTTCAGAGCTCGCCAGAGTGATGTGCTTAAAGCCGAAGAGTCCGTGCGCTTGGCTCGCCAAGGAAAAAAAGTGGGAACTCGAACAGATACGGATATTTTAGATGCGGAAGTGGAACTCTTTCGAGCGCGAGCGGGGCTCGTGAATGCGCAAATGGGAGCCTTGGAATCCTTAGTGAATCTAGAACTCACCACTGGCGATACGCTCATTGGTTTAAATTAAAAATAAAGCTGAGGATTCTATGAATAACAAGAAAAAGATTTTACTAAGCACTGGTTTACTAGCGGTCCTCTTAGGAGTGTACTTTGTAATAGAGCATGTGATGTACGTGACAACAGACAATGCTCAAGTCGAAGCTCCAGTGGTGATGCTGGCGGCAAAAGTGCCGGGTTATATTATCGATGTGAATGTGGTGGAAGGCCAAAGAGTGAAACAAGGAGACATCCTGGTTGAAATCGATCGCCGAGACTATGAAAATACCTTAAAACAGGTGCAAAGCGAACTTGCGGGTTTAGAGTCCCGTAAAAAGGACGCTGAAAGAAATTATCAGAGGATTTCTCAACTCTATAAGCAAAATGCCGTGAGTTCACAGCAGTATGATACGGCCACAGCGTCTTATGCCGAGTTAAAATCAAAATACGAAGCCATCACTGCCCAAGTAGATCAAGCTAAACTGAATATTGAAAATACGAAAATTAAAGCTCCTGTTGACGGTTCCATTGCAAAAAAATCCGTGGAGAAAGGGCAGCTCGCTTCCGCTGGCGTCCCCCTCATTGGCTTTGTCGGCGATCAAGAACGCTGGGTGATGGCAAATTTTAAAGAGACTGAAATTTCAGGAATTAAAATTGGCAGCCCTGTGGACATCGATATAGATGCTATTGGCAGCAAATCTTTTAAAGGCAGGGTGGTGGCTTTAAGTTCGGCCACGGGATCCACCTTTACCCTGTTGCCACCGGACAACGCGACTGGAAATTTCACCAAAGTGGTTCAACGCATTCCTGTAAAAATTAAATTGGAGAATTTAACCAATGGTGATTTGGAGATGTTACGAGCGGGCTTATCTGCTTACGTGAAAGTTAGAAAGAACTAATGAAAAGTCCGAATCCGTTGATTATATTTGTTGCGGTCCTGGCTTCACTTCTAGAGATCATTGATACCTCTATCGTCAATGTGGCTTTGTCTTCGATGATGGGAAATCTGGGTGCGACCCTCGAAGATATCAGCATGGTCATTACCGGCTATGCCATTGCCAATGCCATTGTTTTGCCCATCTCCGCTTGGTTTAGTGAACGGATTGGACGTCGTAAATATTTTTTGGGTTGTATCGCGGCTTTTACTTTGACGTCGGTCGCCTGTGGTCTTGCGCCGAATCTTTTGACTTTGGTAATTTTTAGAATCCTTCAAGGGCTTTTCGGTGGTGCTCTTTTACCCACTTCACAAACTTTGATCTATGAACAGTTTCCCAAAGAGAAAGCGGGTATTGCCGGAGCGATTTTCGGGATGAGCGTGATGGTGGGACCTACCTTAGGTCCGGTGATGGGAGGCTACCTCACCGATAACTTTGGCTGGAGATCCATCTTTAATATCAATTTACCTCTGGGAATCATCGCTTTGGTTGTAGGCATGGGCGTGATTTACGATCGCGTTTCCCAGGATGGCGAAGTGCAAAAAGAGAAACCTGCTTTGGACTGGGTAGGTTTTGCACTTTTAGTATTAGGAATTGGCTGCTTGCAATTCGTGCTAGAGCGGGGGGAATCTTCAGATTGGTTTTCTTCCTCGTCGATTGTTATTAATAGCTTGATTTCTGCTGTTTGCCTTC
>DATBTE010000136.1:0-2373 GCA_036559425.1 Pseudobdellovibrionaceae bacterium | reverse complement strand
TGCTTCAGGTGAAAACGAAGTGATTGCGGCCGCTTTGGACAGCGCCATCGGCGACCTGAGCGCTCAAATGAAATATTGGAATAGGGGCGAAAAGCACGAAACAATTGTTGATTTTGAGATGTTTTAGGTTATTGACCACCTGACCATGGAGGATTTTTAGATGAATAACACGGATGCTAATCAGCATGGTAACAATCAACTTGTAAGTGGATACAGGGATTATGGATATCGGACAAGCGAAAAAGCACCAGACAGTCACGTTCAAGCTTTTATACCAAATGTTTTGGTGGTTGAAGATTCAGTGGAGTACCAGGCGATGATACGGAGTTCCCTTGAAAGAGACCTTCATTTATTTTTTGCTTCGACACTCAAGCAGGCTAAAGAATTTTTGGAAAGTCGCGAAGTTCATTTGATTCTTTTAGATGTGATGCTCCCAGATGGGAGTGGCTTTGACTATTGCAATGACCTGCAAACCAACCCCGCGACGGCTCGCATTCCGGTCATCTTCTTGACCGGGAAAACCGGCGTTACCGACAAAATTTTAGGTCTCAGCCTAGGAGCTGATGACTATATTACAAAACCCTTTGTGCCTCTGGAGCTTAAAGCACGCATTGAATCAAAACTTAAAAAATCTTTGCTTCATGATCGCAATGAACTGCAATTGCAACGAGGGCATTTGCGTTTCGACACCTTGACTTATTCGGTCTATGCCATCAAGGAGGACAAGCACGAACTCATCAACATGACGCCTATTGAATATCGCATTCTTTTGCACTTAGCCCAAAAACCGGGCCGCATCTTTACACGAAATCAACTCATTGACTCCATTTGGGGAGGCACTGTTCACATTAATGAGAGATCTATCGACAAACACATATACACAGTTCGAAAGAAGTTGGGCCAGCATGGAGACTATATTAAAACAATTCCCGGACTAGGATACCAATTCAATATCGATATGGAGTAAATTATGCGTACAGAGTTAGTTTTTAAAGACGTTCAGCGTTCAGCTTATGCTGAGGATTTTATTTTAAAAAAAACGGAGCTTTTGGCCGGTAAGCTCCTTCAACCGGACAAGGATTTACACATCGCCGTTCGGATCGAAAAAGATCGCCAGGAAACGGCCAATCGTCATCCCATTTATCAGTGTGAAGTAACCCTAAAATCAGGCATCAGCGCAAAAACCTATAAGACTTTACGCCAAGATCGCAATCTCTTTCGAGCCATAAACTCGAGCTTCGAGGCCCTTAAACTTATTCTCGGTAAAACTCATGATCGACTCCGCCATGATCGGCGCCGTCGCCGTGTTCCAGAATTTGTAAGTGAGTTGCCTGAAGCCGAGACTGAGTCCATTCCAGCCCGTCCTCTAATAACTTGACCGCCTTGCGAGAGAGAGCCGCCTGACGACTCTCTCTTTCTCTTTTCAGCGTTTAATATTAAGGTAATCCCCATAACTTTTTGAGATCTGAAAATAATCCGCAGCCAATCGTTCTGAAAGTTCTTTCAGTTCCTCTTTATTCATTTTCGAACTATCACGCTCAAGAATTTCGCAGATATTGGACATGGGCTTTATACCCATGCTCAAACTTCCTGATTTAATATCGTGAGCGATAAAACGAATGGTGGCAATATCACCCTGATCAACCGCAGCCTTTAATTTGGTGAGCTTTTCAGGATAATCATTGATAAAAATTTGCACGACCTCACGGGCGACCTGAGGCCCGTAATTGCTTTCAATCGATTTAATACTTTGAACCGCATCAAATTGTAGTTCCATAAGTCCCCCTCATATCATTTAGTGCTGCTGTTCGGCTAAAAACTGATAGCCCAAACCGGGTACCGTGCGAATATAGGATGAACAAGTCCCTAACTTCTTACGAATGGAAGAGATATGCCTATCCACGGAGCGATCCTCTATATAAACAGAGTCCCCCCAAACACTGTCGATCAGCTGTTCCCGGCTCAACACATATCCAGGGGAGCGCGCCAACTTAAGCAAAAGTTTAAATTCGATGGGAGTCATATTCAGTTTTTGATTTCCCTTCTCTTCATTTAAGTAAATGGAATAAGTGGATAGTTCAAATTTCAAGCTACCGCGTTGGAAATAAGTCTCCTCCTTCGCATAATAAAGGAATTTTTTAAGTTTAGACTCTACCCGAGCCCTCAGCTCCAAGACATCAAATGGTTTTGTGACATAGTCTTCAGCGCCAAGAGCCAATCCCAAAACTTTATCACCGACGCCAATTTTTCCCGTGAGAAAAATCACCGGTATTTTTTGGGTCGTATCTTGACTCTGCAGAGTTGTGCAAAAATCAAAACCACTTCCATCCGGAAGACTTACATCTAATAAAATGAGATGAACTTCATTTTTAG
>DATBTE010000135.1:0-8848 GCA_036559425.1 Pseudobdellovibrionaceae bacterium | reverse complement strand
TGCTGGGATCATAAGTGCCAGTGCAGCCATTGGCTGTGCCAAGCCCTAGATAGGATTTTTTATTGCTAAAGAGATCCGCTAAATTTTTTGGACCGCCACTGGATTGGTTGTTAAATGAAGGAGGAGCTCCATAAAGAGTTGCTGAATCGTTAGAGCCAATTTCAAAGGAAAAGGTCCCGGCGGTTTGGGATAAATCCAATTTTCTTTGCTCGGTATAAAGCCAGCATTTCCCGGCGGGGTCATATATCGTGACCGTAAAAATAACCGAGCTATCAATTACGGGAGCGTCCGAGGCATCTAAGATTCTCCCGGTATAAGTAATTCCCGAGCTGGCGGTTGATGCTTGAGCTTGCGGATTGCTTATCAAAAAGACTCCCACAAACACAAACCTAAAAAGACGCAGAGACACGCCTATTAGTTTAAAACACTTTGTCCCAAAGGCAGCTAATACCCAATGTGCTGTCGTTAAAAACAAACAATAAAATAATTTCATGTGTTAAAAATCGGCTAAATTTTGAATTTCCTAAACTAAAATTTGAGGCTAATGTCTCAAGGTGAAACACTTCGAAGTAATTTATGCTCCTAAATTCAGTTCTTATATCAAAGGACAGGCATTTACGCGGAATTCGCCGACGTGACCACAAGTCTCAAAATAAGAAAATAGTTCGCTCCCGTAGGCCTAACAAAGACTTATGAAAGTTTGGTTATCTGATCTAATAAAATTAAAGTTCCCATCACCAGAACAAAATAGCCAAAACCCGTTTTGAGTTTCTTTTCGGAAACCCTTTTAGAGAAGAAAGACCCCAACACCAATCCGATTAAAGCCAAGCAAAGGATAGAACCCAAGAAAATCCAGTCGACAGAAAGTCCCTTGGCAAGGGCCACGCTGAAACCAAAGAGCGAATTGGCTGCAATGATCATCAAAGAAGTTCCGATGGCCATTCTCATACTAAGACCGACTAAATTCACCAAAGCTGGCACAATCAAGAAGCCTCCTCCGGCCCCCACTAAACCTGTCATACATCCTACTAAAAATCCTTGCACAAGAATGGAGTTCCATTTGTTTTTTTCACCAGAAGCTTCCTCCGTGTCTGCGGACTGGGGCATGTTTTTTTTTAAAATCATTGCCAAACTTGCCAGCAACATCAGTATTGAAAAAATACCCATGATGACCAGCGCCTTAGTCAGAATCATTCCTTGAAATGAAAAAATATGCTCTGGAATTTTCGGAAGAAGAATAGATTTAGCCAGAAACACCCCGACAAAACTTGGGAGCGCGAATAACATCCCGCTCCTGACGCTGACTTCCTTTCTTCTCAAGGCCAATACCCCCCCAACTAAAGCCGTGGAGCCCACGATGAATAAAGAATTTGAAGTGGCGATCAAGGGATTAATGGAAAATAAATAGACCAAAATCGGCACCGTGAGAATCGACCCTCCTCCACCTATCATTCCCAAACTCAGTCCCATCAATATCGAGGCAAAATAGCCATATATTTCCACAAACACTCATTTCTTATTTCTCAATTTTTATTTTTTTATCAAGCTGTCTGAAAATGATCATCCCGACAAGCATGCTCAGCACAAAAATAAAGGGCCTCATTTCAAAACTTGCCAGTGAGGTCACTGCCGGCCCTGGGCAAAATCCCCCCAATCCCCATCCAATCCCGAAAATAAAAGAACCCACAATCAACGCTGGAGTGATCTCTTTTTTAGTCGGCACATGCCACTGCTTCGAAAAAAGAGGAGACTTTCTTTTCCGAATAAGTTTGTAGGTTATGAAATGCACGGCGATCGCACCGATCATCACAAACATTAAAGAGGGATCCCAAGAACCGAAAACATCTAAAAATCCCACCACCTTCTGAGGCTGAGTCATTCCCGAGATGCCAAGCCCCAAGGAAAAAATAAATCCAACACCTAAGGCGACGAATGCATTTTTCATGGAAAAACCCCCAGTTTGCGAAAGATTGCCACCGAAACAATTCCGGCTAAAATAAATACCACCGTGGCAGTCAGCGAGCGCAGCGACATCCGGCTGATCCCACAGACTCCATGACCGCTGGTGCAACCGCTGCCTAGGATCGTGCCAAATCCCACCAACAAACCAGCTCCCACCACGGTCCAATTTTCAGCGGGCAAAGCTCCGGAAAAAGCATCTGGCTTCAAAAATCTCAAGACCAAGCCTCCTAAAAAGAGCCCCGCAATGAAGAGAATTCTCCAAGCAGTATCACCTTTAACGTGAGAAAGAACTCCATTGATAATTCCGCTAATCCCCGTCACTCTTCCGTTAAGCAGCAACATCAATGAAACCGAAATTCCAATGATCGCACCGCCTATAATTGCCTGGATCCAATCTTGATGCATAACCGCCCCTTGCCTTTAACTTTTAGTTTCTTTCAACTGGAAATTTTTTTTCATTCCAGCGAATCATGCCGCCGACCATATTGATGGTGTATTTATAACCCAGTTTAATACTTTCAGCCGCAGCGGTGCCTGAACGTCCACCGCTTCTGCAGATAAAGATGATCTCCTCACTGCGATTCCCTTTTTCCAAAAAGCCCATCAACTCAGCGCCAAGAGTAACGAGCTCAGCTCCATGAATATGTCCATATTCATTATTGAACTCGTCGGGACGTCTTACATCTATTAAACGAATTTTCTTCGATTCCACTTGAGGTAAGTGAGCAAATACATCTTCGCAGTTGATTTCTGGAATCCCGTCCACCACTTGAGGGTAAATAGTTCGTGATTCCTTTGGTTTTCCGCAAGCCAAATTCGCAGGAACCGCTTCGTGAATCTTTTTAGGGTTCGCCAGCTTCAGTTCCGACATGATGTTTTTAAATTCTTCTTTAGATTTAGCTTCGCCTAAGCGAGGGTTAAACTTCTTCTCCAGCCCAATAGTCGAAGAGGTTTGGCCTCTATAATCATGACCAGGATAAACCAAAGTATCCTCTGGGAGTTTGAAAAGTTTTTCATGAACGCTTTCATAAAGCTTATCCGCCGAGCCCTGTTGGAAATCAGTTCTGCCACAACCGCGAATCAAAAGAGCATCCCCTGTAAAAATCATGCCTTCAAAGGCGAAGGTTATACAAGTATTGGTATGGCCTGGCGTAGCTATGACTTTGATTTTCTTGTCGCCCAGTAAAAGTTCTTGGCCGTCTTCTAAAGGGATATCCACGCACGACACTTCGGCTTTATGGCTAACCGCCGTTTTCGCTTTGGTGTGATTACGAATTTCCCCGGCGCCAGTAATGTGATCCGCATGAATATGAGTATCTAATATATACATAAGTCTTAAGTCTAATTCGTTGATAAGCTTAAGATCACGGTCCACAGTCTCCAGGACAGGATCAATGATAGCTGCCTCTTTGGTTTTTTTATCAGCAATAACATAAGTGTAAGTTGAAGATTCCGCCTCAAATAGTTGATAAAAAATAATGTCGTTTCCCATAGATACTCCTTTTAGTTCTATTTCTTTAATTCCTTCGCCAGCCAGGGGCTTGTTCAACTCCACCCAACGATGCAGCTCAGACCAAAGCTCTTTCCACTCCATGGGCGTATCATATTCAATCTAAACCTGATTGGGAACTAGTTATGTGACGTGCTGGTTCAAAAAATATTTAAATGATGTGCTGGAGGCGGAGCGATGATACGGAATGAATCATATCTTATTTGAAGAATTGAGGCCTCGCCTCTCCGAGGATTTGAAGAGGCGAGGTCTTTTGGTAGACGTCCCAAATCGAAATTCAATTTGCTGCACACTTAATAGTCTCTTTGTTGTTGCTGACTTCCAAAGACTTAAAACCTCTAAAGGGTTCTGGGATTTTTCGCAATTTCGTCACTCGCCGAAATGCTTTTTTAGTGCTTTGATACCCCTTATATTTTTAATTTACATAATACGCGTCATAAGCGGAGGCTAAATGGAAGCAAAGAGAAACTACTCTTGGATCTTTTTCTTTATTTCCATGGCCCTCGTCTTCTCGCTGCAAAATATATGGTTGAGTTCAAGGCAACTGGCGGAAATTCCCTACAGTGAATTTCAAAAACTTTTGAATGACAAAAAAGTCGACAACCTAACCATTAGCGATCAATTCATCCGCGGAGAATTTAAAGAACCCCGCCCCGACAAAAAAAAAGAATTTTTCACCGCGCGTCTTCCGACAGATCTCGCTAAAGACTTTGCCGGAAGTGGGGTGACTTACACCCGCGTTGTTGAAAGCAGGTTTTTCCGTGATCTTCTTTCCTGGACTATTCCCGCTTTGATCTTTGTCGGCCTGTGGTTTTTTTTAAGCCGCGTGATCGCTGGCAAAGGTGGCTTCGGTGCCGGGCTTATGTCCATTGGAAAAAGCCGCGCGAAGCTCTACGTTGAAACGGATGTGAAAGTGACTTTTGCGGATGTCGCCGGAGTCGATGAAGCCATCGATGAGCTGCAAGAAGTGGTGGAGTTTTTAAAAGACCCTACCCAATACAGCCGATTGGGCGCACGTATGCCCAAGGGAATTCTTCTTATCGGCCCTCCTGGAACGGGCAAAACCCTTTTGGCCAAGGCCGTGGCTGGTGAAGCCAAAGTTCCTTTTTTTTCTATTAGCGGATCTGAGTTCGTAGAACTCTTTGTTGGCGTCGGTGCCGCCCGAGTGCGGGATCTTTTCGTGCAGGCTCGGGAAAAGGCCCCGTGTATCATATTTATCGATGAACTCGATGCGCTCGGTAAAATGCGCTCCACATTCATGGGAGGAGCCGGAGGCCATGACGAAAAAGAACAGACTCTGAATCAACTTTTAGCGGAGCTTGATGGCTTTGATACCAAGTCGGGCATCATCCTGCTCGCAGCTACCAACCGTCCTGAAATTTTAGATCCCGCGCTATTAAGAGCTGGACGCTTTGATCGCCAAGTCCTCGTGGATCGTCCCGACAAAAAGGGCCGCGAATCCATTTTAAGAGTTCATCTACAGAAAATTAAATACGATCCTCATTTGCAAGTGGATTATCTTGCGGCCCTCACCTCGGGTTTTACGGGAGCCGACCTGGCAAATCTTATCAACGAAGCGGCACTCATCGCCACCCGCCGCAAAGCCGCGATTGTGGACCAAAGCGATTTTTTCAATGCCATTGAGCGCACCGTGGCCGGCCTGGAAAAGAAAAACCGCATTCTTAATCCCAAGGAAAGAAGAACCGTGGCTTTTCACGAAATGGGCCATGCTTTGGTGGCTGGTGCGATTCCGGGTTGTGATAAGCCGCAGAAAGTCTCGATCATTCCGCACGGAATTGGCGCCCTAGGTTACACCATTCAACGCCCCACTGAAGACCGCTATATTATCACTCGCGACGAACTTCTTTCGAAAATGGCTGTTCTGTTAGGAGGACGGGCTGCGGAGATGCTGGTCTTTAACGAACTCTCCACGGGAGCCGCCAATGATTTAGTGCAGGTCACCAACATTGCAGAAGCATTGGTCAGCCAATATGGCATGAGTAATGCCCTTGGTACCGTGGTCTTCGACCGGCATATGAGTCCCTTTTTGCAAGGCCCCTTTCCAGATTATGAACCTCGCCATTACAGCGAAGAAACTGCTAACCTGATTGATCGAGAAATAAAAAATGTTATTGAGGAAGCTCTGCTAAAAGCAAAAATCATTCTGCAACAAAACCGTCATGTGCTGGAAGCCGGGGCGCAACTCCTTCTTGAAAAAGAAACCCTTTCAGAAAATGAACTTAAAACTTTATTCCTCCAAATCGTCGGTGCTGCCCCCGAGATTCTCTCTAAAGACTCTTAAATTAGACTTCCAACAAACGAACTCTTTGCTCAAGTTGGTTATATCTTGGCCAAGGATTTGCTCTTGCAGAGGCAAGATGCATCAGAGCTATATTCATATCGAATTTCTTCAGCCGCTTCATGTTTTTAAGTTCCGGCCAACTCAGTGGCAGGGCCACAAAGGGCTCCTCGCGAGCCCTTAAAGAATAGGGGGCAATCGCCGTAGCCCCCAACCCGTTTCTTAAATAATCAAGAAAAATCTTTCCGCTTCTTTTTTTCTTCGCCATATTCAAAGTATAAAAATCGGGGTGTTCACTCTTCAACTGGTAAGCAATAGCCTTGGCGAAAGCTTTCACTTCATCCCAGGAGTAGAGGGGCGCGATAGGAATATGGACGTGCAGCCCTTTTCCTCCGGTCAATTTAACAAATGACTTCAAGGATATTTTTGATAAAAGCTGTTTAAAACGAAAGGCGGTCTTGACCACTTCCCTCCAAGGAACATCTTCATCTGGGTCAAGATCAAAAACCACCTGATTGGGCTTTTCTGGATCTGTCACGGAACACTGCCAGGTATGAAATTCCAAGACTCCGGATTGAACGAGCTGTAATAGTCCTTCCTCTGAGTTGATAAAGAGAAAGCTTTGGTCTTCAACCACGCCTTCATCAACGGCTGTAAGATTGGAATGAGTTACATGTTTCTGAAAAAAGCAACCTGAGGTCACATCGGTTGGACAACGCAACAAAGACATCGGCCGCTTTGAGACATATTCCAAAATCCAAGGTGCTGCACTTTTATAATAGCGGGCGACATCCAGTTTCGTCACTTGCGAAGCCGGATAAAGCACCCGCTCAGGATGCGTAATTCTAAAAGACCCCTTGCGCGCAGACTGCGCCTTTTTCTTTAAGACGAGCGGAGTTTCCTTGGTGATTTCTTTTGGAGATTTATCAGCTCGCAAAGCGATAAAGGACGCTTGCCGCAAAATGTTTTGATGGGTCCAGGCTTTGAATTCGATTTCTGCGACCAAGCTTGGCTGAACCCAGTGAGTATTTTTTGTCTTTTTTGGAGAAGCCACCTCGAAAGGACTGGTTGCAATTCGTAGTTTTTGCAATTGGGGAAAAAGATCGGAAAGCATTTTGGAATCAAAACCGGTTCCCACTCGACCTACATACCTCAATTTGTCCTTTCTCTGATCCGATTCATAAACGCCTAGAAGAAGTGCACCAAAACTTTCTCTGGTTCCTGTGGGATCCGTATATCCGCCAATAACAAATTCTTGGCGATGAGAGCATTTCAACTTAAGCCAATCCGTGGTTCTCTTCATGCGATAAGATTTGGTCCGATTTTTTGAAACAATTCCCTCAAAACCACTCTTGCAACTCTGCACGAAGATCTCTTCTCCTTGGCCACGTATATGTTCACTGTAACGGATGTTTTTCACGCTTGAGGAAAGAAGTATTTTCTTTAAAATCATCTTCCGAACTTCTAGAGGTTCCTCACAAAGGTTTCTGCCATTCACATAAAGAATATCAAACAGATAATAGATGAGTTCATTGCCTTTGACATCTTTATTTAAGACTTTCAAAGCCTCCTGTAAGGAGGAAAAGCTGGATCTTCCATCTTCATCAAGGACCACAATTTCCCCATCAAAAATTCCACTTTGAACCTTCAACTTTTTAATTTCTTTATCCAGAGGCCGGTATTTCTCAGTCCAGTCGAGACCGCGGCGACTTTGCAATTCCACTTTGCCCTTATTTAAAATGGCCAAGGTTCTATACCCATCAAATTTTATTTCATGAAGCCACTCATCTCCCCGAGGAACCGCCGCCACCAAGGTGGCCAACTCGGGAGCAAGCTGGATCGGCAAGGGGGCTGGTTCGCCCCTGAGCTTGTCTGTAAGTTTGGCTTTGTCATGACGTTTGATCAATAACCATTGGTTTTTCCGACCACTCCTATTTTTTGTCCGCTGAAGCAGCCAGCGTCCTCTAAGCCGTTTCCCCTTGAGTTCAAATTCCAAGTGTCCGTTTTTTAGTTCTTTCCGAAGATGTTGAGGTGGAATCCACGTCCCACGGTCCCAAATTTTCACGAGCCCGGCTCCGTATTGACCTTCAGGAATACGGCCCTTGAATTTTGCATACTCAAGGGGATGATCTTCCACCTCCACCGCCAAACGTTTTTCACCCACCTCCATAGGCGGCCCCTTCGGGACCGCCCAACTCTTAAGAGTCCCGAAGGCTTCTAAGCGGAAATCGTAATGTAAGTGCCTTGTATGATGTTCCTGCACTACAAAAATGGGGGCTTTAAAAATAGGGGGTTTCGCAGTTCTCTTTCCTGTAAGAGGTTCTTTGGTTTTCGAGAAATCCCTTTTTTTCCGATATTCTCTCAAACTCATAAAAGACCTCTTAGAGGGTTCCTAATGATGGGTGGACTTCGTTTTTTTTGCAGCTAAACTCTTCCGGAGAAGGGGCATTAAATCCACGAGCTGAGGTGCTTTTTCTTCTTTGACTTCTTCGAAATCACGCGTAATCTCGGTGGCTTTGCCCGCCTTCACTTTCGCTTTTACTTGCTTCATGATATCCGCGCGATAGGTATCTTCATAATCGCTGGGTTCCCACTTGGTAGTCATATCCTCAATCAACTTTTCTGCCATCTCCACTTCTCTGTGAAGAGTTCGTGAAACGGGAACTTCGGCTTTCCAATCCCCCAGTTCACGCAACTCCTTAACGTCTTCCGCAAAATGCAAAAGTTCAAGAAGAAGAAATTTTCCCCGGGGAATCAGTGCTGCTAGATGCTGCTTCGTGTGCAGCACTATTTTCGCGATCGCTACTTTTCTAGTTTGTTGAAGAGCCTCCACCAATAATGAGTAAGCCTTCTCACCCCCTTTGTTAGGCAGGAGATAATAAGCTTTTTCATAAAATACGGGGTCAATTTCCTCAAGTCCCACAAAACTCTCGATATCAATGGTCTGTGTCGCCTTTGGATTGGCTTTTTTAAAATCCGCCTCTGTCATAATGACATAGCTTTCAGGTTTGTACTCAAATGCTTTCACGGCGTCATTGTGAGAAACTTCTTCGCCCGAGGCTTTGTTATAATACTTA
>DATBTE010000134.1:0-1847 GCA_036559425.1 Pseudobdellovibrionaceae bacterium | reverse complement strand
GATCTTTTAAGAACTAAATTCATATTTTACAAACCGATAGTTTTCTTTTTATAAGCTTTACGCAGTTGTTTATTGTCTGACCACACTATCATACCTGTTTTAAGGTTGGTCATGTTCAACGTTACTTTATAATAAACTGTTTTATCTTTTCCAACTTCTTGAACGATCGAATCTAAACGTCCATTGATAATAAAGTCAGCGCCCGTTTGACCGCCCGGACCTTTTTTAGAGTCTTTTGCAACCATACCAGAGTTTTGATAATTGTACTCGTCTGCAATATCTTGGCGGGCTTCTTTATCGATGAAACCTACTTTACCAGTTTTCATAAGATCCACACGAACCATATCCATCACACTCTGGGTATCAATGTGTTCACTGGTTTTATTTTGCAGTTGGGTGACCATCACCACGGGGGGATTTTTCGCATCTTTAATGGCTGGATGAAACGTCAAGCTGCCGACCAAGTCCCTCACCACTGTTTGCATATCAGTCTCTGACCACTGGTCGTTCATAAGGTTGGCCTTTTCGGGATCTTCGTAATCTCCTTTGACGAAAGCTTTTGGTCCACAACTTGAAAGCACAAGTGCTGATACAGTAGCAACTGCTAAAGTTGTCATAGATCTCACCAGGCGATTCATAATACCTCCACACGATTTTTAAATTACTTTTGTTTTATTCCAGTTGCACCGAATATGCACTTTAGTATTTTAGAAACTTCTCTGTAATATACAAGGCCTGAGACTACGCTTCATTGAGTTCCATGGCCATTACTTGGGAAAAGTTCCATGTCTTCGGCCGGTTTCCTAATAGGTCTGACAGATATTGCTTTGTAATCTTCATTCAGTCTTATAATATATCCAGCCTTTCGAGCATTTTCAATAAATTGGCGGGCGTATTCCTTCTTATAGGCTTCAGAGAGTTCCTGACTTTGCTGTGACTCGAAGAGATCAGCTTGAATCGTTTCATCGGCATTGCTTGGTCCGGTGGACTCTTTGACTTCCCGCCCTAGCTCGTTCAGGAGTGTTTCGGATCTGGGATCCATTGAAAAATCCAAACGTTGAACTTCCACTTTGGGGGAGGCCTGCGGATTAAGACCTTGATCGGCAAGTTGATCAGTTTCCATTCGCATCTTTTCTTGCGACATTTCTATGGATTGAGCGGTATTAAAAAGATGATTGTTTACTTTGGACTCAAACTCTTTGGGATCTACTGAACTGGCTGGAGAATCCATTCTTTTCTCTGGCTCGTTCAGGAAAAAAAGAAATATGAAAAAACCTGATAGCAATAGCAAAGCTATTCCGAGGAGGTAAGATCTATCCTCTTTTTTCTCTTTCTTGGATTTTCCCATAAACCCTCTATTATATATCCTTCACTTTATCGGAAAATCCCAGAGAGCGCTTTAATCACCCGGACTTAGTACCTGGAACACTTTAGATTTCGTCTTTTTTAGTTAAACGATTCGCAGGCGGATAGGTCGGAATAATAATTGTGAATTCCGTGCCGACACCCACTTCCGAGCGAACTTGAATTTCTCCGCCGTGGCTTTGCAATATGCCATAAGAAATACTTAATCCTAACCCTGTCCCTTGGCCTATGCCTTTCGTGGTGAAAAAAGGATCGAAGATTTTTTCAAGGACATCCGCCTTCATTCCTTTTCCGCTGTCTTGAATTGAAACTTGCACCTTGCCGTTTTTATCTGCGGTATTGCGAAGGGCTATGGTGGAAATCCAAATATGTCCAGGTCCCTCGATCGCTTGTAAAGCGTTAGAAAGAATATTCATCAGCACTTGATTGATCTGGCTTGCATAACAAGAGACCAAGGGGATCGGCTCATATTGTTTATGGAT
>DATBTE010000133.1:0-3065 GCA_036559425.1 Pseudobdellovibrionaceae bacterium | reverse complement strand
TTTTCTTCGCATCCCTGTGATAAGAGCGATTAAGATAAACAGACCATTTCTCACCCTATCAAGGGCAAGCGCATATGTATATTTCCAGTAATAATGAGGATAACTATATGAATGTTCATCAACAAAAGATTTTACAATTCTTTTTGTGAACCCAATGATTTCAATCCCATCAATTTTCTTTCCAAAGAACGCTTCAAACTGCAAATCATCTTTTGGTTGAATATAATGATCATGTTTTTGCAAAGAAATACCCTTTGATTCCACATAGTCTCGCGCCTCTAAAAGCACTGGAATTGCCTTCTCTGTCCAAAACAATGCGTAATCTATTAAGTTGGCCAAATCAGATTCAGTATAAGATTTCCAGCCCTGATGCTTAGCTTCGATTTCATTGATGATATCTTGGTGACGCTCTTTAGTGTCTATTAATCGGGTTGCCACATCTAAGCAATATTCCTTGGGTATCAAATCTTGGTCAGACAAAGACAACCAGAAACGAATGTAGAAAAAAAGAAAATTATAATGCCTACCAGCTCCATCATCCCTTGCAGAGTCTAATGCGTTGTTGAGCATTTTGGCTGTAATTAAGTTGATATCTTTTGGCGTAGCGGTAAGACCATTAGCTCTAAATATGTAAGTCTCTGCAAGTGAGTGTGCGAATGCGTATGTCTGGGTAGATTCAAAGCTTCTTATAGTACCAAACGGGTTAAAAGCCGGTATTAAATGATAAGTGATAAGTTTCTTTAAATAGTTACTGTCTTCAAGTTCACTATTAAAAAGCACTCTCTTCGTAATGAAGCCATCCTTCTTCATAAGCTCCCATCGATCATCCCTAAAATGAGAGTAATCTGAGACGGAGAAATCCTGATTAGGGCATGCGTCTAACTTTGTAATAAGTCCTCTAACGCTTTGGATGCTGCCAGTAGAAGCATTTAATATTTCATCAAACTGAAACCTAGAAGCTTCTTTATTTTCTTGCTCAAGAATATCTAATAACTCATCATCTTCTTTGGATTCTTTGCTCATCATGGTAATTAATCCTCAAATAAAATTGAAAGAGATTGCATATCACGCGGCAATAATCCAGGATTGCGCCGCAAGTAGCGTGACGCTTCTTTTAAGGCTGATTCGTCATTCCATTCTTGTAAAATAAACTGGATAATCTCAAGCTCGTCAGTCAATGGTGAGTTAAACTCTATTTCAGGAAAAGACTCCAACTCTTCTTGGAGTGTAGATTGGCGTTTCATCAAATAGGGCAAGGAGTCTTCGATAATGCAGACTCGACTGCAAAACAAGCACATGGAAATTTGATTGCACTTCTTGTCTGCGATGATACTTGATTCATGACCAGCCCAATCCGGTTGATATGGGTTTGTGCATGCCCAAAGTGATTTGTTATGACTAGGTATAGTAAAGATACGTATCGAATCATTACTAGCAGGAATATTTCCCTTTTTGCCTATGAGCCCCTTAAATTGCCTTGCCTGTAATAATGATAATATCGAATTAAGTTCAGTCCTTAATCTTTTTCTCCTCTCTTGCATCGCAGGGCCAGAGCTATCGTAGTAGACATCCGTAGTTTCAACACTGGCATGCCCCTGTTGAAGTGCGATAAGACTAAGCGGGTGTTTCTTCTTATTTCTGGTATAAGTTATCCATGTGGGGCGTAGTCGACCATTTATGTCTTGAGCAGTTTTTAGGCGAGTGTTTTTCTCATTAACTTCATACAGTTCAAAAAACCTTTCTATTCCATTAGTCCACAAGTTTTTGTGCTTTATAGAGTAGTAACGCCCCGTATTTTCCCCCGTACTTCGACTTACTGACAACCATCTTTTCCAATTACGCATGCATAAAAACAACGGATTATAAAGCTCCGTAGCATCTCTGATACCGACATCAATTGGCAGATCAACAAACGGTGCAGAAAGATCACGCGCTAAGGCAATAAGGTTGTAAACTGAATATTTGTCACTTTTGTCACTTGGAGCAATAAACCTCTTAGGCTTCTTAAAGGGCTTATCGTTGTTTTGAGATTTGTTTTTTTCTGAAACAACCAGACTTTGATTGGAATTAACAGCTCCGGTCAAAACATGTTCAAAATTGTTCCCATCCAATGCCGTTAATACTTCTTTATTCCACCCTGTCTGGAGCATAATAAAAAGCCCTACAGCAGTCTGATCAACAATTGTCGGAAAATAAAGTTCTAAAACGTCTTCGAAACAGGGTAAAGGAGGACTACTTTTATTATTCTTTTTAACGTGTATGTAACGCATGTAAATAATATTTACTATATTTTTGATCTCGTCCGTTGTTCCTTTACATTTTTCAATACTATCTTTGTACTCCATTAAAGCTACAGAGAAGGGGTGTCCATTCAATATTAGTGTTCTTAGTACTCTTTTACTGCAAGGTTCCCAGGAAAAAATATTATCTTTTATGTCTCTTATCAATTCTTTGTAGACATATGGATCAGCTTCGTGGACCAAGTCTCTGAAGCTAAGTTTCTTGTATAAGCCATCGACATGAGATTTCAGTGCTTCTGTCAGCTGACAATAAGCATCTTCCTCTAGAGGCTCTCTACTTTCAGACGGTATTGTGTCCAATAATGGAAGTGTCAGTAATGGAAGTCCGTCGTCAAAATCTTTAGCGATGTTCTGAATGGGCCCCTTAAGTCTTGCTCCGATTCCTCTGGGAGCTTTATTCTTCAGTAAAAACTGATTGAAAGCCAAGAAATGCTCAGATGTTATTTTTATAAAAGCATCGAGATGCAAGGCCTTAGGGTTCCTTCCTTCATAGTCATGAACATAGTCCAGAAATAAATTTATGACCGTTCTTAGCTCATAAACCTTTGAGTACGTCCTATCAGGAGCGAATCGCACGAAGACGTAATGAAGGCCAGAACAAAGATCACAATCATTCGAAAAACGCAAATGGTCCAAATAAGTACATTTGACTATTGAACCATTTGAAGATTCGACTTCCCTTACATGGGATACAATTGTTCTGTACGTCATAAAACGTTAAGAGATTTATAGGCTAACAATGACGCTATAGATTTCTTTCGCTTT
>DATBTE010000132.1:0-10291 GCA_036559425.1 Pseudobdellovibrionaceae bacterium | reverse complement strand
AGACAATGTTCAGGTGAAGCTAAAAAGGGCGCCGGACGTAGATATTTACTTGGACCATGACGAAAATGATATAACGACAAGAAGCTATTTTTCTCAAAATAAATTGCCATTCAAGCCGCTGACGATGCGCTACCTTGATGACGTCTATGGACTAATTGATGGCGTCAAAAACGGCTATGGAAAAGCGATTGTACCTCTCCACCTTATTGAGCATGAATCCACTCTAGAAATTCTGGAACCCAAGCGTGTCTTGCGAGTTTCTGTTTATCTGCAATTCTTTAATCAGCCATATCACCGCAAAGTCCATTCAGCCTTCATAGATGAAGTGCAGACTTTTTTTAAAGAGAAACTGCGACAAGAAAAGTAAACCTTTTGAAGCTCGAAAATCAACAAAGGTCTCATTCATGACTCTCGCAACAAGAGAAAATCGACTTGTTCGATTGACGAATGTAATACTGAAAATATGCCGCCTTGAAAGTCGCACAATAAATTCGAAAAACTTCTTATTTTTCATTTTTCGAGAAAATTGCGAACCGGAAATTTCATTAGCAAGTGTTTAAATCGTTTAGGAATCTAAAAATTTTCAAATGAAAAATTCTCTTCTGCGTTATCAAAAACACTACGCTTTGAAGCACCTATCGGACGACAACTCATATTGAGTTGTCGTCTTTTACTTTGGGGAACACTCTCCCCGTCCCCACTTCGACCGATCACGATCGCCAGCCTATTAGTCTGACAAGCTAGACCCCTCGCCCCCAAGCCCCTTCCATTCCCAATATCCTAGCCGCTCGGCCTAGCTCCAGCCAATTTCCACGGCTTTTGAAAATTACCAAAAATGAAAACTCCTAACTCCTCGAATTAACTCAATTCCGTCCGAACCCTCTTCCAAAAATGGAAATTATGGCGGTTTTTCCATTTTTGGAAATACCTCGCAAAACTCAATATTCATATAGCAATTCAAACGCTTAGCGGCCTGGCACTGAACGGTGCCACATTCGCATTTAGGTCTCCTCGCACGCATCAACCAACAAAGTCGTGCAGGAGATGAAAATGCAAAAGCAATTACCAAAACCTTGGCTGACTTCTGGCGGAGTCGAGATCCCAACAGAGCAGATTATGAATCTCTGTCAAAATTGGGACCCTCCAACCTGGGAGCGCTATCTTAAATGGTATGAGAGCGGCCGTCGTGAGGCTCTTGTCCTTGCCACTCTCTATTCAGAGAAATGTGAACAAATGGAAGAAAGTATTTTTTCTCAGTTTGGTTATCACACCTCGCCCGAAAAAACCCAACTCTGCGAAGACCTTTTAAACGAACTTCCAAAAATGGAAAGAAGAGTTCTTTCATTGGTTTTTCTCAACGGAAAGACGGAACGGGAAATCGCTGCCGAAGTGAACCGATCTCAACCAGGAGTTCATCAGATCAAAAATAGAGCACTTCTACGCCTCCAGCGGGGAATTCAAGGGAACGAAGTAATCACCCGCCGGTATATGAGAGGTGAAGATTCTTCGATCGAAGCTCCTCTCTCAAATTATGCCAGGGAGGAAAAGGTGTACGACCCTAAAAATTACAAAGAGGAACTCGCGGAGATCAAACACCGCGAACTTTCTCAGGCCGTTCGTGAGCTTTCAGAACGACAACAGCAAATCATTTATCTGAGGTTTTGGTGTGATTACTCATTCAAGCAAATCGCCCGTGATCTTGGAATTGGCGTCAACTTCGCTGAACAAATCTGCGACGCCGCCGTTAGTAAACTGAAAATAAAAGTTACTGAAATGTCCACTACTTGTGAAACCGATGGAGGTCCGTCATGTGCTTAAAAAATGAATATCTCGTTCAGGAAATCGAAGAGTTTTTAGAATCAATTAGTCCCGGTGTTGATGCCGACGAGCTCCACGAAGCCATTGAAGAGGCTAAAAATTTACTCGAGGACGAGAGCGACGCGGAAACAATTCGTAATCACTTAGAAAACCTTTGGGATCTAATTCCCATGATCGAGCAAAAAGAGTTGGAAGATACATTTTCTAACATCATGAACGCCCTTGAGTCCGAAATGTTCGGGGGCGGTGATGACGACAACTATTTCGAAGATGAAAGTGAGGACGATGATTTATGAAACTTTTAAAAAAACTCAAAGAATTTTTGGCAAAACTATTAACCCGTCCGGAGGAAATGACCTATGAAGAATTTTGTGATTACGAAAGTAAAAAATATCCAAGAAAGAACAGGCACTTTGGCGAATAAATTTTTACTGCCTTTGGCGGTGGTCTTAACCACCGCCCCATTTGCCCAGGCGAGTGTCGAAAGCTCCCTCTCGGCGGTGCAGGACAAATTAGTGGGAACAATTTTGCCTCTTGCAGCCATCGTGGGTCTTTCCTGGGCGGGGCTAAGCTTCGTCATCGGACATCCCCAGGCCCGCCAGCGCATGGTCTATGCACTCATCGGTGCCGGGGTTGGTTTTGGAGCTGAATCACTAATCTCTCTTGTTAGAAGTCTTATTCATTAAAAGGAGGCCATCTTGGCATTAAAAACGTCAAAGGTTTATCGCTGCCTTGAGAAAAAAACTTTAGTGTTCGGGTTTGAGATCGTGGATCTATTTCTCGTATTTTCGATTCTCGCGGTTTTAAACCTGCTCTTTGGAAGTATGCCCTATAAGTTTTTTTTCACCTGGCTTCCAAGTATCAGTCTCGCGGCCTTTCTTCGAATTAGCAAAGCCGGAAAACCTGACAACTACCTGGTCCATTTCGCACGCTATCACTTTTCACCAGGAATTTTCAGCGCCTTCCCACTGGCCACACAAAGAATGAAGTTTGTCACAAGAACGAAAGGAGCAAAGTAGAAAATGAATCAACTCGCCGAAAAACTGGAAGTCTGGGGATTTGAAGAGGGACTGCTAATTTATAAAGATCTTTCATTGGGGGTAGTTCTGAAACTCAGTCCCAAAGACATTTCCTGCGTGACGGATGACCTGTTAAATACTTTGCATGGAGCTATTGGAAATTTCTTAAATGGGCTTCCCGCAAAACTAAACCTTCAATTTGTTCAGGAAATTTCAAAAGGTGCAAGCCGCATTTTGGAAGCTCATCAAAAGGGGCTGAAGCCAGAAGCTCTTGAAATCGTCGGTAATATGCTGACTGAAAGGACCCAACGTCTGGCGGCGTTTGACAAGGCTGGCGCTATTCCGGCGCAAAATATTTACCTGGTAATAAGAAAGAGCTTCGATCGCAGAGGACAACGTAAAAAGAGATTCCGTTTTTGGGAAAAGAAAGATGAAGAACAGGATTGGTCGCGGGAGATCCTAACACCTGAACTCAAGTCTATGAATCAGATCGTTGAGACCGTGCAAAAAGGGCTTGAGGCCTTAGGCGTACAAAGTCTGAAGTTGCCGGAGGCCGAAACTTTCGATCTCCTCTTTGAGCAATGGAATCCCGGTCACCCCCTCCCCGGTTTAAATTTCAACCGCGAGGATATTCGTGACGAACTCATTTTAAATGATGTGGTGGTTTCAATTAAGGGTTTCTCAATAGCGCAACATTATCACCGGGTTTTGTCGGTCAAGATTATGCCCGAACAGACGTTTTCAGCCATGGCGGAAAAGCTCAAAGAGCTTCCCTTTGGATCAAAGTTATTTTTAACCATTGAAACTTTGGATCAGGATAAGGAGGATCTGGCGCTACAAACACAGCGGCGCGTAGCCTATGCCATGTATTCCGGTAAAAAAGGTGTGTCGGATCTCGAGAGTAAAGCGAAGCTCGAAGATATTGAGACTCTGCTACAAAAACGGGTCAGTGGAGAAGAAAAAATATTTTCAGCCGCTCTCAATGTCGTTCTGAGATCAACCTCTGAGAGTGAACTGGAAGAACAAGTTCAAAATGTTCTTGAAAAGATCCGCGCACTTTCTGGAGCCGAGGGAATGGTCGAATCCTTAGCCGCCGCCTCTATATTCTTTGATCTGGCTCTTCCCAATGCCCGAGCGAAAGAACGCAGCCGCAAAATGAATACGAGCGTGCTTGCTGACTTTTTGCCACTTTATGGAGATTGGAGAGGCCATGCTGAAGCCCGAGTTCTTTTACGAAATCGATCCGGCGGGGTCTTGGGTTTTAATCCGTTCTCCCCCACTCATGGGAATTTTAATCAAATCGTGAGCGGAGGAAGTGGCGCCGGAAAGAGCTTCGCCAATGTCTTAATGGTTTCTCACCTAATGAAAGAAGACCCCAAGGTTTTTATCATCGATATTGGTGCGAGCTACAAGCGCCTCTCAGAAAATCTCGATGGACAGTATATCGGAATTGGCACGGACTCCTCATTAAGCCTAAACCCATTTGATTTGTCTGATCAAAGCTCTGAAGCCTTGGATCAAAAAATAAAATTCATGGCATCCCTCGTTGAACTCATGACAAAGGAGGATGACTCAACAGGAATCGGAAAGCTAGAGCGCTCCGAAATTGAACAGACTATCAAAGAAATATACCGGGAAGAAAAGGACCCAAAGCTGTCTCACCTGCGAGAAAGACTGCTTAAAAATAACGAGCCTCTGTTACAAAGAATGGGGAAGATCTTAGGCACTTGGTGCGGAGACTCGCCTTACGGGAAGTTTGTCGATCAGAAAACAAATTTGTCCCTCAAAAAAAATATAGTCTGTTTTGATTTAAAGGGCCTTGAATCTCAGCCGGATTTACAGGCTGTGTGTCTCTTCATCATTATGGACCTTATCTGGCGAGAAGTCCAAAAGGACCAAACCAATATGAAGATAGTGATTTTTGATGAGTGCTGGTCTTTGCTTGAAAACGAAGCCGGAAGTCGGTTTTTAGGAGAAGTCTATCGCACCTTCCGGAAATACCGGGCTTCGGCCATTGCGATCTCGCAAACCATGGATGACTTTGCCAATTCCAAAGTGGCATCCGCAATCTTACCGAACTCCAGCGTGAAATGGATCTTAAAGCAAACCGGAGGAAATATTCCGTCTTTACAAAAGATCCTGCGCCTCAACGAGCGGGAGACTAAGCTCATTGAAAGCCTCACCTCAAAGAAGGGATATTTTTCCGAAGCTTTTCTGATTTCTGGCGATGACCGACAGATTGTTAAAATCGAGAGCACTCCCCTGGAATACTGGCTTGCGACTACTGATCCTCTAGATCTCAAAGCCATTGAAGAGATGAAGCAGGAGCACCCAGAACTAACAGGCACTCATCTTCTGAAAAACTTATCAGAAAGATTTCCACGAGGGGCCTCTAACCCATAACAAAAGGACGAACACTATGAAAAAGACTTTAGCGACCATTCTGGTCATGGCGTCCCTTTTTTGCCCTCTGAGGTCGGCCCGCGCCGACCTCTTTGGGGGTGACGTCGCGGTTCTGACTCAAATTTTAGCCAATGCCATTCAACAATTAGCACAACTTCGAGAAATTCTCGATAACGGCGAAGACAGCTTGAATCTCCTTCGTGATATCAATCGCGGAATCAACGATTCCCTCCTTATGGCTGAAACCTTTGGGATTCGGGTGGACCCCGGAATATATCGCGATTTACGAAAGGTTGACCAAACGGTTTTAAGCGTTGAAGCCATTTTTGGAAAGCCCGTCGATTCGCCCCTGGCACCTGTTCAAAGAAATACGGATCAAACCATAGCTGAATCCATTTCTTTCAATAATGAGCTCAACGATTACACCCTGAAACTTGATAAGATTGGCGAGCAAATCAAAGATTATTCTCATGCTGTATCGCCTGGGGGTGCTCAAAAACTCACCGCCGAATCTTTAGGCGTGTTGATTCATGTCATGAATCAACAAATCAGAGCCACGGGTCAAGGCTTAAAACTCCAAGCTCAAGCCCTTGCCGTTCAAAATAAACAAGAGAAAGATCGCTCGGCTCAATATTTAAAGGAGGGGCAACGACTCAAACAAAACATGACAAGCCTTCAAGCTAACTTTGAAGCACCGAGGTTTTAAATGGATATGCATTGGTTGGCCCAGGAAGCAAAACAAGTTCACGACGTATTTGCCGGACTTTTTTATTCACTGGTATTGTCTTTAGTTCTGATTGGCGTCGTTATCAATTTTTTTAAATTTCCCATGGGCGAAGTTCCAGAGTTTTTTCAACTGGCAGGTCGCGCTATTATTGCAGCCTTTCTACTGGTGGCCTTCCCTGAAATTATGAACACGCTTTCCGACATCACCGATCAAATTTCAAAGGAGATCGGACAACTTAATAATTTTAGCTTGGTTCTTCACCGGCTAGGAGAAAAAATTGGCGATCTAACATGGTCGTGGGTGAGCTTTAAGGATTCAATACTTCTCCTGATTAGCTATGCCACCTTTTTTATACTCTATATTACGGTGTATTTTGCCGATGCGATGTTTTTGATGACCTGGACACTGCTCTATGTTTTTTCACCGATTTTGATTGCCGCATTCACGCTGCCGTCAACGTCGAAAGCCACCATTGGACTTTTTCAATCTTTGATAGAGGTCTGCTTATGGAAAATATGTTGGAGCGTCCTTGCAACCCTGCTTTGGAGTTTTGCACTTTCACAAATCAACAAACCTGAGTATGACGTGGATTTTCTAACAGCAATTTTACTCAACATCATGCTTGCTTTGTCAGTGTTGATAACTCCGATGGTTGTACGCAGTCTCATCAAAGGCGGAGTCCATTCGACGGCAGCAATTGCAGGCGGAGCAATTCTTTCCGTGGCAAGTCTTACCCCTAGTGGCGCCGTCGGAGCAGCGACATCCGGAATTGTCGGCGGAGCCAAAAGTATTGCCAGCCCCAAAGACGAAGGCCATGAACGCGGCATTCCCCACTCATAAAATCGTTTTATTTCTAATTTATTGAAGGAGGTTCCTGATGAGGTTTTCATCGACAATGGACTCTTTAACAAAAGAGATCCAATTTCTAAAAAAAGTAGTTTTAGGTCTTATTCTAGTGGCGGGCTGTCTCACCGTGGCGGTCATGGTTCTATTTGAAAAAGAACCCCTTATCGTCGAACGCTCAGTAAAAGGGTTGGAAATTCTAAAGATCGCAAGTTTTGAGCGTAAGGAAGAGGACCTTTCACAGGCCTTAAAAATCATGGCAAAGGCCCGCTTTGATAGTAATGCCCTATCACCTGAGCTATTTTTATCATCGCGGCAACTGGAGCTACGAGAAGCAGAACAAAAAGAAATGAAAGCTCGATCGATGTCTCAGGCCATTGTCGTGAGGTCGATTAAAATAACCAAGAACGAGGCTCTGATCGAGTTTGATCGGGTTCTTTCCCTTGGAACCGTGAGATCCGCCTTAGCAACTCAAGTCAAAGTGGCCTTCGAGGAGTCTGTCCCAAATGAACTCAATCCCTACGGGCTCAAACTCGCCATTGTGTCACCAGTCGATTCGAAGGAGGTCGGTAAATGAAATGGTTTATGGCAATCCTCATTACATTCGTAATTTTATGGACCGCTGAACAGGCTATGTCCGGAAAAACAAAAGAAAAAACCATCGAATGTGATGATAAAAAATCGAAAACCGTTCGAGTGGTCTTCGGTAGGGTCACCGTCTTAAATTTTCCCTTTAAACCCAGCGATGTCATTCCAGGAAAGATGAACTTCGATTTTAAACGCATTAAGAATGATCTCATCATTACAGCACTCAGACCAGGCTCAAAGACCAATGCCATTGTTTATTTAGAAGGCCGACGCTGCTCTTTTGATCTCATTACCGTAAGCAGCTCCGGAGATGACATTCTGACAGTGCAAGATCCAAAAGACTCACGCTATGAGGTGAATTTTGAGTGAAGAAATCAAACAAGCTGAAGTCACGATTGAGACTGACGAAAAAACCCTGCCCTGGGGGAGTGGCGGATACTTTAAAACCCAGGACGGACTTAAAGAAAAAATTGGGGGCTTAAAGCTGATTTTTTATGCAGCCACCATTATCGTTGGTGTTTTTGGTCTTTTTGCGCGTCGGGATCAAAAAAAAGACACCCGTGGAACAGCAATGTCCTCACCGACTATTTCCTCTCAAGTTCCAATGGCTGTACCTGATATTAAAACTAAAACTGAGGAGGTTAATTATCGTCGTCAATCACGTCTTGAAGAATCCCATTTGGGAAAAATTAAAGTCTTTAATCTTCGTGGCTCTGGTGAAATTCCCACAGGCAGCGAAGCCCGTGCAATTCTTGAAAGCGGTGCCACAAATGGAATCGTCAAAGGGAGACTTACATCACCGCTGTTAATAAATGATGATCCGCTTTTGCCTGAAGGGACTATCATTTTTGGCAAAGGCAAGTCCACCGAAGAACGACTTTATGTGGAGTTTCATAAAGCTATTCTTCCATCAGGCGAGGTTCTAGCAATTCGAGCCCAGGCTTTTGATGAGTCTGATAAAATTATAGGACTCAAAGGCTCTGCGGTTGGAACTAAAACTAAGAAGATGGCCATGGGAATGGGCTTTGGATTTATCGGCGGACTGGCCGAGGGACTTCAAGAAGATACCAGCGGAACTATTTTTGGTCTTCAACGCAAAAGATCCATGCGAGACGCCGCCCTCGGCGGTGCCTCCAAGGCAGCTCTTGGTCAAAGCCAAGCAATGATTGATGAAATTAAAAACTCTCAAGACATCATCGAAGTAAAAAATGGGACCGAGTTTTTCATAATCATTGATGATCCTCAAGAAAAGGAGAAGTAAAGATAATGTCAGAACAACAAAACGAGCAATTTTGGAAAGAAAAATTGAACAACATCGCACGAATCTCATGGTTCGCGATCGCAGAGCTTATTCAAGGATTTCGAAAAGGCACGATTCCTATTTTCACGTACTGTCTTCCAGGACTTTTTGTGGCTTTGTGTCTAATTTCAAAATTCGATTACTTTGCCGCCGATGTTCTTGGTAAATCTTCTCTAAGACTTACCCGCTCAACAAGCTTGATTGCGACTTACTTAAGTCTCTTCTCAGGATTTATTTTGTGGGCGTTTCAAAGGGCCCATCAAAGAAACTATGCCCTGAGTAAGCTTAAAGAGGCTTTCGAGCGGGCCCAACTCAATCATGGGGCAAAGTTTCCGTCACTGATTGATGACATCGCCGTCGACGATTATGTAAGGCGTCTTAAAATCAAAAATAACGGACAGCCCATAGACAAATGGATTGCCGTTAAAGAGATGATCGCCACAAATCTCAACATCAGTATCATCAAAATGAATTATTACGAAGAGGACCGAAGCCGGATTGAAATAATCTACTCGCTAAAACCCATGCTGCGATCCTATCCATTCCCGACGGATCTCAAGTTCCCAGAGGGTGATATTCCTATTGGTGTGTCCTATGGAGGACCTATCATTGTGAATCTGCATAGGCTCCCTCACATGCTCGTCGCTGGCGAAACCAATTGCGGTAAAACCAATTTTTTGAAAACTCTGTCCAGAGTATTAGTTGAAAATAACGAAAATTGCGAAGTCCACTTCCTTGATTACAAGGAGTCCGCCGAAGGTCTATCACTTCTTTCAAGCTTTGGCGGCGCCCATGACCGCATCCATGTATTCTCAAATAAGGAAGCAAACACGAAACATATAGTGTCCTTAGCAACGACCATGGACGCACGATTGAAAGAGCTTTCAGAATTAGGTGCAGTCAACTTTGACGAGTATTTGAGAAAGAGGATTTCAGTGACCAAGAAGTCCGGCAAAGGTGATCCCACGCGCCAGGAAAAACTTCGCCGAATGTACATAGTGATTGACGAGATCGCTGAGGTCTACGCCAAAGGAAAAGATCTTTCCAAAGGCTTAGCTGACGAAGCGAGAGCCGCTTTAAATCGGCTCACCCGTCAAGCCAGGTCCGCTGGAATGCATCTTGTGATCTGCACCCAATACCCAAGCGCTCAGGGACTGGATACCACTGTCAAAAATAATTTACCTGGAGTGCTGTGCTTCGCCCAGCCCAACGTGGCCGGGAGCACTGCTGCTATTGGCAACAACCGCGCAACCATGATTGATCCCGACATTAAGGGCCGGGCTATTTGGAAAGTCGGACCAAAACAAGAAGAGGTGCAAACATACCTCTTCCAATAAATTTCAATTTTTTATGAGAGGTATCTATGGAATATCAACGCAGTCAAACACGCCGAGGTCATAAGTCAAAGGCAGGTCGGCCTTTTTATCTAACCAAAAGAGACCAACAAATTCTTGAGTTCATCTGGAAGTGGAAGATCGCTCCAACTTCCGTAATTTATGAAGCTTGCGTCAAGCCTAACTCGACTCAGTACTCAGCTTATAAGATCATGGAAAAACTTGAAAAGAACGGATACGTCGAAGCTAAGTTCAATGA
>DATBTE010000131.1:0-2190 GCA_036559425.1 Pseudobdellovibrionaceae bacterium | reverse complement strand
AGGACGTCCCGCTAATTTCTCAGGGGCGGTGGGACAGTTTGACGTTCAAGCCAATGTCGACGGACAGACGATTTTAGTAAATCAACCCTTCAGCCTTAAAGTGCGTTTTGAAGGTTTGGGCAATGCGAAGCTGATTGAGTTACCAGCTATTGAATGGCCAAAGACTGTGGAAGTTTACGATACCAAATCGGAGGCAAAGTTTTTCAAGAATGGTCGCAGTTTTAAAGAATTTGAAATTCTTTTGATCCCTCGTCAGGAAGGGGAGCTAAAAATTCCCGTGATCAGCGTGGGAACTTTTGATCCTCAAGCTAAAAAATATGTCCTTCGTCAGACTCAGGAATTGACCTTGCGCGTGGATCCGAACCCCAATGCCCCTTCGGGAAATATAGGGGGCTCGGGCAATGTGGCAGCAACCCCACAAGCACCTGCGAAAGCGAACTCTTTAAGTGGCCATGTTTTACCGGATTTAATTCTGACGTGGGAAGAACCCAGTAAGTTCAATATCGCTTCTCAATCCTCCTTTTGGGGCGGGATCTATGCTTTTGTGATTTTATTGTTAGTATGGAGATCAAAGGTCGAGCTCGGCTGGGGACGTCGCCGTCAAAATTTAAGGGAACTCGTGAATAAGCGCTATCAAAAGCTAGAGACTCTGCTTAGAAAGAACGACTATCGGGGAATCGGCTCTGAGATGATGAATATCTTTAATCTGGTTTTAGGAGTCATTTCGGGGCAAGAAGCCTCAGGTCTTGAATTGGACAGAATGCTAGAGCGCCTTTCGCCAAGCCTTCGCCGCGATCATGGGGAGGCTGTGAAAAAGCAATACGAGATTTTTCAAGTTATGAGCTTTGCGCCAGAAGACATGCTGGGTGTTTATAAGCAAGAAAGCCAGGTCCAAAAAGAAGTGGCAGCGGCCAAAGATTTATTGCAAAAATTAATTGCTTCAAATCCTGAACAGAACGAAGTTCAATAAATGGAAGATCTCGGATTTGGGAATCTTTAAACGCCCACGAACTCCCACATACAAGGGAATCTCTTGAGATTTGAGTCCCTTGCTTTGGACAAGTCTTTGAACTTCGTGGTTCCAATGCCAGCCTGAACTCTTGAGTTCTTTTTCAATCTTTTCAAAGCTGGTCCGACGCAGTCCCAACATCGGGCAAAAGGGGTCGGCAAATTTCCAGGGAGTTTTTTCTTTAAGAATTTCCATAAAAAATTTTTCGAGTCTGTCTTGTTCGAGGTTTTGGTTTTCGATATTTTTCTTGGCCTTGAAGCGGTTTCCAAAAACAACTTCAAGTTCAGTGTCGGAGAAAAAAGCTTCAAGGATTTTAAATATTTCACTGAGAGGAACGACTAGATCAAGATCGATGGGAATCAAAATGCTTCCTCTGGCATTTGCGCACAACATCTGAATGTTTTGCGCTCGACTGAATTTATTTTTAAAATTTTTCTTATTTTCCAGGATGCGGTACTGAGGATTTTTTTCAATCAGCTTTTGCAATAGGAACAGGCTTTCGCTTTGACCTGGATTCACAGCAAAGAGCACTTCATAGACTAAAGGAATTCTTTGAAAAAAATGACTTAGATTTTCATGAAATTCCTGAATAAGCTCTTTTTCAGAGCACAGAGGAACACATAAAGAGAGTTGAGGCTGTGGGGGCATTTAACTTTTCCTCTATTCAGAGAATCCTATGCTAGGATACTATAAAAAGCCACTGGTGTGAAGGATTTCACCCTCCAATCAGGCACAGGGGGCTGAAAAACAAAAAACAGTTGCTAACTGCTTTCCTTTTGTTTCTGGGGGGATTTCTTTTTCCTGCAAATAACTCCCCAACCTTCAAGCTCATTGAGTTTCTGATAATCAAAAGCATTTTGAAAGTCCCGGCCCCAACTGAGAATCCGTGTAAAAGGGCGAAGGTCAAAGATCCCTTTAAGGCTTTTTCCTTTTTGCTTTGAAAGATATTTAATCATCGCAGCGGTGACCGTTCTAATAAAAGCCAAGTAGCTTCCTCGAGTGGGAAGCTTGATGAGTAAATGAATATGGCTCCAGTTGAGGGTGAGAGCGTAGAGCTTAATGGAATACCTTTGAGCATGATCTCTTAAAATCTTTTCAAGATGTCGATTGCCAGGATTAAAGAAAGAACTTCCTGTGCTTTTTAGCACTAAATGGATAGGTCTTTTCGTGGAAAGAGGCCG
>DATBTE010000130.1:0-8342 GCA_036559425.1 Pseudobdellovibrionaceae bacterium | reverse complement strand
CTCCCGCAAAAGCCCACTCAAAATCGACAACTCCTGTAATCTGATCGCCAACAAATAAAAGATTTCCAAAGTGGAAATCGACATGGACAAGGCGAGGGATGCTGACTTCCGAGAGTGCAGAGACGTGCTTATTAAAAGTGTTCCAAAATTTCTCAATAACCTTGCGATCGAAGATTTCGAGACTAAGGGCCTCGCCTAAATGGAATGAAAGTTTCGCTTGAAGATAGCTTACCCATGTTTCGGTCTTCGGAAACGGACCCGTAGAGGCCAGTTCACCAAAGAGTGGCAACTGCATTGTGGTCATTTGTTTCAACAGTTTTCCCGCATTTTCAGCTAGATTTTCCCGTTGTTCAGTATTTAATTTTGGCCAAGCAGTTTCTAAGTTCTCTCCGGGAATCATTTCCGTGATGAGAACATCGAATGGGGCCGATGTTTTAGTTTCGTCCAATATGACCTTTTGAGGAACCGGGACCGTCGAAGTTTTAAGAAGATCGAAGGCAAATTTTTCTCGCTGATATTTTGGCAGCTCAGGATCCCGCGCATTAAACCGAAAAACAAATTTATCATTTACAAAGAAGCACGGGTTCACCCAGCCAGTCTCGTCAACCAGAATATTGATCGGCGATCCCAGGCCGTGCTTTGTCATCAGCGGCAGTATCGCAAGACGACAAGTTTCCTTAATCTTGAGATGGTCAGGTGTCCTCATGACTTAACTATCCCCCTTGCAAAAGATGATTTGGCGCAACCCCATAGAGTGGTGCATTTTTCCCATCTCATCACTGAGCGATTCGAGTTTTAATAATAGGTCGCCGCCAAGTTTAACTTGGCGTGCTGGTGACAATGCGGCCACATCGTACATGAGCATGAAAAAATCCATGAGATTTTCTGGTCGATCATGAAAGCGAATCGAGAAGTCCTGAACGGTGCCTGACTGGACAAATCGATCTTTCGTAAAGAGAGACCGCAGACCGTCTTCACTTCGTGTCCTCTTGTCGCCAAGGTTTGAAAGCCAAGATTGACTCTCTTCTTTGAGGGCCTCATCCAACAATTGAAGGAAGGCGTCCATCGCCGGAGCTTTCTCGTACTTTCCGCCAACAACCGCGGAGAAGGTTCCGCCAGGTTTGAGGACACGATGGATTTCAGAAACAACATTTTCAATTCCATCCATCAACATAAAGGCCATATGGCAGAGGACAAAGTCGACTGAGTTATCTGGTAGTGGAAGGGATTGCGCCTTGGCTTCCAAGAGTTTGACTTTTGCCGAGCTAAGTCTTGTGCGAGCGGCTTCGAGCTCGCCAACACTCATATCCACGCCGATCAAGTTGAGATTTTTATATCCGGCCGTAGAAATCCTTTGAAGTAGGACTCCATCGCCGCAAGCCAGATCTAAAACGATTGCTTGGTTTTCGCTTGATGGGGCGAGTACGGAGGCAACCATATCATAAGATGTTTTATGGTCCTTGGTGAATCCATTTGAAAATGCAGCCGGAGTGCAACCCGGATGTTTTTTATGAAAATCTTGAAGAAAAGTTTCAATCGACGTATTCATGGTTTTTCAGTTTGTTTGACCATGCGAACTCCAGAGCGTTCCTTGAACTCGCCACCAGGCATTCCCCATGAATAAGTGTAAGAGATTGAATTGCTATCCCAAATATCAAGAGCGACTTCTTCTCGAAATGCTTTGTCGTCCTGAGGGGAGTTAAATCCAAAGACGAGGGAGCTGATCGCGCTAGGCTTCGCTATTGCTGACCGTAGTTCATGAGGAACAAGGCCCGGAATATTTGTATTAAAATTCCATAGGGTCAACTTCTCGGTCATTGCCGGCGCAATAGTGGATGCCTCTTGGTGATAGAGCTTTCCGTCTTTTCCAGTTGCGGAGAACTGAATTTGAAAGCCGCGACCGGCGAGAAGCGGTTCTAAGCTAAGACGGCCTGTAAAAGGTTGGCCTTCGTGATTGATTCCTTCTCCAAGATAAACGCCACAAGCCTTTTTCAAGGTTTCTAAGATTTCCTTCATAAACTTAACTCCTATATATTTTGTCGAGCTGACCCTACAATATTTGCGGTCGCTTTTCACGGCACACGTATCCCATAAAGAGGACGTGCGTCTGCCTCCTGCTCACCCGCCGGGGAGTATGGATCGCTTGATTTTATTTTTCTGATCTGATTTTTTGCTGTGAACCGGTGGAACCTGAGGTTCCGGAGAAATTGGCCTAAGCCTTTGATTTTATTGAACTCCAATTCGGAAGAATTGGTTGCGGGGGCAGGATTTGAACCTACGACCTTCGGGTTATGAGCCCGACGAGCTACCAGACTGCTCCACCCCGCGACAAAAGAGATATTTGAATGAAGCGCCAATATAGGCCTCAGCCTTTCGCACGTCAACTACCAAAGTCTCTTTATTTGTATGATAAGTGCTTAAAAAGCCATCAAAATTTCAAAAAAAGGATACAAACCAGGAGTCTCCCAAGAAAATTAGGAATTTTGCCTGAAAAAGAGCTTAAGATTCCGGTAAGCCCCTCAATAAATTATTTGAGAGTGAGGCGCGCTTCTACAGGGAAATGATCAGAAGGATAACGTCCCTCGTAAAGTTGAGTACTGATTCGATGAGAAATAACATTCCATGAATCGCTCACAAAAATGTAATCGATTTTATTATTTGGATCTGTCGAACTGCCGAATCCATTAAATGTCTGATTGCCGCCCTCGGGAGGAGATTGAGAAATAAACTGAGCATCTAGCAATCGGGAAGCAATAATATTGTAAGCCCAAAAGTCGCGGGTAAAATTGAAGTCCCCTGTCAAAATGAGAGGCAAATTTTCAGAGCCCGAATTCATCAACCTTACTATGAGTTGCAATCCCTCGGCTCTAGCCTGCTGTCCAACGTGGTCAAGATGCGTGTTGTAGAAATAAAACTCTCGTCCATTAGAATTATTGTCCTTAAGTTTTAAAATCGTCACCGTTCGATTGAGTTTTCCATCCCACCCACGTGAGACTACTTCCGGCGTGTCAGAAAGCCAAAGAGTCTTTTGAGTGAGAAGCGAGAACCGACTTTTGCGAAAGAAAATCACTGTGGCCTCACCAGCCTCCTTTCCATCGTCACGCCCCACACCAATCCAATCATAGTCACCCAACAAATTAGCTAAATCTTTTATTTGAAACTGTTCAGCCTCTTGAAGACCAATAATATCCGGCGCCTGACTCTTAATAAGCTCCCTCACAAGAGATTTTCTTTTACTCCAGTGATTAATGCTGGAAGAGTCCTCACAAGAACCACAACGAATATTGAAGGTCATTACCTTCATCTCATGAGCATAGCTCATGGCGCCCAACAAAAATATTACGCAAAACATTAAAAGGGATCTGACATATGCACATAACTTCATCTAGTCCTTCGGATGTAGCCTTTATTGGCTGTTCAGAAAGTTAATTTTTATTTTTTAATCTGGCCAAACCATGGATAAACTTAAATATTTTGGACATTTGATGAGAATTTTTATTAATGATCAAGGCTTTTCCACTCTTCTTCACATCTAAATTTACCAATGTCCTGTGTTACCACCGGTGGGAGTGCCTGCCGATTCACGGGGCCCTTTTTCTACTTTTTTAACGGCTTCTTTTGCCTCTTTATTTTCTTTTTGCATTTTACAAAATTTAAGACGATCTCCTAAGTTTGAAAACAAGCCTTGAAAAAACGCCTGTTGAGCCTGCAAATCCGGCTTATCCTTAAGATCAGCTGATGCGCTAATTCTGGTCGTTAGCTTCTCTTTACTTAACTTCGAATTTATTTTTGAACTCGCTGGTATCACGATTTCTTCTAAAACGGAGTTACCATCAACGACATAGGTTGCAAGCAACTTCGATTTACTTTCACCCTTAACAAGGTCATCATGATAGACACTAGCACTCTTCAATCGTGTCCCATCCACTTCAGCGTAAACTCTTACTAGCTTCAACCCTTCGTTTGATTTCACGACCTCGTTTTTAACATCCTTATTTCTTTGAGTGGGTTCCTCCTTAGAAACGATGGTCACAGTTCCATTGTAATGCTGATCCTTGTTCTGATCAGGACACGTTTCATTACTAGTCGAATATTTTTCACTTTTTGAGCCAGCATCCGTCAGCGCGACTTGAACCGCATTAGCGCCAGGCATCTTCTTCGCCTGCTCTTCCACCTCTCTTCTATAGTCCTTACAGAATCTAGGATTCCTCGGAAATTCGCCGTTATTGGATTTCCTTACCCTTTCGCAAACTTCCCAATCCAAGACATTAAAGCCATCATTTCCATAATGACCAATAGCTGTATTCACTAAGCCCATAAGAATCACTGTATATCCAAACGCCATAATGGTTTGCATAACAACCCCATGGGCTTCTGGAATTAAAAGTGAAAAAAGACTGTAGCTTGACTTTCGCGGATGTTGGAGTTTATCCCATAAAATTTCCGATTGAATCACCCAAGAATGATTTGGTGAGAATGTGAAGACTTGACCGTTGATAAGAAAACGTCGTTTTGATATGGACTGCAGGTCCATATCAAAAGACATCGAATCCTGAGTGAGCCTCAGACCATTTGCAATGGCCTCTAACTTGGGAAGTCTTTTCAGTTTTGAAAGACGCTTTAACAGTTCCACCTTCTCGGCAGCCGGCCTCTGAGGTGCAAATTTCTCTATAAACTGGGAAGCGCTTTTAATTTCTGCATATTCAATTAAAAGGCGTTCGCGGACAAGAGTGGATCTTGCGTCCAAATCATCTTCAAGCACTGGCGCCTTTGGAGAATAAGCATGAACTTGGGAGTTAATGACCATAAGGATACAAAGCGACAATTTTAAAATAGAACCCATTCGACTTGTCAGTTTTCTCATTGCCTCAGTTTAATTCGGTCAAACAAATTTAGGTAGTTTTCTGATCAACTCGTTTCAAAATAACACATGGGAGGCGGCTAAATGTGAGATTTTTTTTCTTCGTTCAGTTCATGGGTTGGCAAAAATCTAATTTTTTTCGCGCGCCGTTTCGGCAGAACAAACCAAGTCCAAGCATAAAAAGTAAAAATCGTCAGCGTAATTATAAAACTATATAAATGAGAAACCAAAATAACCCTCGTCACTAAATAAATATCCAAGCAAGTGCCCAGAGCCACAGGGGCCATGGACCAGGCTAAAAAATTACTGGAAAGTTCTATAAAATGTTCTGAGATTTGATGCTTTGCCTGGCGATGATAAGCCGCCGGCGCCACCACTAACACCGCTGAAATAGCTACTAGTAAAAGCGCTATCAGATGTATGATTTGCTCTTCCTCAGAAAGACTCGCTTTAAAACCCGGATTAAAAACTGAGATGAGCTGAAATCCAAATAAGGTTTGTATTCCCGGAAGCAACATGCGGGCTTCCTGCTCAATTGTGCTGACTTGATCACCCAGCGATTGCCTATACTGACGATGTTTATCTTTTTCCTTCGTTGATCCATGACTCATCATCCTTACCCACTTCTCCTGACTACCGAACTCTCCCAGAAGATTCCATTGTTGAACACAGATATTTAATGGCCGTATGAATTAGTGTTTTAATAGAACCTCAATCCCATCAACTTTGGCATTGTCTATAATTGAGGTGAAGTTAATAAGCATGGTCCCATCCGAACTTGGAGCCATCAGGAACGTCTGAAGTACGGCTTTGTTCATGCTCCCTGCAGTGGCAAAAATATCGAAATTTGAAAGAACCTTGGTGCCATTTATTGACACATTAAAGATCCTCTGACCCACCGCTTGCCAGTATCCTTCTACAAAATGGAGACGGACCTCGTAGGCTACGCCGGGGGTTAAACCTGGAATCGTGTAAGAAAAATTTCCGTATCGCTCACAATGATAGACCGCCTGCGGAGCCTGATATAAAACACCACTTGTATCCACATTGATGGCACCCGACACATTTGCGTAGGTCATGCCTCCAGAGAAATATTGATCGACTACAAAATTCCCCACTGAGGTGCCCCCCACATTAATCGAAATCCCTGGGGCAGGAGTCGGTGTCGGTGCCGGCGTAGGCGTAGGCGTAGGCGTAGGCGTAGGCGTAGGCGTAGGCGTAGGCGTAGGCGTAGGTGTAGGCGTAGGCGTAGGTGTAGGCGTAGGCGTAGGCGTAGGCGTAGGTGTAGGTGTAGGGTTGCCATCGCTCCCTAAACTTGTATAAGACTCCTTTGAGTTTTTTTGGGTGAGCTTCGCAGGTCCACAATTTTGAAACAGAATTGACATTGGTCCCGCTCCCAAAAGGCACAGCAGCAACCACCTCAACCAGATTTTTTTCATTTTCCCCCCGGAACGAAAAGGCGCGGTTTATGCGTTCTCAGTATATCGAGAAACTATTAAAATTCCCGAATTAAATGCTTATGAATGATAATTTATTTATATTTGAATCAAAATTGGATTGCTTCAAAAAAAGAATGCATATACCTTAAAAAGCCGACCAAGCATTTAAGGGAGCGTTTCAAAATAAGATCTCTGAACCCTCACGATGATGGCTCAGAGAATTTCGTTTTAGACTTAATGTACTATAATGAGAGTTTTAGTCGCTTGTACTTTTATGGCTCGCCCGTTTTCTAACTTTAGCTTTCCCGTTTTTTGGTCAATAAGATCCACCGAGCCATAGCCGCTGTGACCAATGAGATGGAAAAGTTCTTCTGCCCTATTGTCTTCAACATGAACGCAGCCATGGGAATAAGGAGTGCCAAGGGCTTTTAAAGAGTCGGAATCGATGGAAGCATGAAGCGCTTTTCCGCCAAGAAAAAACACGGAGGAACGCATGGGAGCATCATATTGACTGGACCAGTGTCTTGAAGAAAATGATTGCGGAACGAAATATCCCGCGTTAGTTCCGAAACCGTCCATACCTGTGGAAACATACCAATAATATATCAAACCATCGTTTTCTTTTACATTGCGCTTATAAACTCTCATGGTTTGAGCGCGGCCCCACTGATCGCGGCGGTCAAACTTATTAACAATAACAATCAAATTATAGGAGTCATAGGCTGGATTCAAAAGTGGATTGTTCGTGTCGATGGCCTCATGCATATCGGGATCCTGGTAAGGCATGAATGTATATTTAATCCCAAAACGATAGTTAGGGGTATAAGCCGGATCTTTTGAGTAAAGCCTTGAGCGCTGGGTCGGCTGATACAAATCCTTAACTGCATTCATATCAAACCCTGCAAAGCCACATAAGGGCACAAGGGAAATTCCAATTAAAAGCAAGGCAGAATAAAGGGATTTTTTCATAAAGGCTCCTTCAATAGAATTTTGCAATTTGTGGAAACCTTTATATATTAGATTTGAAAATATTTTCTAAAATTTTCTAAGCTCTAAAATAAGTTCATGATTGTAAAGTCAGATGTGTAAACTTCTTAGACACCAACTCCAACGGCACACGAAAAAACTGCTTCCGGTACAAAATAAACCTTATGGATTGAGAAGCCTTAGCTGATTGCTGACGACTTTCACCCCAGGAAGTAACTTTATCACTTCAGCGGATAATAACTTCATTTTCTCCTCCGGCACACCCCCGGTCAGAATGACTTCCCCTTTCTCCACTTGAACTTTAATTTCAGTCGCATCAATCTCCGGATGCCGATCTAGCAATTCAACAACCTCCTCAAGAAGATCCTTATCTGTGAGCGTGTAAAATGATTTTTCGGGTTCTGAACCACTTGGAGGTTCCAGAGTGGTATAATCACTTTCCTGCGGAGAATGCAGAGCTATTTCCTGATCGCGTAGAACCAACTCCTGATCCGTAAGCTCATCAAACTCTGGAGTCAGAATCTCCTGGGTCTCGTTTTGCCTTAATTTTTTCGCTCTTCGCTTTTTCGACTTCTCTGGTTCCATATTCCGCCTTCCTCAAAAATTTCAGACATCTACAGCTCATTTTTCCATAATAGGTATTTTATGCGATCTCACTTTTTGGCAGTATTTCTTTCCGCCTGTAATTTAGCAACAGTCACCGACGCTTTTGGCTGGCTTTATTGATAGAAATAATTTCGAAATTTTTCTTTTGTATTGTAGTCTATTAACAGTCTTGCTCACCGACACAAGGGGATTCATGAATCTATTATCTAAAATATTTTTTATCTGTTTTTCTTTTTGTACTTTTATCTCTTGTTCTTACCTGCAAATCATCAGGGAAAAACCAAAAGCTAAAATTGTAAGCATACTCCCTGATGGGGTCACTCCTTTTGCTATTAAATTCAGATCAGAAATCGAAGTGGAAAACCCCTACACCTTCAGCATTGAAATTAACAAAATAAATTTCAAATTTACCAGTGAAAATAAAAAACTAGTTGAGGGAAATAGCAATA
>DATBTE010000129.1:0-6518 GCA_036559425.1 Pseudobdellovibrionaceae bacterium | reverse complement strand
AGGTACTTATATTGCATGCGAAATAAATGCGATTGTTTTGAACAGTTGCACAACCAGCACCGCAATCTTCTGTAAAAATCCCAACACCGAGAATCCCATTATAACCGGCCGTTGAGGGGTTTGTGTCTGGTTTTGTGCAATCACTGGGAAGAGTGGCATAAGTAGAGTCAATTGTCTGAATAGGGATGCCTGGAGCCTTTAACGAGCCTAAAACAACATCCGCAGTTTTAATCGGCCCCCAGTTTGAACTACCATCAGCATAAGAGATGCACTCTGCGAGATCCCCTCCACTAATAGTTTTTTGAGGGAGATTTATATTCACTAGGCTTGAAAATACGCGAAGCCCATAGCTTCCTGTATCAAGGAGAATTTTATCAATCGTTTGGCAGTTAGAAGTTCCAGGTTCGCAGATAGTCACGCTCACACAAGGTTGATTAATATAGCTGCAACCCACAGTGAGTTTCATTACGTTGGCTTCATTTCCGATAATGGGAAGAGGTTCGCTGTCAGAGCCGCCGGTTGTCGTGGTTACTGCAGAATCTACGGCTTCAAAACCTTTCTTGGCGCAGTTGTTATAAGCCAATAAGGATATTATGGAAAAAAGGCTCAGTATTAGAACGCGCGTGTTCATGGTAAGCCTTCTATGTTTACGCCCTCCGGCACCATCGAAGGAATATAGGCAAAGCCCCTTGGGTCACGCATGCGGCCTCCCCGTCGAACCATCATTTTTGCAGTTTTCATGGAGATAGTTTTTACCCCATATTGCTTAGGTACTTCATCCAATGCTTGCTTATACTCATTGAAATAAGAGCCAAAAAGCGTGTTTAAGTCTGGCTTTGAAATGCCTCGCCAACTTACAGCAAAGACGACCCCTGATTCAGAGGCGTATTCACGAATTGTATTGCCATCTTTTTCATACTCATGAGTTATGAATTTTCCAGAGGTCGAAATTTTTTGAGAAGAATTATTAGTAGAAAGAGTCGTGGAGGGGGAATTAATAACCTCACCCAGGGTTGCCCGGCACAAAGAGGAACCCAGAGATAGAATAAGACCAGCAAATAGAGTAGAGATTTTTTTCATAGGCCCCTTTTAGAATTTATCGGTCATTCTTTAAGTTTAGCAAGGGGGAAGGAGTGCCGCAATATACAGAGGCAGGGATTTTCTTCCAGGGGCGTGTTGTTTTGAGACAATTAAAGGAAACCTTGATTTGACCTAATCGGGCTTCATCTATAATTAACTGTTAAACTTCTAGACGCTTCTGGGAAATATTCCAAGGTAACATTTTTCATAAAGCATGAAAGAACATTTAACTGTATGTTATGCCCCTCTAAACACAATACCATAAACCTGGAGAAACAAAATGACAAAAAACATGCTCCTTATCTTTGCGACCATGACGTTTTCTAGCTTCGCTTTGGCTGACGTCATAAAATGTTCGTTCACTGAGCCGTTTATTACTACAGTCTACAGCATGGCCCAGCAAACTCTTGCTACAAGTAATATGGGCGAAAAACCAGAAGTGATTAAAAACGTTTCCTTTCAAATAAAAGGCCCTGGAAAGTTTGAACTTGTAGGTAAAGACGGTAAAGTTCTTCAGGAGCTAACCTTAAATCAAAATGGCTCTGATGGAATGAGTGAGATAGTTTATCCTTATGAAGCTAAAGCCGGCCCTCTATTTGGGGGATGCTCATCAAATTATTTGAAGGCAAAAAATACAGAACATTAATTTTATAGATTTATTCAATAAAAAAACCCACGCTTCGATAGCGTGGGTTTTTTCTTTCTAAAGAATACCAAATTATTTAAGCATAGATTTCAAAGTAGTGCCCATATCTGCTGGACTTCTTGAAATTTTGCAACCTGCGGCCTCAAGGGCTGCGAATTTGGCCTCTGCAGTTCCTTTGCCGCCACTGATGATCGCGCCCGCATGGCCCATGCGTTTTCCTGCTGGAGCAGCCGCGCCTGCAATGAAAGCCGCTACAGGTTTTTTGAAATACTTTTTAATGTATTCAGCAGCTTCTTCTTCTGCCGTTCCGCCAATTTCACCAATCATGATCACCGCATCTGTATCTGGGTCTTCATTGAAGAGTTTCAGCATATCGATAAAGTTTGTTCCGTTGACAGGATCGCCACCGATACCGACTGCGGTGGATTGACCAAGACCCAAAGCTGTCAATTGTCCCACAGCCTCATAGGTCAACGTGCCTGAGCGAGAAAGAACGCCGATGCGACCTGGCTTGTGAATAGATCCAGGCATAATCCCGATCTTACATGCGCCAGGGGTGATAACACCTGGGCAGTTAGGACCGATCAGGCGAGTGCGTTTGCCCTGCATGAATTTTTTTACTTTTACCATATCGAGAACTGGAATGCCCTCTGTAATACAGATTACTAAATCCAAGTCCGCGTCCACAGCTTCCATGATGGAATCTGCGGCAAAGGGAGGAGGGACAAAGATCACCGAAGCATTGCAACCAGTGGCCGCCTTGGCTTCTTTCACAGTATTGAATACAGGAAGACCAATATGGGTGGTCCCACCTTTACCGGGAGTTACTCCACCAACCATTTTGGTGCCATAAGCCAGAGCTTGTTCAGAATGGAAGGTTCCTTGAGCTCCTGTGAAGCCTTGGCAAATAACTTTTGTATTTTTATCGATTAGAATTGCCATCTTAATTATCCTTTTACCGCAGCAACGATCTTTTTAGCCGCATCTGTGAGGTTGTCAGCAGGAGTAATGTTTAATCCGCTTTCTCTCAGCATTTTCTTACCAAGCTCCACATTGGTACCTTCTAAGCGGACAACGAGAGGAACTTTGAGTCCCAATTCCTTGGAAGCAGAGATGACACCCTCAGCGATAATGTCACATTTCATGATACCACCGAAAATATTCACTAAGATCCCTTTTACATTTGGATCCTTAAGAATAATTTTGAAAGCCGCTGTTACTTTCTCTTTATTAGCGCCGCCGCCAACGTCTAAGAAGTTTGCAGGTTCTGCTCCATGAAGTTTGATAATATCCAAAGTCGCCATCGCTAAACCAGCGCCATTGACCAAACAACCGATGTTTCCATCGAGTTTAATGAACGCTAGATCGTATTTAGAAGCCTCAATTTCCGAAGGTTCTTCTTCATTTAAATCGCGCATCTCGACAATATCTTGATGTCTGTACAGAGCATTCGAATCGAAATTCATTTTTGCATCCAAGCAAAGAACTTCACCTTCTTTGGTAACTACCAGCGGGTTGATCTCAGCAATAGAGCAATCCGTAGTGACGAAGGCATTGTAAAGACCTGTAAAGAATTTCACGGCTTTATTCACATGCTCTGGTGCCATGCCAATTTGGAAGGCCAATTCACGAGCTTGGAAAGGAGCCAAGCCAATTGTTGGATCGATAGCTACTTTTTTAATTGCATTTGGATTGTGCTCCGCAACTTCTTCGATATCCATTCCGCCTTCAGAAGAAGCCATCATTGCAGCCCTTCCTGTCGCGCGGTCAATTAAGCAAGCCACATAGTATTCTTTTGCAATATTCCAGCCTTGTTCAATGAAAACCTTTTGGACCACCTTGCCTTCAGGGCCGGTTTGGTGAGTTACCAAAGTCATACCGATCATTTTCTTTGTCAGTTCGCCGACATCGTCCAAGTTTTTTGCAATTTTAACACCGCCGCCCTTACCGCGGCCGCCAGCATGGATTTGAGCTTTTACGACCCAAAGAGTTCCACCCATTTCTTTAGCTGCTGCGATTGCTTCTTCAGGGGAATGAGCAACTTTACCTTTTAAAGTCGCCACACCGAATTTTCTCAAGACTTCTTTCGCCTGATACTCATGAATATTCATTTATAGGAGCCTTTCAATTAATTACTGTACGTTTTTAAGAGCGGAAACAAGAGTGCGAACGGCTTCTACAGATTTATCGAATTCTGCTTTTTCATCCGCATTCATTTTAATATCAATAATACCTTCCATGCCTTTGCCGCCAAGCCGAGCAAGAACACCGACCATCAACTTATCAGTGACACCAAACTCACCATTGAGCTCAACAGCGACTGGAAGAATACGTTTTTGATCTTTCAAAACCGCTTCCGCCATCTCAACCGCTCCACGAGAAGGAGCATAGAATGCCGAGCCAGTTTTCAAGTGGCCACCGATTTCGGCACCGGCTGTTTTGGTGCGAGCCACGATAGCGGCAATTTTTTCAGCAGGCATTAAATCCATTAACGGAACACCACTGACGGAAGCCATGCGAACCATGGGGACCATCGCGTCTCCATGATTACCTAGCACGATACCAGTTACATCTTTTACGGAAACATTTAATTCTTCAGCAATGAAGGCGCGGAATCGAGCTGAATCCAAACAACCGCCCATACCCACAATGCGCTCACGAGGGAAACCTAACATTTGTTTTGCGTAAACCGCCATAACGTCCATTGGATTGCACACCACGATGACAAAGGAATTAGGAGCATATTTTTTAATGCCATCACAAACATCTTTAACGATCTTTGCATTGATTCCCACGAGTTCATCGCGGCTCATACCTGGTTTACGGGGCATCCCTGCGGTCACGATCACCACATCAGAGTCTGCGATATCTTCGTATTTGCTAGTTCCCTTGATACGGGAATCAAATAATTCGATTGGAGCAGCTTGAGCTAAATCCAGGGATTTACCAATAGCGGTGCCCTCATTAATATCCAGAACAATAACATCGCCCAACTCTTTTTGAGCCGCCCAATGAGCAGTTGTTGAACCTACGAAACCAGCACCAATAACGGCGATTTTATTTCTTTTATGAGCCATGATGTCTCCTTAGATTAAGAATGAATAAGTAATTAAAAATTAGATTGCTTTCAGGGGCTTATTCAATCTTAAATCGAGTATTCAGACAAGTCCGAGTGAGGTGAGTCATCGCATTTATGTCTTTGAAACTACAAGGGATTGAAGTGAGCTTCGACTCGCAAACTATTTTAAAAAATGTCTCTGTCGAAATTCCTGCGGGAGAAGTTTTTGTATTAATGGGCCCTAGTGGTCACGGCAAAACCACTCTCTTGAAAACCATGGCAGGTTTGATAACTCCTCGGAATGGCAAAGTTTTCATTAATCAACAAGACTGGTCAACGCTGGGCGACAATGAGCGCTTTGAAACGCTTAAAAAATTAGGTATGCTTTTCCAAAAGAATGCGCTTTTTGATTCTCTCACTTGTGGTGAAAACATCGCGTTTCCTCTGAGGGAAACTACCGACCTTAGCCCGGAACAGATCCAAACAAAAGTGGATGATTTCCTTGAGGCTGTGGGAATCGCTCATGCAAAGTTTCTTTATCCGGATGAAATCAGCGGAGGCATGCAAAAGCGCTTGGGTATTGCTAGAGCATTAGCTCTGAATCCCGAGATTATTTTTTATGATGACCCCACAGCAGGCTTGGATCCGATCACTTCAAAAAAAATTATTGAACTGATTTTAGACTTACAGAGAAAAAACAAATCAACTGTGGTTGCAATTACTAACGACGTGAATCGTGCTTATCAACTTGCAAATCGTATGGCCTTGGTCATAGAACAAGAGTTAATTGTCACCGGTACTCCCGAAGAGACAAAGAAACATCCTGATCCTCGGGTTCAGCAATTTATACGAGGCTCTCTCAAGGGGCCCTTGACTGAAGTCCATAGCTAAGGGGCTTAATTACTAAAAATAGATTTTAGGCAACGGCCTCTATATCATGTTGGAATGATCCAATTTAAGAATCTCGTTAAACGGTTCGGAGACCGAACCGTTCTAAAAGGCCTGAACCTTGATATCCGTGAAGGGGAAATCCTATTTATTTTGGGCACATCAGGCACCGGCAAGTCAGTCCTCTTAAAAAATCTTGTGGGCCTTTTACGTCCGGATGAGGGTGAAATCTGGATTGATGGAAAAGAAGTGAGTCAACTCAGCGAAGAAGAATATTTACCCATTCGTAAAAAATGCGGAATGGTTTTTCAGCATCCAGCGCTTTTTGATTCCTTAACAATTTATGAGAACGTGGCATTTGGTTTGCGTCGTCACTATCAGTTGGACGAAGAAGTGATCATTCATAAAGTTAAAAAGGCCCTCAGTCTGGTTCATCTGAGTGGTATTGAATACAAAAAACCTGTCCAGATTTCTTATGGGATGCAAAAGCGGGTCAGTCTTGCCAGAACCGTGGCCTTAGAACCTAGAATCTTACTTTTTGATGAGCCCACGACAGGTCTCGATCCAATTACCACAAATGCCGTCAATCAGCTTATTTTTGATCTTTCGCGTGACCTACGGACCACTTCTCTAGTGGTAAGTCACGATATGCAATGCGCTCTCAGTATTGCCGATCGCATTGTTGTTTTAGATAAAGGTGAAATTGTTGCCCTCGGAACTCCTGATGAATTGAAGAAATCCCAAGTCTCATTAGTGAAGGACTTTTTGGCGGAGGTGTCACTATGATGATGATGCCCATTCGAAGTTTGATCCAAATCGCTGACGAGATCGGAAAAAGTTTGATTT
>DATBTE010000128.1:0-1660 GCA_036559425.1 Pseudobdellovibrionaceae bacterium | reverse complement strand
GAAGAAAAAGCACAAGCTCAAGCTTCAGGGCACTGAATTTCAGATGAAAGTGTGGCTTGAACTTATTAATATCCCCAAGGGCGTCACCGTAACCTATTCTCAAGTGGCTCAAAAAATTAAAAAACCCAAAGCAGTACGGGCGGTGGGCACGGCAGTCGGCCAAAATCCGATCTGTGTATGGATTCCTTGCCATCGAGTGGTGGGCAAAAATGGAAATATCTTTAAATTCCGTGGTGGAGCAAAGACAAAAGTGGGTCTCTTAAAAGCCGAAGGGTCGATCTCTAACGAAATACTGCCTTGACCATGAGGTGATAAACTAAAAAAAGATTGGGCTTCCAATCTTTTTTTAGTTTAATCCTGTTTTATATTTATTTGGATCGAAATAAATTAAATACCGAAACCTACCAGTACTTTCATGTAGGAACCAGACAAGTTAAGATCTTGAGTAGCCAGAGTGTTGGTGCTGTCTTGAGCGTCCTTCCAGCGGAAATCCTGAATACCCGCTTCGGCACCAATATTGAAGCCAATGAGTTTGGCGCCGGCTTCTAGACCGACACTATAGGAAGAGATTTTGCTAGAGCTGAAGTTTGCAATCTCGGTGCCGCCATTGATCGCTTTAACGCTTCCAGAGTGAGAAAGTCCATAGCTGAAGATAGGTCCCAAAAACAGTAAAGTATCAATAATGCGATAATTTATGAGCACTGCCGTGCGAGTGTAATTCGCTTTAAATTCCAGGCTCCCACTGCTGGCGCTGACACCCATATTTTCATAGCGTAAACCGAAACCAAGGGGAAAAAGGGGTGGAGAAACGATCACATCCGCACCCAGACCATAAGTTGGAGCGATCGCGGGCACAGTGGCTTGGCCCGGAAACAGGGCAGTCATATCAGGTTTAGAAGCAAGAAGCCCATATGTGAGTCGCGCATCGAAAAGAGCGTGGGCTGGATGTGAAATGATGGATCCCATAATAATTGTAAACATGCAAATTAAGAGTCGGTTCATACGGATGGTCCTCCTGGTAGTTCAAAGTTATAACTCAGGTTTTTATTCTATCTCGGCCTTCTCTTGAGGGTCCATTGCAAAATCGAATTAAGACCTTGGTCTAAAGTGCTCCATAGAATTTCAAATTATAATGTAAAACGATATTTCATGATACCTGCCCCTTTACTTACGCTACATATCCTTGTTCTCTAGACAAGCGGTCACAGCTGATTTACCCTTTGTTTATGAAATTAGCTCTCATCCCATTGGAAGAATGGGAAAGATTGAATGATCAATTGAAGATTGATTTTTCTTTGCCCGCCGGTAATTCCGCGAGGATTTATAAGGGAATGGCTCATGCAGTTTTTGAAACAGCTCAGGGAACCGCTCAGTTTTTTTCTCACAAACGCAGTCTCGGTGTTGTTAAAGGGCAGACGTCCTATTTCGATTCGTTGCTTCCTTATTTTTACAAAGAAGTTTTCAGTGTTCAAGCTATGAGCCATTTAGCTGTGGTCGATCCCGAGGTTTGGGTGAATAGTCTTAAAAAAGATACCAGCTTTGTTCTATTTTCAGAAGATCATCCCGTCACTGGGGAGCTTTATGATTATGACCATCTTGATGAATTATTGAATGAGAAAAAGATTTTCGCTTTCCGAATCTCACACTTTCGGCATTTTTA
>DATBTE010000127.1:0-2394 GCA_036559425.1 Pseudobdellovibrionaceae bacterium | reverse complement strand
ACATTGAAGGCTCGCGTTTTCTCGCCCTCCACGACAAAACAGGACCCCTGCAAGAGGCAGTTGTCGTAAGAATTCTTGCATAAGGAAATCAGAACCTTATCATTTTCATCGATCATATCTTTAAGATCGGAGCTAGCGCAGTTCTCTTTGGCTTTATAAATAATTGGTTTGTAATAGATAGTCGGAATAATCAGAGGTAAAGAATCACCCTGACTTCCCGAACAGCCAGCTAACAAAAATAAGCTTATAAAAAGCAATGAAAAATTGTGAACCATGAAACGACAGGGCTAACATGCCGGGACATGAAGTCCAATGCGGATATTATCGTGGTGCAATGAAAATTTCGTCTAAAACTTCCGCAGTTTTTCCAAAACAATAATGGAACTGTCGAAGACGTAAATAATTTCCATAACTCCCCTCCAGATTAAGGTCGGCTCGACCGAAACCTAGGTAATGAAAATGAATACCAGGGGGGAAGACTTTGAGAAAAAGTATTATTTTTAGAACTTTCAGTCTTATGAGTTTCATGTTGAGTGGTTTCCAAACAATGGCCGTCGCCACGGAAAAACTATTTATCCCCTCCCATCCTCAGATTCATGCTCCCCTTTTTGTAGCTTTACACGGATGCATGGGTAAAGCTGAAGATAGCGAAGGCAGAACACGAATGTCAGAATTCGGTGAAAAACATGGATTTTATGTTTTTTATCCGGAGCCCACATCCAAAGAAGATTCAAAAGGATGTTTTGATTTTTATTCCAAAGAGGCTCAAAGTCCAGGAGGTGGCGATGCCATCATTCTTGTGAATAAGATTCAAGAGCTATTAAAAACCCACGATATCGATGAGAATAAAGTCTTTGTACTCGGTATGTCAGGGGGAGCTTCTCTCGTGAGTGTATTAACCAGTTGTTATCCCACTGTCTTTCGTGGAGCCGCCATCCATTCAGGAATAGGTTATGGACTTGCTTCCACCTGGCAAGAATCACTTTTAATCACTCAAACCGGTCCCTTGCCTTGGCACAAAAGAAATACCACTTGCTCTCCCTCTAACTACAAAGGAAAAATGTTTTTGATCCAAGGAAGCCACGACCAAGTGATAAGTCCCCTTCATTTTTCCCTCCTAAAAGAGGATTATTTTTCAAATACGAAATCGACGTCCGAAGAAATCTCCCCCACATTCGGTCACTATGGCTACATTCATCAAACCTTTCATCAAAACAATCAAATAAAGGGTCATGGCATTCTGGTCTTAGGAATGAATCATGAATGGAGCGGTTCCAAGCTTATCAATCCTCTCGGACCACGGGGTCCCGATGCTTCCAGCCTGATCGTCGATTACTTTTTAAATTCTCCGTAAAACAGTGTTTTAGCCTATAACCTGGTCATAGACTCCATGGTAAGCCGCATTTTAACCTTAGAAAAAATCATTAGCAGGAAGAGTCTTTTTTTATTTGGTCCCAGGATGACCGGGAAAACCACTTATCTAAAAAAAAATATTGTGATTATTGATGAAATTCAAAAAATGCCGGAACTTCTCAATGAAATTCACAAAATAATTGAAGAAAAGAAGCAGACAAGATTTATCCTCACGGGAAGCAGTGCTCGAAAGTTAAAAAAAGTAGGCATTAACTTATTAGGGGGCAGAGCTTCGGAAATTCACATGAAACCTCTCACCTTGTTCGAACTTAAAGAACAGGGATTTCAATGGACCGACGCCCTTTCAACAGGTTTACTTCCAAGTATCATTACAAGCCCTGAACCAGAGCTCGATTTAAAAGATTATGTTCATTTGTATTTACAGAGGGAAATAAAAGAAGAAGCTCTGGTAAAAAACTTTTTAAATTTTTCACGGTTTATTGATTTTGTGAACTGTCAGCCTTTAAAAGCTATAACTATCAAAAGCAAATTGATCTCTATTTTTGGCGTACTCAAACTCAACTTGAAGTTGATTTTGTCTTGGTTGTTAATAAAAAAATCTATGCCATAGAGGTAAAATCATCGCTTCAGCCACGTTCAAAAGATTTTTCTGGGCTGATGGCCTTTAAAGAAGAGTTTCCTCAGGCTCATCTTATGATGGTGACCCACTCTTCGCACTCATCAATTCAGAATAGCGTTGATGTTCTTTCTGTACCAGATTTTGTGGACTGGCTGTGGCTGAAGCTTGGAGGTTGAAATTGGTCAACTATTCGTCTTCAGAAGGAAAATCTTCTTCTGGCTCTATCTATGAATGGCTCGATTGGAGTCAGCGACCGCCTTGGTGCATAGCCCTTGCATCAGGACCTTATGAGTCCAAGAAAAAAAACCGAGACTGGTGGAATACTGAGTGCTGATCCCCGAAATCTCTCCATGCGGGCATTGGGAAATCAATTTCCGACGGGCTTGATCCACATAATTAGT
>DATBTE010000126.1:0-1619 GCA_036559425.1 Pseudobdellovibrionaceae bacterium | reverse complement strand
TCTATTACGTTTTCTTGGGAAGAATGGAATCAGCCATTTACTATTCAGGAGTTTTTGGAGTGCTACAAGAATGAAATGTCTAATATTGGGTTTAAAGCCGAAATAAATATGGAAGAAGGCTGGGCATCTCTTGATATTATTTTCTTTGTGCTCGATGGGATAGTCTTGCATAGAATTGATGAGGTAATTCATGCGGCAAAGAAAGAATATCAATCATTGGTAGTGAAACTTGCAAGAGCCGGTTCAGAAAATATATTCGTGAAAGTATTTAATTTTCCCAAAGAATACGAGTCTATTTGTACTCAATATTTGGTCTGGTTTGGAGAGTTTCTTCTTAACTTGGGGATAGATGCTGATGTATCGGCTGAAAATAATAGACATCAAACATCGTTAATCGTTTCGCCAAAGGAAGCGCCAGAACTTTTAATTAAAATAGAACAATTATTCTATCAGTACCTATCGTTGCCATATATCGAATACTTACCTGCACAAGCGGTGTCAGCCTCAGTTGAAGATAAATATCTTCTTCAAATGCTTTTTAGCCAAGTTGAAAACTTTAAGAATCAGATTCAAATGAAAGACGCTGTTATAGAAATGAAGGAATTATCTATTGCCTCTTTAAAAGAAAACCTTCATGAAAAAGAGAAAAAGATACTTTTGATTCAAAGCATGAAGAATTCTAAAGACATTGAAATGTTTGGCGGCGCAATAAGCCTAGGTGAAATTAAACTGGGGCCACTAAAGTTAGATCCGAAAAAATTGTTAGATGCATTTAAAGGTGATGTATAAAAAACATCTGAGCGGGACGGGGTTTGCAACTCATACGCATCAAGCTAACGCTGTAAGGTGGATTCGCTGTCAGACAATCCACCACGAACGAAGCCTCGAAATATGATCATCGCTCGATTATTTCCAAGTGGGGATTTTTTATGGTCGATTGTTGTTTTGGGTGTTGTGCGTGTGATGGTGGTTTGCTTCGCGAAATCAGCCTACTTTTTGATACAGCAAGTGCCTGGATGAAGCGTAGCGGAATCCGGGACTTCGAAGCTACGATCTGTCGTTAGCACATCCTTTTGACTCTATCGACAGCAAGTCGCTGTGTTGATTTGGCATCCAAATTGGGTTAAAACCCACATGGGCAAATACAATGCGCCACACCCAGTTGAAAAGGATGCGGAACTTAATGAAAGTTTTGATTTGGAAAACAGCGGCAGTTTTCTTAATTTTAAAGGCCGCCAATTGCCGTGGTGAACTGCCATCGCCCAGCGGGCAAGTCATCATCGTAAGCCGCTAGCCAATCCGGGCAGGCGATCATGAAAAAATCCTTATACCCAAAGGGCATAAGTTCGTTTGAGCAGACAAGCTGCTCAACTCAGCTTTAATGTTGAAGTAAGGGAAACCACTATGAAATATAAAAATGCCGAACCCAAAGTGTTTATCATTCCACGCAGTAAAGATTTGCAAGATCCTGTGTTTCACCAGAAGGCTGTGTTGCACAAACAGTTGTTTTTTATTTTGGCCGTCGCCGTTGGATTTTCTTTCTCCGCATCTGTTGCCGCCAACAGCATGGAGGTGGAAGCCGCTATTGATTTGTTGAAGCAATCGCACATGGAGCAATG
>DATBTE010000125.1:0-9479 GCA_036559425.1 Pseudobdellovibrionaceae bacterium | reverse complement strand
TTTGCCACTCGTTCAAGGCGCTGAATCCGAGCCTGAACCTACGTCTGCAGCTACGACGCAAACGCCCCAAGACAAAAGCCCAGTGGTTTATCAAAATAAAACATTCCGTTCTTCTGAGGATTCTGGATTAAAGCTCAGTTTCGAAGAGTATTTTAGCCGCGGCACAAAAAGTTATCAGGAAAAAAAGTTTGAAGATGCTGTCTTGAATTTCGAAAAGGCCCTGAACCTCCATCCGGAGAACGTGACCGTTCTTACAGACTTAGGACTTAGCTATTTTCAAGTTCAAAAAAAAGGCCTGTCAATTGCCATGCTTCGTCGAGCACTCTTTATTGATCCCTCCCAAACAGTGGCCGAAGCAGCATTGAAATTTGTTTTTTCCCAGCTTGAAGTTAAAGATATCCCGCATCAAATTGGGACCTATGAACGTTTACGTTCATCGATTTTAAACTCTGTTTCTATAAATGCCCTGCACTTCTTAACCTCCCTTTTGCTTTTCACCAGCTGTTTTATTTGGCTCCGCTATTTAGGGCGCTGTCGCAAAGCGTTTGAGTTAGAATTGGCTCCCCCAAGCACACCCCTTATTGGTTTGATGCTAACCCTTGGATTGACGCTCTCAGGTTTCTTCACCGCCTTGAAAATTTATGACCTGACCATTCCCAGGGCGACCGTCATTACTGACAAAGTAAGTGTACAATCCGCTCCAGGAGAAGGACAAAATGGGCTTTTTGATCTCTACGCCGGTTTTGAGGTGATCGTTAAAAATGTTGCAAATGACTGGATTCAAGTCACCTATCCGGGGGGCCTTACTGGGTGGGTCAAAAAAGATAGCGTAATGAGCACTTCCAGCAAAAATGCCTTTTGACTCGACCAAAGGCCCCTAGTTAAACTGAGGGCCTATGATGCAAACGCTCAAATCTTTTCGTATTCTATTTGTTAATTTATCAGCCCCTTTATTAGTGGGCCAATTCCTTCTCTTAAGCCTCATGGCTTGTTCAACAATAGACAAGAAAAGTGATACGCCAGAAGGAGCCTTTTCAATCGCGGAGGAGTTTGATAAAGACGAACGCTATGAAGAAGCTGTACGCCGTTATACTGAGGTAAAAAACAAATTCCCCTATAGCAACTTTGCTACAAAGGCAGAACTCGCGATCGCAGATGTCTACTATAAACAAGAGTCTTACCCAGAGTCCCAAGTAAGTTATCAAACTTTTCGAGAGATGCACCCCAAACATCCGCAAATTGATTATGTCGTTTTTCGGATCGGCATGAGCTATTACAACCAGCTCCCATCAAGCTTGGATCGTGATCTCAGTGTCGCTCAAGAAGTCGTGACCACTTTTGATGAGTTGATGAAACGCTTTCCCACTTCCCAATACATTAACGAAGCCGCAGAAAAAAAGCTTGCGACTTTAAAGATGCTGGCCGGGAAAGAGGAATATATAGCTAATTTCTATTTCAAACGTGAAATGTTTGATAGCGCTCTGCCTCGTTACGAATCCCTTATTTTCAAATATAAAAACCTTGGTTTTGACGAAAAAGCGTACTATGGGGCTGCGGTTTCCGCGAATAAAATTGGTGATTTCTTTAAGGCAAAAAAATATCTCGCTGAACTTGTAACTAAATACCCCAAGTCTTCCGAAGCGGAGCAGGCTCAAAGGGAAATCAAGCTATGAAATCATTAAATGAGGACATGCTTGCCGAAGCGCGTGAATCCTTTATCGACGGCAATTACAAATTATCAGAACCTATTTTACAGCAAATGCTTTTGCAAAATACGCGCAATCCTGAAGTCTATCAAATGCTAGCGACGATTTATTATGACAAGGGCCAGTTTAGTAAAGCGATTAAGACTTTCAAACGCGCTCTAGAAATTGACCCTACTTACACGGATGCCAGCGTCGGTCTTTCCATTATTCTGAATGATCTAGGAAAATATGACGAGGGCAAGCAAGTCTTTGTCGAAGCCCAAGATCAGCTTGAAAAGAAGAATGGTAAAAATGATCCCTTTATCGACGAAAAGCTTTCTGCAAAACATGAAGAAATCGCTGATCTTTATTTCCAATACAAAAGATACAACGAAGCACTGGACCAGCTTTTGAAGGCTAAAAAGCTTTCCACGCGTAAGTCTGAAATCTCCATGCGTATTGCGGAAGTTTATGTTCAAGTTGGTCAAACCGACCGAGCGATCAAAGATCTACGTGCTTTAATCCGTGAATATCCCCACTTTATTCCGGCTCGCCTAAAGCTTGGGGTTATTTATTATAATTCAAACAATATTGCTGAGGCGACAGAGCAGTGGGAGAATATCCTAATGCGAGACCCCCAACATCCTGAGGCTTTGCGCTATTTAAAAATGGCTCAAGCTGCAGGCATTACCTCCATCGAACTATAAAGGCAGAGAATATGGGACAAATTAAAAATGACATGGTTCCTTTCATCACCCGCTCTGAAATTGATGAGCTTGTAGAGCAACTTGCCAAACAAATCGAATATGACTACGAGGGCAAAGAAGTCATTTTTATTTGTCCACTCCGTGGCTCGGTCCATTTCACGGCGGATTTAATGAGAAAGCTCCGCCTTCCGCAGCAAGTGGACTTTGTCTATGTAAAAGCCGTTGAAAAAGGCGGAGCCATTAAGATTGTGAAAGACATTTCTCTGAATATCGCTGGAAAGCATGTCCTTATCGTTGAAGAAATCATCGATACCGGTCGCACCTTGAGCTTTTTACGAAACCGTCTATTTGCCTCTGCGCCGGCATCTTTGAAAATCGTCACTCTTTTGGATAAGCCCGCTCGTCGCGAGCTTCCTATTAAAGCTGATTATATTGGCAAAACCATCGATGATCGCTATGTGGTGGGATACGGAATGGATTCAGAAGAACTGGGACGTAACTACCCAGATATTTACCATCTTAAGAACTAAGAAGAGCTGATTTAACTAACAGCAACGTTTACGAAAAATAGAGCAACAACACAAACAACGTAAAGAATTACAAGTTGGCCAGACATTCTTTTACCTCCCCTGGGCAGAATTAATAATTAGCTATCTTAATAAGATTCTAAATTGGTAACTTTTTCCCGTCAATAAGTCTGGCAGCTAAAAGACTTAAGTCGGTAGTTCTTTACTAGAAATCTTGAAGGCTGTCTCTCTTTGAGACAGCCCGAGTTTCTCGCAGTTTTAATTAAAAAAATCCAGAGCCTCTTCAGGAAATCCCAAAATTAGCCGATAGTCAGCCTAAGGGGGAACACTATGAAGATGTTCAAATCATTCTCTAAAAAATTACTGAAAAATCGATCTGGCCAAGGAGCAACGGAGTATATTCTACTCTTAGTCGTTGTTGTGGCCATAGTTATACTGTTTAAAGAGCAAATTAAAAAATCTCTAGATGGTAAACTCAGTGAACTGAGTGGCAGTATTACAAATTTTAAGGGAGAATGAGTTAGCCTTACTAAGAGGTTCTTTATGACGGTGGAATACATTCTTCTGCTTTTTGCAGTATTTTTTATTGGACTGAAATTTTTCACACAAGCGCCCAAAGATGCTTTTGAAAAATCAGGGCCAATCCTCGCTATGCGGGTCGAAAAACAGCTTATTACAGGAGATGATTTCAAACCCAACGGCGAAAAAAATGCTTGGGATCCTGAGCAGCCATAACCTTAGGAAGGCCCGAGTATGAAAAAAAACCCTCGAACAAGCCTTCTTAAAAATGAACACGGTCAATTTGTGGTCGAAGCCGTATTGCTGATGGTTCTTTCCATCGGCCTTTTATTTACTGGGCTTCGTCTGTTAAAGGACGCCAATGTGCTAGGTAATCTCGTTGCTGGGCCGTGGGAAAAAGTCGCCGGAATGATAGAAAGTGGCAGTTGGGAAGCCGCAGATAAAGCGGCAAAAAACCATCCTAACCAAATAGATCGCAGCTTAAGTGTGGATCCAAAATAGAGGGTGCTATGAAGGATGCTCAAAAAAGTCCTTTAGTAATACTTAAAGATTTACAACATAATTCGAAAGGCTTTCTTTCAGCGGATTTCCTTTTTTCCCTCGTCATTGCCTCCGGGCTCTGTGTTGTTTTTTTCTCCCTGACCTTTACACTCTCTATGGTCGAAGTCGGACAATATATTGCTTACTCAGTAAGCCGTGCTCACGCAGCCGCACAAAAAACCCAAGAGGATCAAGAAAAAGCGGCTAAAGCTAAGTTTGCTACCTTGCAAAAGAACAAAGTCTTGAGACCTCTTTTTAGTAATGGCTGGTTTGAAATAAGTAATCTAGAAATACGGGGTGCCGGAGCAACAGGCAAAGATTTCTCAGAGCGTTATCCTAAAGAAATTAGCGGTGTTAAAGGCGTTCCCCAAGTCGGAATCCGCCTGAGCTTTGAGGCAAAAATCTTGAACTTAAAAATACCCATGCTTGGACCTACCGATCCTAACGGAAATGGCTTCAGGGCCTTTTTAACAGGATTGATGATTCGTGAACCCTCCGCTAAAGAGTGCCGCGATCAGATCAAGAATGATAGATATAAAGCGATCCTAAATCTCGATAAGCGCTTTGGTAAAGTTGCCGGCGCCAATTCAGAGCAAGAATATGTTCCGATGGAGGATAACGGATGTTAACTCCAGCGAGACAACTGCGAAATAATCAAGGCATGGCTGTGATGGAAATCATTCCCATCATGATTATTATCGTCATCCTTTTTAATTTTTCATTAGGCTTCTTTGGGGCGATTCATACCGGCATTTTGAATTCTATGGCTGCACGAAATTACGCCTTCGAAACTTTCAGACATCGTTCTAATCTGGTCTATCTTCGTGATGGTGTTTCTGCTGAAGACAACGTCAGCTTTGGATCGCAGAATATGCGCATTCATGCAACTGTTAGTAGTAACAACAAGGGAGACAAAACACACTTCATCGCTACAGGTCGACCTATCGATTTCTTAGCTCAGCTAGATACGGCTGGTTCAAAAGACCTTCATAATAAACAACTTTATACTATCGTGGATGGTGTACGTTTTACTGGCAACAATGGTGGCGTAACTCCGATATGGGTGCGACCACAATATGGAATCTGCTTGAACTCAAAATGCGGACCAAAGTAAGGGGATAAGCGTATGGGATCAAATGAAACAAGAAATCTTTGGGTATCAATAGGTGCCGGAGCCATTGCCGCGATCTTGCTTTACAGCTGGTCTCAAGAAAAGCGCGCTGAATATAATAAAAAATACGGCTCCTTAAAAACCGTCGTTGTGGCCAAGGAAGACATCGCGGAAATGCGCACAGTTTACGATACTATGCTGACAACTATTGATCGTCCCAGTGAATTCGTCGATGCCGATGCTGTTTCAAATCCAGACGAGATTGTAGGTAACGTTGCCGCTGTACCCATTAAAAAAGGTCAGATCATTGTAAAAAACAGTCTTTTAACTCCGGGACCAGATACCGGAATCTCATTACAAATCGCACCCAGCAAACGAGCCCTCACCATTCCGGTGGATGAAGTGCGAGGCGTAGCTAAACTGATACGCCCAGGTGACCGTATAGACATTTTAGCCGCTGTAGACACTGGAAAAGGCATTAATCAAAAAAGAGAAGTACAAACACTCCTCCAGGATGTCGTAGTTTTAGCCACAGGTGTAAACATTATGAACAATATTCCACGTGTATTTGAATTGGACTCCAGTGGTAAATCTTTAAGTCAAATTGCTCTCACAGGAGACACAAAATATAGTACAATAACAATAGAGGCGACCCAGAAAGAGGCTCAGGATCTGGTTTATATACTATCAACGGCACCGGGCAATATTTATTTAACGTTGAGAAATCCAAATGATCGCACGATCCCACCGCGACTACCTACTTCAAGTGCGGAGAGTGTTTTAGGAAAACCGATGATCTCCATGGATGCAATGCCCACCGCTCCTGTTGCTCCGCCAGTGATGATGGCCCCGGCGCCGAGAACGGCACCGACTTTACCGCAAAAGAAGCATGGCTTTAAGACTTTGTAAATTTGAGAACTGATTTCGCTGAATTGAATTTGCTGACTTAGGGGGAATGTATGAAGTGCAAATACTTGTTGGGGCTGTTCCTCGTACTATCCTGTAACTATGCCTTCGCTGAAGATGACGAACAAGCGGAAGAAACTAAATTTCGTTCTCGCACTTTCGTCAATCTTACTTTAGGTATTGAGCAAGATGAAAAACTTCCGCCCTTGCCTGAAAATATTGAGTTCAAAGGAGACTTCCGTCGCATTGTAACCGCGGCTCATTCTAAAGAATTGAATGTTCTGCGCATGACCCCGAAAGCCGAAGGTTTTGCGACCATGACTATTCACGATAAAAAAACCGGAAAAGTGGTTGCTGAGTTCCGCATTGATGTCAAGAAAAGTAAGCTTGATAAAGTTGTAAAAGAAATTCGCGCACTTCTGGGTGATATTGAAGGCATCACAATTAAAGTAGTGAATAATAAGGTCGTCGTGGATGGTCAAATTCTTTTGCCACGTGATCTCAGCCGTATTTATAACGTCATTCAACAATTTGGCGACCAAGCTTCTTCTCTGGTCACCTTAAGTCCATTGGCTCAGAAGAAAATCGCAGAATTCATTTCACGTGATATTAATAATCCTGAAATCGAAGTTCGCGCGGTCAATGACAAGTTTATTTTGCAAGGCTACGCCAATAATGAAGAGGAATATAAGCGCGCAGAGATTATTGCAAAGACTTATGTTCCAGATATTGTCATTGAGGCTGCGGAAGAAAAGGGCGTTATCAAAAAACGCAAACCCGCAAATGACGGCGTCATTAACTTGATTACCATCAAGGAACAGGCTCCGGCTCCACCCTCCAAGATGATTCAACTTGTAGTGCATTATGTGGAACTCAATAAAGATTACTCTAAAGCATTTAAATTTCAGTTCACTCCTCAGTTAGATGATGGCTCTCAATTGCAATTTCAAACGGGCTCTAGTGGCGCCGGTGGAGTTGTGAGTACACTCACGGGAGTGGTCTCTAATCTCTTGCCAAAACTTACCTGGGCAAAAGAGCACGGACATGCGCGCATTCTAGAAAGCACCAGTTTGATCATTCAAGATGGCAAAAAAGGCGAAATTAAACAACTTACAAATATGCCGTATTCTGTGATCGGTAAAGATGGCCAGCCAGGAACTGCCTTTGCTGAAGTGGGTATTAAATCTGCAGTAACTCCTGTCATTTTGGGCGAAAAATCCGGCAGCGTGCATATGGATATGGATTTTGCTTTAAGCAATCTTTTGGGCTCAGGCCAAAACGGTGCTCCAATTACCAGCTCAAATTCGATTCAATCAACTGTGGTTATTCGTGATCGGCAAAGTGCCGCTATCGGTGGTCTGATACGGAATGCGTCTTCTACGGGATACAATCGCATGCCGAGTGATGTGAAAAATCCAATTATCAGTCTTTATGCTTCTAAAAACTTTCAACGCAATCAGAGTCAATTCGTGGTTTTTGTGACTCCAGTCATTAAAACATCCGCAAGCTCTGGAGCTGAGCAGATCAAGAAAAAATTCCGCTTACGGGATTAAGCGGACTTTGAGCCCATACTTCTAGACTTGCCCTTTGCCGCCTTTCCTCCGATAGGTATTACGGAGGACTCTTTTGGCATTAAATCCGGGTTGTAATCTTATAGCAGTGGTCGGTGGTAAAGGGGGCGTGGGAAAAAGTGTTTTCGCCGCGAATTTTGCTTTTGCCCTTATGGCCGAACTCCGTACTCAAGTACTTTTAATTGATGGCGATAGCAAGAGCGTTGGGGATCAAAACGTCATTCTAGGTTTGAAACCCAATAAAACACTTAAAGAACTCGCTTCAATGACAAGCTCTGTAAATGCGCAAAATATGAATTCTCTTTTGACCATGCATGCGAGCGGGCTTGCTTACCTGGGGGCTGTTCGGGGTCCTGAGGAGACATTAAATATTGGACCCGACTTAGCCATGAAACAACTGGAGTTCTTTAGTCGTCAGTTTAAGTTTATTATCGTCGATATTGGAACCGATTTCACTCCCTTGCAAAGGGCCATACTTCAAGAGTCCACGGCAATTATGATTGTAACCACTCCTGAAATTTTGGTGGTGACTCAGACTTTGCGTCTGATCAATGAACTTCTTTCCAATACATTTCCGAAGGACATGTTCCAGCTTATTATCAATAAAGCTTCAGCAAATGGACTTTCGCCACAAGCGATCGCCACTCAGTTGCAACTAGCGCCCTTGGCGATCATACCTCAGGATGAAATAACAGCCATGGCCTCGATTCAGAAGTTTCAACCTTTTGTCATCGGACAACCTAAAGCAGCCATCACTTCTGCTTATTACGAAGCGGTTCGTAGACTCAGCGGAGGAGTTCTCCAGAAACTAAAATCACTCTCTCGGCCAAAACCATCCTCTGCGCCAACAGCCGAGGGCAATACATCGGCCCCCTCGAGCGGGACAGCCAGTGGATATGATTCGCGAACACAACTGAAATTGCGTATTCACTCAGAGTTAATCCGCACCGTGGATCTTAAAAAACTTCTTCTGGATACCAAGGGCGATGAAAATAAAGAAAAAGAAGTTCGCGAAAAAACCCGTCGTGAGATCACCCTCATCACGGATCGCGAAGCTCCGGAGCAAGCTCGAGATGAACGGTCTCGTATTATTAAAGAAGTTTTAGAAGAAGCCCTGGGATTAGGCCCCTTAGAAGATCTCTTGGCGGATCCAAACGTGACCGAGATCATGGTGAATGGACATAAAAAAATCTTTATCGAAAAATTAGGAAAGATCACCATGAGTCCGGTAACCTTTACTTCGAATGATCATCTTCGTCGTATCATTGAAAGAATCGTGAGCCCTCTAGGTCGCCAGATCAATGAGTCCACACCTTATGTCGATGCTCGCCTCAAGGATGGCAGTCGCGTAAATGCGGTGATCGAGCCACTTGCTATTGATGGCCCAGCCTTAACCATTCGTAAATTTAAAAAAGGCGGGATTACTCCCGAGAAATATACTGAATATGGCAGTATCACTAAACCCATGATTGACTTCTTAAGGATCTGTGTAGAAAACGGACTCAATGTGGTGATCAGTGGCGGTACCGGTTCAGGTAAAACATCTTTGTTGAACATGCTTTCATCATTTATTCCTTCGAATGAGCGAGTCATTACTGTCGAGGACGCGGCCGAGTTGCAATTGCAACAAGAACACGTGGTTCGTCTAGAAACCCGTCCCCCTTCGATGGAAGGATCCAATGCCGTCACTATTCGAGACCTTATTAAGAACGCTCTGAGAATGCGCCCTGACAGAATTATTGTCGGCGAGTGCCGTGATGGTGCAGCTCTTGATATGCTCCAAGCCATGAACACGGGTCATGATGGATCAATGACTACGACGCATGCGAATAGCCCCCGGGAATGCCTTTCGCGTCTTGAAACTCTTTGCTTGATGTCGGGGATGGATCTTCCTATCCGCGCTATCCGAGAAC
>DATBTE010000124.1:0-1501 GCA_036559425.1 Pseudobdellovibrionaceae bacterium | reverse complement strand
CGTGGCCCGCGAAGTAGGCACTGAAGGGAAACTTGGTGGGCAAGCGGCTGACGTTGAAGGCGTGTCTGGAACATGGAAAGACCTCACCGAAAACGTAAATGTCATGGGATCTAATCTGACAGTTCAACTTCGTGACGTTTCAAAGGTTGCAACCGCCATCGCAAATGGTGATTTGACTCAAAAGATCACGGTGGAAGTGCGTGGAGAAATCCTCCAAATTAAAGATGTAATTAATAAAATGGTGGATCAGCTGAACTCCTTTGGCGCCGAGGTGACCCGGGTAGCGAAAGAGGTTGGAACAGAAGGGAAATTGGGCGGACAAGCTGAAGTGAGAGGCGTTTCAGGAACTTGGAAAGATTTGACGGACAATGTGAATGGTCTTGCGAATAATTTGACAGCCCAGGTTCGAAATATCGCCAAAGTAACAACGGCGGTGGCCAAAGGGGATTTGTCCCAAAAGATCACGGTGGATGCTAAGGGTGAAATCCTGGAGTTAAAAAATACGATCAACGTCATGGTGGATCAATTGAACTCCTTTGCGGCAGAGGTGACTCGGGTGGCAAAGGACGTGGGGACTGAAGGAAAATTAGGTGGTCAGGCCGAAGTGAAAGGTGTTTCGGGAACTTGGAAGGATTTGACGGATAATGTGAATGGTCTAGCCAGTAACCTAACGTCTCAGGTTCGGAATATCGCGAAGGTGACAACGGCGGTGGCCAATGGAGACTTGTCGCAAAAGATCACAGTGGATGCCAAGGGTGAAATCTTTGAGTTAAAAAACACCATTAACGTCATGGTGGATCAGCTGAACTCCTTCGCAGCCGAAGTGACCCGGGTCGCAAAAGAGGTAGGAACTGAAGGGAAGTTGGGTGGCCAGGCCGAAGTGAAGGGAGTTTCAGGAACTTGGAAAGACTTAACAGACAATGTGAACTTCATGGCGTCAAACTTAACCACTCAGGTGCGAGGAATCGTAAAAGTTGTGACGGCGGTGGCCAACGGGGATCTAAACCAAAAATTCGTTCTTGAAGCCAAAGGGGAAGTGGCGGCTCTGGCTGAGACCATCAACTCAATGACCGATACTTTGCGAACATTTGCTGACCAGGTTACCACGGTCGCTCGAGAGGTGGGCATTGAAGGGAAATTGGGTGGACAAGCAAAGGTTCCAGGGGCCGCTGGAACCTGGAAAGACTTGACGGACAATGTGAATCAGCTCGCAGGAAATTTGACATCTCAGGTTCGAGCTATTGGAGAAGTTTCGACGGCAGTGACAATGGGAGATTTGACCAGGTCCATCGCGGTCGAAGCTCAAGGTGAAGTAGCGGCACTTAAAAATAACATCAATCAGATGATCTCGAATTTAAAAGACACTACTGAGAAAAATAATGAGCAAGACTGGCTAAAAACCAACCTTGCAAAATTCTCAGGCATGATGCAGGGACAGCGAAGCATTACGTCGGTGGCGCAGTTGATCATGTCAGAATTGACGCCTTTGGTTGGTGCAAGT
>DATBTE010000123.1:0-12566 GCA_036559425.1 Pseudobdellovibrionaceae bacterium | reverse complement strand
AAAATGAAGAGCAAGACCTGCAGATTTTTTCCAGATAGCCGAAGAGATATCACGTGTTGATATCTTTTCATGGGAGCCTCCTTTGTGAAAGGGAGCCTCTCATCCTTAAAAGCGGCTTTCAGGGCCGCTTTTACTGTTTGCAAAGCAGTGTCCAATGTTAGAGCTAGCTGAGGGTAATTTAGGAAAAATAAATCCGTTTCCCGGAGGGGCAGTTCGTTCAAGTCGGTCATCGAAAATAAATCAACAAATTTCTGGAATAGGGATATCAGAAACTTGCATTCTCAAACAACGCAGAATTTACTATCCACTTTTCTGTGCCATTATCGAAACGGCGAAATCTGAATTCAGAATTTGTAGAGTAGAATAAAATGGAGTCGCCAAATCTTTTAAAGTGCACAGCCAATTGATGAAATTGAGCCTGATGTCCAACCAAAGGATCAAAGTGTTCGACATCTGGTGCTAGGTCTATTCTCATTTTTAAGATATAGGGTGCTTCTTGGATTCTGGAGAAGTAAAGAACATTTTTTTCTTGTGAAGAAAGAAATGCACTGAGATCTTTCCATGTTGCTAACTTTTCGTTCAGAGGCTCTACGCTCCAGAGAACGCCGTCGGTCGGGACCTCAGTTTGAGCTCGTGAAGAATGGAATGGGTCCATTTTCTCCTCCGCGGATTCCTCTAGATGAAGTGCTGAAATTTTAAAATCCGATAAAGTCGTTCTGGTAAAGTCGGTTTCAGCAAGGGAAGAGTGACAATTTGAATCGATCTTGAATTTTTGGTTCAAGCTTGTGTTGGTGCCGGAAGCAGCAGCCTCTATCGAATAGGTTAAATTGAGTGTATATAGATATCCAACATCCTTTTCTGGAACGGAAAGACTTATCTCCTGTCTGGAGACATTGCCATTAGCTTTTTTTGAATGGCTGACTCCCATGGAAGTAAAAGAGTTTTTTTGTATACCTTGGGTGAGTGTGTATTCGATTTCGGGGGTCGGCATCAACGGTAGGGTCATGATATTTTTAACTTCATTATTCAGTTGAGGATTTGAGACCTCGACAAATGAAAAGTCGCTCTTAACCATACGGGTCTTCAGAGTCCTTAAACAGCTCTGTTCAACTTTTTTTAAAGTCGCGCTGGCCGGAGGCTGAGGTCGGCCAGCGATAGGGGAAGAATTTGGTTGGCACCCCACATTTACCATGAGCGGGAAAATAAGAGATAAAGCTAAAGATTTGTGTATCATCGTATGCTCTCCAAAGCCTTTGCATGGAACTCTATCAGCATGGCCTTTCCGTCTCGAAATGCGTCTTCGTCTTTCATTGTTTCCATATAGCCGCCAGTGACTAGGGGAAAATAGAACATTGGATTCAGACTCAGGTTGGAATTTTGCGGCTCGATGGGCATCCAAACGCCAGAGCGGATTTCAATTTCGTTCCAAGCATGGGCGCCCACGCCTTGAGGCGATAAGTAGTATCCGGTAATAAACCGTGCCGGTATGCCGACCCCGCGAGCAAGCACAGCAAATAAATTTGCAAAGTGTTGGCAAACGCCTTTTTTGCGCTCAAGGACCTCCGTCGTAGTCAGTGCATGAATGCTGGACTCTTTAACAGAATCGTAATCATAAGTTAGGGTTTCTGTAACCATTTTCCCAATAAGGCGGGCCATCTGCAATCTGTTGAGGGGGCCATTGCTTTGCAATTTTGCGACCATAGCTTGCACTGGTGCAATTGAAATTTGCAAGTTTGCTGATTCTTGTAAATCGGGATTTTGTTTTTTCTCTTTTGGATCAATTATCAGATTGTCTGAATCTTGATCTTGAGCCGTGATTTTTTGGCTTAGTAAAGTATATTTGAAAGGGAGACCATCGGCTGGCTCAGGGACTTGCTCTTTGTGTTCCACCTTCCAATAGCTTTCAAGATTTGGATATTTCAACTCACGGCTAGTAAGAAACTCAGCTCGGAGAGACTGTGTTCCCGCAAGAAGCTCAGAACTGATCTCGAATGTTCTGTTGGAATTGCTTGCTGAGCGAGAGAGAGTTGCGCTTTCAAATAAGGCAGAGTTAACGGTCCAATTTTCATCACCATTGCCAAAGCGAGAGGTGGTGAAATTTGAATTTGTTGAGAACAAGGATAAAATATCTCCCATTCCCTCAATATGAATAATCAATTGATGGCATTTCGCTTGTCGGCCTAGTATTGGATCGAAGTGCTCAGTATCCGGAGCGAAATCAATCTTCGATTGTATAAAGTAAGGAGCGAATTGCGTTCTTGAGTAGTAGATAGCGTCTTTTTTTTGCAAAGAGAGGAATGTGTTAAGACTTTCCCAGGTTTTTAGGTCTGAGCTAGATTCGGCGGTCATTAGAATTCCGTCGGACGGAATAGAAGTTTCTCCTTGCGAAGAATGGAAAGAGCCCGCTTTACCATCTGCAAATTCCTCAAGATGAATCGCCGAAATTTTTAAATTTGCCAATGTCGTTTTTGTATATTCAGTTTCAATGAGAAGGGGACGGCAATTTGAATCGATCCGATACCTTTGATTTAAACTTGTATTAATTCCTGAAGCTGCATCTTCCGAATAAGTCAAATTCAGTGCAAATAAATATTCAGAGTCTTTATCAGGAACAGATAGACGCATCTCATATTTGGCGACATCCCCCTGTTCCTTCTTCTTGGAATGATTGACCTCGATGGAGGTGGTTAAGTTAGTTTTTACATCATGGCTTAGTCTGTATTCTATATCAGCGCCCGCTATCATGAGAGTTGCCATGACATTTTTAATTTCCGCATTTATTTGAGGATTCGAAACTTCACGAAATGAAAAGTCGCCCTTTAGCATATGGGCTTTTAGGCTCTTTAAACATGTCTGCTCAACTTTTTCAAAAGCTAAGCTAACGGGAGAGGGGGGACGACCCGCAGTCGGCGAAGGCTTTGGTTGGCATCCAATATTCATCATCACCGGAGTAACAAGAAATAAAACTAAATATTTGCGAATCATTAAATTCTCCACAGTGCAGGCTTTTTCAATGGCGGCCTAGAGTAGCAGATTGAAAATTAAAATTAATCTGTAATGATTTGGACATCCAAATTTTACCTGTCGAACTTTTGGGCATACCTGAGCTGTGCGGCCAGTTACCGAGATGGTTGTCCTGAATAAAAAAGGTGGCCCCGAAAGCTTCGTCCTTGCTCGCAACTCCAAGTTTATAGCCTGGTCGCTCACTTACCAGGACTTTGGTAGTACCAAGCCCTTAATAGAACCTATCAAAAAACCTAACTGCAGCAGCTCAACAGTAACAACAAAATGAAGAGCAAGACCTGCAGATTTTTTCCAGATAGCCGAAGAGATATCAGGTGGTGATATTTCTTCATGGGATCCTCCTTTGAAAAAGGGAGTCTCTCATCCTTAAAAGCGGCTTTCAGGGCCGCTTTTCTTGTTTGCAAAGCAGTGACCATCCTTAGATTCAGTTTAAGGCAGAGTTCAGACAAAATAAATCCGTTTTCTGGAATTTCCGGAATTGAATTCGCTTAATATGGTCATGGGCGATTAGTTAGAATTACTTGATGATTGTCTTTTCAACACTTCAGGGAATCGAGTTTTAAAGAGTTTCATTGATTTTGAAGAATCAATGAAACCCATTTCTTTCCCAAGAGTATCGTAATTAAATTGTTCAGTTAACTTAATATTAAGCTGGTTATATTCTGAAGGCGTGATATTGGGCTTTCTTATTTGAATTTGTATTTCTGAAATTCGTAATTCCCTGATGGTTAATGCCTTTGCAATAGCTGCATCCATTTGCTGATAAACTTGCGCTAAATATTTTTTAGGAATTTTTTTAATATCAGTCGCTTGTTCATATGTTTTGGTAATGGCAGCTCTTTCAGGATATACAATACGCTTGGTTAAGTCCGAATTAAATAAAGAAAAATTTCTATGTTGCAGTTCTGCGTCTACAGCGCTAGCTTCGGCGCTTCTTATTAGTTTAGGGCTGGAAGATGTCATCACTTTATTCGCTTTGGCTATAGCTTCTTTCTCAGAAAGCCCTTCTTTAATAAATTTTTCTTTAAAGCTTTGCCACATGCGAAAATGATCTAACTCGTGCGCGATGGTCGCAGCATCAGCTCCTTTTTCAAGAGCAATTATGGGCTTACCACTTTTATCAATAATAAAGTAAGATAGGTTTTCCACTTTTGTGCTTGGTAAAACCCCAAGTGAAAGTTTATCTATACTTCTAACTTCTCCACCTGCACGTTCAACCTCTGCTATAATCGCATTTAGTGATGCATCAGGGCCTGGTTTTATCACTGCATCTTCAAAGTAAATTGAATCTTGGCTGAGTTGAATGTTTTCTGGATACTTGCCCTTTCGAGGCAATCTAACTGTAGGATTGCCATTATGACTATTCTTTAATCCCATTCGCTCAAGTTTACTCGATAGTGTGGAAGGAGATGTCAGTTCTGAAGAAATAGCAGCAGTCTTTCCTATTTTTTTAATAGCTGCATATCCTCCAGAAAGCAAAGAAACTATATTTAGGATTCGATCACAGGAAATTTTTGAAAAACTTTTTGGACTTAAGCAAGCAGATTCTTTTCTTAAACTTTCCCTGACAATATTTGCAATATCATCTAAGGGATGTTCTCTATGCTCTTCTAGAAACTTAGCTAGCGAGGGCTTTGTTGAATTAATTGCATTTAATCTTTTGTGTGTATCTTTATAAACTTGATCGTAGGATATTTGCGAGTATCCAGAACCATAAGAAGCTTTGATATCAGGAAATTCTAAAAGTAAACTTTCCTTGCAGCTATTTAGAATTGTTCTTGGACAAGCTGATCGCCAAAAAGTCTGTTGACAATCAAGTTCTTGCGCAGACAACCTGCCACTATTTACTTTATCCTCAGCTTGCTTACAACTACGATAAAGATAAGAATTCGAATATCTCGAATCATAATCCAGTTGTTTTCTTATTTGTCTCGCCAGTTCAATGGGTGAAGTAATAATACCAACTGCAAAGTCCTTTACGCCAAATACACATCCGGCAATATAGCTATTATCCAAAAAATTAGAACAGTAAGCTTCAGTTTTACAGTCTCTTAATTGAATGTCTGATCCTAAAGATTCACAATCATGAGTTGCTAATGTTAGCTCGCAAGCTGCAATTTTAGCTGAGACGTCAGGGGACTTATAAGAGGAACAATTAGCCATCCCACAGGATGCCGATGAATCTGCAAAGACATATTCATGTAAAATCAAAAAACTGATCATGAGCAACCAAATTCTGACACTTTTCATCTCTTTACTTTTCGGAAACTAGACAAGCCAGCTTGACTGGATCTTGTGCCTATAGAGCAATACAATTAGCTTGTGGACCTATGACTGGCATCCTCTATCTAATTCTGGACTTATCCAAAATCTTTATCGAAACCCAATGGCTTCTAAACCCACGGTATATTCGAGCAGAAAAGGACTTGAAATGAGCCGTGTTGACACTGTCAGACCCCATCTAAATCCCAATGGTTCTGGGTTGCGAATGGCTCCTCGCTAGATCACCGGCAATCAGACCCAGTGCAAGCAACCAGATCAGTTGCCTTCCAAGATCCCCTTAGCAATTTCCGCAAAGCCAAGGCCGCCTCGAGAGTGAGCGATATGCGTGGGCTTCTGCTTCAGGTCCCCTAAGAAAGTTTGAATATTGGCAACAGCGTAAGAGTGCGGAAAATAGCCGAACATAGGCTCATCATTGGGAGAGTCACCGCTAAAGGCGCAGACTTGCTTGGCCTTTTCAGGGCTTGTGCCGAATTCTTTTTGCAGCATCGTCAACGTCATCGTGAGTTTGTCGTAAGTGCCAAACCAGCCGTTCACGTGGATAGAAGAAACTTTGGCTTGAGCTCCATGTTGTTCAAAGATCTCCACGATTTTTTGCACTTCGGATTTTGGGAGGGCTGAGACGTCTTCACAGAAATCGATGGCTAAATCCATTAAGCGGCAAAATTGATCGCTGGCTAAAGCACAGCCCGGAACTTTGGTAAGGATTTCTTTTTCGAGATGATTGAGCTTTTCGCGGTTTTCTTTTTGTATTTTTTGATCGAAAAAAAAATGGCGTAGCATTTTTTTGTTGTGATAACGGAAATAAAATCCGCCATTTTCGCCGACGACGCCACTGACGGGCCACTGACGAGCGATCATTTCGCACCAACCGGCTGGACGTCCAGTAATGGGAATCACGTGAATTCCGGCGCGATGTAAACTCCATAAAGAGGAGTAGGCTTCTGGACCCAAGAGTCCTTCGTCCGTGAGAGTGTCATCGATATCAGTGAGTAAAAATTTAATTTTCGACATGATTTGAGTATAGTCGGAGCTAGTTAGGAAGCGCAAAGTCAAAATTTGTACTTGCGCAGTTTCCAAATCCACCTCATGGTTTGTCTATATATTAGTAGTGCCTGCACATCATGATGAAGGTATAAAAAATGGCGAAGAAATCAACAGACGGTATTAAATTAGTAATAGTGGAATCTCCGACCAAGGCGAAAACCATTCGTAAATTTCTCGGAAGAGATTACGTGGTGGAATCCTGCATGGGGCATATTCGTGACTTGCCTAAGTCAGCTAAGGATATCCCTGAAAAGGTGAAAAAAGAAAAGTGGGCGCAACTCGGGGTGAACGTCGATAAACACTTCGAGCCTCTTTACTGTGTTCCGAAAGATAAGACCAAAGTGGTTAAGAATCTGAAAGATAAACTCGAAGATGCCTCAGAGCTTTTCCTCGCGACGGACGAAGACCGTGAAGGGGAAAGTATCAGTTGGCATTTGCTACAAGTTTTAAAGCCCACCGTGCCGACAAAGCGCATGGTGTTCCATGAGATCACAAATGATGCGATCCAAAAATCTTTGAAAGACACTCGTGAGATTGATTTTAACTTGGTGAAAGCGCAAGAGGCGCGTCGAGTTTTGGATCGTTTGGTAGGTTACACAATCTCGCCTCTTATTTGGAAAAAAGTTTCCTATGGTTTATCAGCCGGCCGGGTTCAATCGGTGGCGGTGCGGTTGATCGTAGAGCGAGAGCACGAGCGAATTCGCTTTAAGACTTCAAGTTATTGGGGAATCCTTGCCCATTTGCAAAAAGATGGTGTGGATTTTGAGGCTCGCCTGCAAAATGTTAAAAGTCAGCGTATAGCGACAGGTAAAGATTTTGATGGAACCACAGGGAAGCTTGTGGCTGGTAAAGACGTTTTAGTTCTTGATGAGATTAAAGCAAAAGACCTTGTCAACGCCACGAAGAATGGTCTTTGGGCGGTGACGGAAGTCGATGAGAAGCCCACAACTCGTCGGCCAGCAGCTCCGTTTATCACTTCCACTTTGCAACAGGAGGCCAATCGTAAGATGGGTCTGAGTTCCCGAGAAACCATGCAAGTGGCGCAGAAGTTGTACGAGCAAGGTTTTATCACTTACATGAGAACGGATTCGACCTTCTTATCGACGGAAGCTATCACGGCTTCTCGCAACGGTATCCAGACGAAATACGGTAAAGAGTTTTTGCCGGATCAGCCGCGGACTTATGCGGCGAAAAAAGTAAAAGGGGCGCAAGAAGCCCATGAAGCCATTCGCCCCGCAGGACAGCAGTTTGTCGATCCTGATGAAACAGGCCTGGTGGGGACGCAGCTTAAACTTTATGATATGATCTGGAAGCGCACGATCGCGAGTCAAATGGTCGACGCTCGTCAAAAACAAGTCAGTGCGAAGATTCAGGTCGGCGATGCACTCTTTGGGGCCTCAGGTATGACAATTGAGTTTCCAGGATTTTTGCGTGCTTATGTTGAAGGGAGCGATGATCCTGAAGCAGAATTGTCAGAACGTGAAATTCGTCTTCCCGCACTCAAAGCCAAAGACAGCGTGCAGGCGACAAAAGTAGATCCAACCTCTCATGAAACGAAACCTCCGGCACGTTATACAGAGGCCAGTCTTGTTCAAACCATGGAGAAAGAAGGCATTGGTCGTCCTTCGACTTATGCTTCGGTTATCGGAACGATCGTGGACCGGGGCTATGTAAGAAAACACGGAGCTGCATTGGTTCCGACTTTCACGGCAATGGTGGTTTCGAAACTCTTGAGTCGGTATTTGCCCCAGTACGTGGATATTGGCTTCACGTCGCAAATGGAAAAATCTTTGGATGATATCGCTGACGGAGATTTAGAACTCGAAAAGTATTTGAAATCGATTTATTTCGGTCCCCAAGGCCTCAAGGAACAAGTTGCGGTCCAGGCCGATAAAATTGATCCTGAAGAAGCTCGGACGATTCAATTGGAAGGCATGGATAAATACAATTTCCATGTAGGTCGCTATGGAGCTTATTTAACTTCACAGCGCGACGGTCAAGATGTGAGTGCATCGCTCCCTGAAAGTGAATCGCCGGCGGATATTACTCCGGAAATTGCGGAAAGGCTTATTGATCAGAAGATCAACGGCGCCGATGCTTTAGGCAAAGATCCTAAAACAGATAAGCCGATTTATGTTTTGAATGGTCGCTATGGCCCCTATGTTCAGCTCGGGGATGTGAGTCCTGAGGATGATAAACCAAAGCGGGCTTCTTTACCTCCAGGGGTTCAGCCTGAAGATATTACTTTGCCGATCGCCTTGGAGCTTTTGAGCCTTCCGAAGACGTTGGGGACGCATCCGGGGACTGGTAAAGAAATTAAAGCGGGTCTAGGTCGCTTTGGTCCTTTTGTGGTTTGTGAAGGAGACTATCGATCTATTCCTAAAGGTGAAAGTATCTTTACGATGACCTTGGAAAGAGCTCTGGAAATGTTGAGTACTCCTAAAAAGGGTCGTGGCAAAGCAGCTCCTCTTAAGGATTTAGGAATTCACCCCGGTAGTGAAGAAGTTATTCAAATCTTCAATGGTCCTTATGGTCCCTATATCAAGTCAGGTAAAACGAATGTGTCCTTACCAGAAGGAGCTACGGTTGAAACCGTTACCTTGGAACAAGCTATTGAGTTGATTAACGATAAAGCAGGGACTCAGACTAAGGCGAAAAGTAAAGCGAAGCCAAAAGTAAAAGAGGCTAAAGTCGCAAAAACAGCGAAAAAAGTAGCTGCCAAGGTGGGAAAAGCCGAGCAGTTGAAAGTAACCAAAGTTATTACCCGCAAGAAGTCAGCAACTAAAAAATAAGGAAGAGGAATGAGAAAGTCTCTAGCAGCTCTATTTGTTTTTTCATTTTTTACAAGTTCCTTCAGTTATGCTAAATGGATTGATCCTGAGGCAGAAGATAGGAAGCATCGCCAGGTAAAAGCTTGGCAGGGAATCGATTTCACTTTTACGGGGTTTTCTTCTTCCTCTGGAACGACTGCTGTCACTTATCGGAATGCTATCAATGACCTCTGGGAATGGAATGCCGGTACAGGCATCGATTCGCTAGGTTGGTTCTTTACTGGGGGAGGAAACTATTTTCTATATAACTGGCCTCATACCACTTGCTTTTTTACCTTTGCTTGCCATGGTCAAGTCTTAGCTGGAGGAAATTTATATTATGCAAATGGCGGGCGCCGGACCTATACAAATACGGGGGGAGACACTGTCTATGATCAAGGAAACTCTATTTATGCTCTTCCTCAGGTCGCATTTCGATCGATTTACCGAGAGTTTTTTTCACTCACACTAGATGTGGGATATCGAGTTATGGTACAAAAGCCCAGCATTCGTCGAAGTTATGGTCCTCCTGCCCAAAGCAATGTGGATGATATGGAAAAGTCCAATGTAAATGGTTTGGGAGCCTCAGTTTCGCTGGGTATTGTATTTTAAAGATTATGGGGTTGGAGTTGAGGTTTTTGTATGACAGGCAGTTCCCAAAAAAAACAATTGGAATTGGGAATTCAAAGGCTTCACGAAAACGATCGAAACTATTGTCTTGGTGGCCGCAGTTTTTACTTTTTTGATTTCGATGATAATATCGCTTTTTTATCCACTCCCTTGATTCTGTTTCATAAGGAAACTGGAGCCGAACTCCGAGTCAGCAGCGGAGAATATGCGAAAATCCATCCCTTTATCGGTCGTTCAGGACCTTATCGAAATTACGAAACCCGCCTTGATGATGAGACTGGAACCTATCGGAATTTTCGTGATTTGCAATTCAGTGAGCTCGAAAAAATCGAGGGAAAAAAACAATTCTTTGTAAAGGATTTGGCGGAAGCTTTGGGCTTTCCGGATGTTCAATGGAAGGGGCCCTCATGGCAGTGTTTTTACCACGCCACATTTAATCGCCGCCCCATTTCAGTGATTACAGCCAGAGGCCATCATCCTGAGACTCTTAAAGAGGGAATTCGTCTTCTAGTCGACGGACAATTTTTGCCTCATGAACCCAATTATCTTAGTTTGTTTCCTGTGAACTACAAACCCACTCGCCATCTGCTTGGAGATAAAGATTTGAGCATGAGCGCGGCGGAACTTAAACAAAAAGCCATTAGAGCCAGCGTTGAAAAAGCTATTGAACTTTATGGCCATAATTCCCATCATCGGTTTGGGATGTCGGATGATGACCCGAAGAATATACAATTAATTGCTGAGGAAATGTCTCGCTTAAAGGCAGACTATGCTGAAATGTCCTTTTTCTTGATTGCCACCCATGAAGGCGGTTTTGTGAAATATGAAATCACGAGCCAAGGGATTGAGTCTAAAGTAGGGGAAGGCACTCCTGAGGATCAACTTAAACTCTTTGATGTGGATAGACATAAGTCTTAACGCATAGCCGACTATTCTTTTTCTTTAATTAGCCGATAATTTAAATGATCTCGCTTAGATATTTGTTATTCTAAGGAAATTGAAATTTCGATAGATCACTAGGAAGGATACACATGGGTTTACTCAAGGGAATTTCCCGACTCGTATTGACAGGATCTTTTTTGTTTTTCGCTCCCCTCTCTTATGCTCAAAGTAAAGATGATCTTGAGTGTCGATATATGAGTGCGATTGAAGGGGGTTTTTTAGCAAACCATATCCACTATGCCAACCGGGATGTGGAGTTAGCGAATCATACAATCGAGCAATACATCAAACGTATTGATCCGTCTAAAGTATATCTTCTTTCCACAGACGTCGATCAAATCAAAGGCTGGATGGCGGGACTCTTTGATAAAACGAAAAACAAGGACTGCGCATTTTTGGATCAAACTCAAAAATTGTTGGTCCAGCGCGCTCAAGAGAGAGCGGACTTTGCGAAAAAGTTTTTAGGAAAAGACTATAAATTTGATCCAAAAACTGAATTTACTTTTGATCCAGACAAAAAGGCGTTTCCTAAAAATGCCGAAGAAGCTAATGACTTCTTGAAGAAGTATATCCATTTCCAAATTGCGAATTACCAAGCAACCGATATGAAAATGGACGAGGCGAAGAAGAACGTAATCAAGAATTATGATCGAGCTGTAAAACGCCTGCAGGATACCAAGACGACGGATTTGTACTCGGATTATTTAGATAGTTTTGCACGGGCTTTGGATCCTCATTCCAGCTTCTTTTCTCGCGACAGTCTGGAGGACTTTGAAATTCAAATGCGTTTGTCTTTAGAAGGTATTGGCGCCACTCTTTCTTCTCAAGATGGGTTCACTGTTGTTGAACAATTGGTTCCGGGCGGAGCGGCGGCAAAATCTGGAGTGATTGAACCACAGGATAAAATCATCGCTGTTGGACAAGACAAAGGGGGTATGGAAAATGTCATCGACATGGACTTAAAAGATGTCGTGAAAAAAATCCGCGGCGCCAAAGGGACTAAAGTTCGTTTAACAATTCTGCGTAAAAAAGGCGAAGGCAAACAACGTTTGGATATCAGTTTGACTCGTGAGAAGGTAAACCTGGAAGATGAAGCGGCTTCTATCATCTATCAAGACAAAGAAGTGAATGGTAAAAAGAAAAAGATCGGGATTATCAACTTCCCCTCTTTCTATGCGGACTCTCGGCGGGGCGGACGTTCTTCAGCGGCGGACTTGAAAAAGATCCTCAAAGAAGCGAACGAGAAAAAAGTAGAAGGCCTCGTTTTAGACTTATCTAATAACGGTGGTGGTAGCTTGGAAGATGCTGTGAAAATCGCTGGTTTGTTTTTCCAAACAGGCAATGTGGTGAAACAGTCTTCTAGAGACGCAAGTCGCGGAGAGCAAACCTTGAGCGATACGGAATCCACGGTTGACTGGGCAGGACCCCTGGTTCTTCTTACCAGTCGCATCAGTGCTTCAGCTTCGGAAATCGTGGCGGGAACTCTGCAAGATTATAAACGTGCTGTGATTGTTGGCGGTGACCATACTTTTGGTAAAGGCAGCGTTCAATCCGTATTGCCTATGCCGAATAACTTGGGTGCTTTGAAAGTAACCGTTGGAATGTTCTTTGTCCCAGGGGGGAACTCCACCCAACATCGTGGTGTTGAAGCCGATGTGGTGTTGCCAGGTCCTTATAGCACTGACGATATTGGCGAGAAGTTTTTGGATTACTCTCTGCCACCTCAAAAAATCGCATCATTTTTGTCTCCTGAAGCTTACGTGAAAGAAGGCTCTGGTACCTGGTCAATGTTGAAACCAGAGTGGTTAAAAAGCTTGCGTGAAAAATCCGTGG
>DATBTE010000122.1:0-3460 GCA_036559425.1 Pseudobdellovibrionaceae bacterium | reverse complement strand
ATTTTTTAAATTGATCCATTTATTGTCCTTATTGACCAACTGAAACTCATCCTTTTGAGATTTCAGAGTGATTTCCTCGACCGCTCCGATTTTTCCCCGGAAAAGTCTTTTGTCACGGAAATCCAGGGGTGATTTCTGACTTCGCAGAATCCACTGCGAAGTCCCAATGAGAACCTTATTTTCAGTGCCACGGCGGAGAAAACTATTCCCTTCAAAATTCTTCTTCGCAGAGACTTGGATCAAAATAGAAGTGCCTTGCTGATGAGTGAAAATCACCTTCGTAAACTCTTGATTGAGACTCTGATCGAGGCCATATAAGGACCACTTCACACCCCCACTCGCGTTGGCACTCTCATCACCAATGGTGTCTAGACTTTTTTCGCTGCTCAGACCATTGACGAAATCTTCCACAAACTGATTGTCGGCCCAATCCTTGAGGGGCGCCAACATACGCCAGCCTTCGGTATCACGCTTCAGTAGAATCTTTCCCAGCTTATTTTCAATTTCGATTTGATTGATCTGCTCCCCAGGAAAAGAAATGATTTTGCTCTCTTTAACCTTAAGAACTTCCTCTTTTCCGGCTTGGTAAAATTCAAAATAATAAGTGGCTCCTACCAACACCGTAACAAAGACAGCAAACCACGTCGTCTTCTTCATATTAAGCATGTCTCCTTTTTGCCCATAAAGTCAGACTGGTTCCCAAGAGGGCCAACGGAATGGGGATGGCAAACAGAAATACAAACAAGTAAAAATTCGCATCTGTCATATTCAGTTTGGTCACCTGATTTTCCTTTGGAGCCACGCTGATAAGATTTTCTTCCTTTGCCAAAGAAGCGATAGAGTTTAAAACCAAATCACGATTTAAGCTCTGCATGAGGAGCTGATTGCCTAAAAAGTCCGTGTCTCCAACCACAACCATTTCGAAACTCTTGTCAATATTATCCAGCTTACCACCCGGAAACTTACCTTTCGCCAGCGTTGCCAAGGTAAAGGCTCCTTGCGGTCCTTCGCCTTTGATTTCAAGACTGGAAAATGACATCGAGTTTTCCGGTGCTTTCACCAAGTCATCGATAGTCACTCCTTCTGGCACTTTGTCACGTTTGAAGGACATGGGATTTCTGAAAATGGTGGCTTCATTCTTACCAAAGACTTTGGTGATCTCATCCGTTGTGGAAAAAACAGTTCCCAAAGTCTGTCCCTGCTGCACCCCTTTTCCCACCGCAGTCTCTACGAGGTTGAGAACATAGTTATTCATGGGCTCCAAGCCCACCCGTCCTAACAGAACTTCCAGGCCTTGGGTTTGTTTGGATTTTAAAGCCATCAACAGATTTCCGCCATGTTTGAGATACTCTTCCAAACCTTGAATTTCATAATCTAGAAATTTTTGCGTTGGCCCTACAATGACCACCACATCCGCATCTTCTGGGATTTTGGCGTTTAAATTTAAAGCTAAAGTTTTAACTAAATAGCGATTGTTCTCCAGCATAACCTTCAAAGCATTCAATCCATTGGCCTCTTTGGCTTCTTCCAAATCTCTTTCACCATGGCCCACGACAAAATAAATATTTTTATCTTTTTCACGCGTGACCTTAACCAGGGCGTTGGTCACTTCTTGTTCTTCGATTTTCTCTATGCGGTTTTTGCGACCTTTGTACTCCAAGAAAATCACGCCGCTGCCTTTGGTCACCCCATATTGTTCAGCCAAGTCCGGGCGTTCATTGACCTCAACGAACTCCAGCTTAATCGAAGAGCTTTGGTCCTGATATTTCTTAATCAATTCCCGGAAAGATTTGCGATTTTCTTCATTGCCTTCCACTCCTTTTTTATAAAAGAAACGAACTAGCAACTCTGAGTCCAGACTCTTCACTAATTTTATGGATTGATTTGATAAAGTATTGCTCTGACTTCCGGAAAAATCCCAAACCTTATAATGTTTCACGGCTAAAAAGTTGGAAACCACCAGGCCCACAAATACGAGGCCAATCAATGCTCCCATATTCATCCCATGCTTCGTGGTTTTCATACTCAGAAATTCAAGTATATTTTTTCGCTCTTGCGCCAGAGCTCCAAAGAAGCAGACGGTAAAAAAGACGAGGGGAATCCAAAGAAAAGGGATCCAAGCCCCTACCAAAAGACGAGTCAAAATAAAGCACAAAATACTAACACCGGAAACGCCAAATAAAATTTTACTAAAACGGCTCATCGAAATTACCTCCAACGACAAGATTCAACAACTCTCTCAGCCAAGAAACAGAATAAAGCCATCACACTAAACAAGAACACCAGGGCACTTGTGCGAATGGTCCCTTCCACCAAACTACTGAGATGAGTGTTTACGGAAATGTGTTCGAAGATCTGACGAATGGTTTGACTGTCCGTCATTTCAACTCCAATACCTACAAACCAAATCGAAATATTAAAGACCACTGAAGTTACATAAGCTACTAAAGCGTTCTCGGTGAGGCTTGAGCAAAACAAGTTCATCGCCGCATAAGTGGCCCCCACTAAAAAAATACCGATAAAAGCAATGAGTAAAGGCCCCCAACTCAAAGTCGTCATCGTTGCCGTGGCAATGGGATAAGAAAGCGCGAGGAGCACAATTCCGCAAACCGCAGCCAGTGCCGCAAAATACTTTCCAAGCACGATATTTGTCGAAGTCACTGGACAAGTGAGCAACAAATCAAAAGTACGCAGCTTTTTCTCTTCGGCCAATAATCGCATCGTCAATGCCGGCACCACGAAAATGAGCATTAAGTTTAGGTAAGAAAGGTGTCTAAGAAAAAGACCATAATGAATGTTTAACTGTTGCTGATTTGGCAAATTCTGTTGAAAGACATAATTTTGCAAAAGTTGTGAGAATAAATTTAATTGAATCGGATAAGACCAGCTTAAAACCACTGAAACTAAAAAAGCAATCAGATAAAATCCAGGACTCATATAGAATCCTTTAAGTTCTTTTTTAAAAATCGTCATTGTTGCGCTGTTTGCCGCACTCATGATTGTACCTCCGCCTGATTACTGCCATAGGTCAGTTTTAAAAATACATCTTCCAAATCAATTTTACGTGGACTCAATTCCAAAAGTCCCAAGCCCTCGGTGACAACTCTGCTAGAAATCGCATCCACCACGGATTCGTCGCCACGGATATTTACTTCCCAGTCACGACGGCTCCGGCCTGAAGTCACGTTTACAATTCCCTCGATGCCGGTAAGAACTTTTTTGAAGTCCTCCACTTCTTTGCGAAGACGAATGGTCAGCAGGCTCTGGCCACGATCCTGCACTGCGAGGTTCTCAATGCGATCTTGGGCTACGATCTGACCTTGATGAATAATGATCACCCGATCACAGATCGCTTGGACTTCACTAAGAATATGAGTGGAGAGAATAATGGTGTGTTGTCCACGAAGTTCTTTGATGAGCTCACGAATCTCTGCCACTTGCTTTGGATCAAGGCCCACGG
>DATBTE010000121.1:0-24307 GCA_036559425.1 Pseudobdellovibrionaceae bacterium | reverse complement strand
CCAAACATAAAAAAAGTACTTTTCACGCAAGACTTTGACCCAAGGTTGAGGGATTTTGGCAAAGACCGCATTGGATTGCCGATTTTGTGTGACCTCCACCCCCGGAAGGAGCTTAGCCCCTTGATATAACTTCTCAGCCATTTCACACGAATGGGTGGCAATTTCTTTCCACAGATCATTGCTTAGATATTCCACAAACTGGGCTGAAATAAAGCGGGTTTTAGAAGGAAGTTGAGCCATTTGCTTACGATAGAATTTGAAATCTTTGGCTAGAGCGGGGTTTAAGAAAAGAACCGCTTCACCCATCATCAAGCCGTTTTTTGTGCCTCCAAAAGAAACCACATCAACCCCCAGATCCGTGGTGAATTCTTTAAATGTTTTCTGTAGGCCGACCGCGGCATTTGCAAGGCGGGCCCCATCCATATGCACATAAAGATTTTCGGATTTGGCCCAGGCGATGATTTCCTTGAGTTCTTCCATTGAGTACAGAGTCCCTAACTCTGTCGGTTGAGTCAAACTCACCACTTTCCCTTGAACGGAATGTTGATCTCCGCGGCGGAGGTGGACCCGCTTAAGATCCTCTACATGCAACTTCCCATGCAGTGTGGGGACGGTGATGAGCTTGGCTCCCGTAAGGTATTCGGGGGCTCCACATTCATCCACATTAAGGTGCGCAAGACTCGCGCAATAGCAAGCTTGAAATGATTTTAGAGAGGCTTTCAAAGAAAGGACATTGGCGGCTGTGCCATTGAAGACAAAAAATATTTCAGTTTTAGGACCGAAGTGTTCACGAAAAGCTTTTTCGGCCTTGGCGGTCCATTCGTCAGTACCATAACTTGGGGCGTGCTGAACGTTGGCCTTGGTGATGGCCTCAAGGAGGCGAGGATGAACTCCGGAATGATTGTCGGAACCGAAGCCTCTTTTCATAAAGTCTCCTGAAATTTTTAAACGTGAAAAATCGTATGGTGCAAAATCAATGCGGCCAGTTTGCTGGTGCGATTGTCTTGATCCAAAGGCGGAGAAACTTCGTAAATCGCAAGACTTTTCACCGTGAGCTCGGATTGTAACATCTGCAAAGTGGGCAAGAATTCTTGAATATGCAACCCTGTCGTCCAAGATTGACTGCAACCCGGAGCCTCGGCCGAAGCGAAGGCATCAATATCTACACTGAGACAACAAGGCTGACCCTGCAAAGAAGCTATCACCGAGCTCAAGGATTTCTTAAGTCCTACTTCGCGTATATCTTGAAGAAGCAAAATCTGAGCTCCTTTTTTTTGAGCCCAATGAAGATGTTCCAAGCTATTGCACTGGTTTTGCAAGCCCACTTCCACAAAATCAAATTGACCTTCGTATTGAGTTAAAAGACGGTAGAAGGGAGTTCCGCTGTGGAAACCTTTTTCTGTGGAACGTACATCGAGATGAGCGTCAAAATTAATCATCACTGGCCGGTTCTGGCGCGGGCCTTTACCAGTTTGCTGGGCAAGGCAATGCTCTATAAAGCCGGCACCATCGGCATAGCCATAGTCGTGGCCACCCCCCAAACTCAAAGTGCGATGTCCTAGATCCAGAGCGGTCTTAATAATTACTTTGCCGCGTTCATGGCGTTCAGCCAAAGGAATATCGGTGCGAAGATTGCCAAGATCCAGCAAAGACTGAGGCTGAGGTTTCATCAGTGAAGGTGTCATCTTGTAAAAATAAGTCCGAATGGCATCCGGAGCATAAGAAGCGCCTCTGCGGCCCCCATTCATGTCTATGCCCTCATCATCAGGATAACCTAAAAGCGTCCAAGAGGGAGACTGGATGAGGCTGAGGTCTGAAGCTTGAGCCAGCTTTAAGCCTGTAACCCACTCGCCGATGCGGGGGTCTGAGGAGTCATTTCGTGTGAAGAAAAGTTGAGAATCCGCCGTCGTGGTCCAAGTCATAGGGTCTTAACGTCTTTCAAGTTTGAGAGTGCGTACAATCTTACCACTTTCAGACTCAAAAATTTTCATAATGACGTTTTTATTCGAGAACTCCATGGTCGCAAAGCTAGTTCCTTTATCGTCAGAGACAAACAGAGCCCACTCATTTCCATCGGTCGGAGACATACTGTAGCGAAATTGTTTTTGATAGTTCGTAAGACTCGGTCTGACTTTATTATCCTCTTTAACGCCGCTAAAGGGAGGAGTGAAACTCATGGTTGAAAAATCTTTGAAAATCATGATGCCGTCAGTGCCCACCCACATTCCCAAAAGCCTGCGCAGGCCGACGTAGTCGACGCTTTCAATATTTATTTTCTTGTTAGCGGCCTCCAGGGATCCGCTTCCGATAATGAAGTCGCCATTTTCGAAGCGTTTTAAATTTTCTTCCACATTGTGGGTCAGGGCATGGACTTTGTAAAAAGAATCAGCGCTAGCGGGAGTAAAATAATAATTCCCATCATTTTTGGTTAAATAACCTTCAAAGACTTGAACGCCAAAAACCCATTGAATCGAAAACATAGTTAATAAGAAGAATATATACTTCATACTATCCACTTCTTGCATGGCCGAAGCGCTCGGTCAAAAATAAAAACTCTAGTTTAGCTCCTTGTGTTATTTTGCAAATTTCTGACTTATTGCATCGACTGCGATATTAAAAATTTTTTCACCATGTTTGTGCGTTGCAAGACTAGGATCTGAACCCATGCGTCCATCATGAAAGGTCTTCTTGAAATAGTGGGGACTCATCGGCCAAGAATACTGAAGGGGAGTGGGAGCAAATTTGAAATTAGAGGGAATTTCTTTGTAGGCCTCTGGATGTGTATGCATTGTGACAGAAATTTCCCCGCAGGTGGCATGGAACCCATTGGCATTGCCAAAATGTTCTTTTTCATAGGCCTGAACTTCTGGCAAATGCCACCAATTGATGAGATTGAAAATAAACTCCTGATCTGTCCCCAGCACTTGCGAAAATGCGGCGTTAATCGAAGGGATATTTCCACCATGTCCATTGATCACTGTGAACTCACGAAAGCCATGGTGCGCAAGACTTTGAAAAAGTTCACTGACGACTTGAATGTAGGTCAGGGGGGTGAGGCTCATAGTTCCAGGAAAGGCCATATGATGTTGAGCCATGCCAAAACAAAGGGGAGGGCTCACTAGGGTTCGAGTGTTCTGGCCGACTTTTTTCGCAATTTCCCAGGCGCTTAAAAAATCAGTTCCAAGCAAGCCATTGGGACCATGTTGTTCGGTAGAACCCAGGGGAATGATAACAGTCTTTTTATTTTTGAGATATTCTTCAATCATAGGCCAGGTTTTTTCGGCGAGATTGTAGATCATGGAACACTCCTTGCGCTTAAAAGATTTCAAATTGTACAATATAAAATCATGGCACAGACTCAAGAACTCCGTCAGCTGAAAGATTATGACGTGCTCGGTGTGGGAGCATGTCGTCGTGAAAATCTGCTCAATGATTTAGGCGCTAAGGTTTTATTGACGCATTCTTACCTTATTCCGGCAAGTCAGCTCCCCCTTTATGCATCCATTTTACAGGAGACGTTGCAATGGCTCAATCCGCAAGAAGTTCGCGAAGGTTTTGCGTTCCCCGAGGCCTCTCAGTCCCCGACAGAGTTTCTTTTTCAATTGTTACTCGAGGATTTTCAAAAAAACTTTCCAAAAACATCTCTCTATTTAAATTCGGAGTTGCGGGAGTCGATGAAGTCCTATCTTCTTGAGTTCCCGTGGAAGGGCCCGCTTCTCAGTGATCATTTTCGCTACTTCCCCCTCTTTTTAAAACGGAAATTTCAGGACTCGCGTCTTTATTTGATGGCGCAAAAAGAGTGGCTTTGTTCGTATTTAAGTTTTGCTGATTTTGGCGGTTCAACTCTTCAGACAGGGCGTATTTTTGTGAATCCTTCTTTGCAGGTTCTCCACAGTGGTGTGGAAATTCAAGAAGTGCAATTGAAGCCGGGGCTTTCTATTTTTTATTATGATTTCTTTCAACGGAAAGTTCGTGAATATCAAGTCAGTGCTGAGGAAGCGGCGGTGATGGATTTGCTTCAGGAGGAACGAGTGTACAATCTCGACCAACTGGTCGAGCAACTTTTAATAATGGAATTGCCGGTCTCTTTCTCGAGGGAAGAGTGGCGAAAAAAGCTGGTCAAATTAAAGAGTGAGAGTATACTTATAGATTCAGGTTTGGGAAGGATCTCAAATTAAATAAAGTGAGGGAGTATTTATGAAAAAGATTTTCTTATCATCTCTTATTTTCGCTTCGACCATGGCATTTACGGGGATAGCTCAAGCTCGTGGAGGGGGCTCTGGAATCCTTTTGGATCTGAATTTATATTATGGGTCGGTAAAAGTGGATGATGTGAATAGCGGGGTGACCACTCATCAATCGGACAGCGCCAGCGCTATCTATGATATAAAATTAGGTTATCTCATGGGCGAGGGTCTTTATTTAGGAGGTATTTACACTTCCCGTTCGGAAAGTGCTTTGAATGCATCAGGAACCTCAGGCTCGGCGACGGGTGCCTCTTTGGGGTATATGGGATCAGGAGGATTTTTTTTGATGGGTCATTATTTGCTGAGTGCCACCGAGGGTGCCTATAAAAATGGAACGGGCCTGCAAGTGGACTTAGGATACAAGGCTGGCGTCAGCAGCGGCTGGTTGGTGGGGGGCGAGTTGACCTATAGAAGTATCACTTATAAAAAGAATGCGACCTTGTCTTCTGCCTTTGAAGCTCGAGAAGTTACAGAAGTGCTGCCCCTGGTTTCCGTAGGCTATATCTTCTGATCAAATAGTCTTTAAAATTTCACTGAGCAATTGGATATGATTAAGGGGATGGTGTCCGACTTGATCAATCATAATTTTTTTACCCGCCTCCGCTCTCGGAACTTTCTCAAAGGTGATCATGCGATCTAAAGCATTGGCGCTGGAGATGATGACGGCGAGCGGATCGAGTTGATTTTCGCGCAGTCCCTTGGGAAAGCCGCTCCCGTCAATACACTCTTCATGTTGCGAGATGATATTAATGACAGCTGGGTCAAAATGTTTTTTGTCTTGGACTTTTTTGGAGCCTACGCTGGGATGATTTTTATAGAGGGCTGTTTCTTCTTTGTTGAATTGTGCCAGAGGGCGATTGAGGGAAAGGCCGCTCTCATAATGTCCAAAGTCATGAAGAAGGGCTCCAAGAGCCAAAAGCTGAGTTTTTTTCGGATCGACAAGGCCGAGTTTTTGCGCCAAGGCCACGGATAAAGTGGAGACGGTGACTCCGTGGTGGGCAATGTTGCAATCGTCGTTAGTGATATTCATGATGGAAGAGACGGCTTTGCTATTGCCGAGGAGGAATTGCACATATTTTCCGGCGGCGTCCTTGGTATTGTTGTAAGATTCAATATTTCCCGGATCTTCAAACAGTTCTTCCGTATTACTCTGTTGTTGTCCCTGGATGATTTCCGCTCGAGCGTTGATGTTTTTTCCGGACTTTTCATCGTAGGCCATTTCGATGTTTTTCTGTAAATATTCGCGGTAAGGGCCCTCTTCGTCATTCAAAATGAACATCTTCTTAAGTTTTTTCTCCTTGAGGCGTTTGAGTCGGTCCCCCTCAAAGGAATCACCCCGACGAAGATAGAGAATCATTTTGTCGTTAATTTTAACGTAGGCGTTGAAATCAATTTTTTGATCCCCGCGTAAAGTACTGACCCTGATAGAGACATAATCCATTGCTATTCAACCCTTCACTTTGTTATTCTCGATACTATGTCGGACATAGATAAAGATATAATAAAAGATTTTGTGATTGAATCCAAAGCGATCATTCTGGACCTTATAGGGCTTCTCGAGGACATTGAAGGAGACTTCTCCAAGGTGTCGCAGCTTGAAGAGTATGGTCAAAAAGTGGATAGAATTATGGGCGGAGCTAAAAGTCTAGCGCTCTTAGTTTCTTTAGAGCATCCTCTGCATATGGTGGCTGACTATGCGGATCTCTGCAAGGCCGTGGGTTATAAGGCTTCTCAAATCAAGGGAAATCCTCAATTTTATGATATCTGTGTCGCCCTCTTGTTGGATGCAACTGAGACTTTGAATGATTGGATTGAGGGATTGGGAAAAGACACCACAGAAGACTTAAAGAGTTCCTTTAGTAAAATGTTTCTTGAAAGACTTCGCTGGGTGTCCAGCCAGTTCAGTGCTGATGTTCGGGCCTCTGTAGATGCGCAAAGTGGCGCCAAGAAAATGGCTCAAAATGAAATTGATGATCTCTTGCGAAAGCTAGGGGTGGGTTAGAATTTTATTGAGAGCCCACTTTGCAAGTTCCCCTAGTTTAGCATGAGAGTCGAGGGCTTCGATTTCTTTTTTGAGAGCGGATATTTTGCGGTTGCCAGCGACGATCAAAGCATTGCGTTTAAGTCCAAACCCACCGGCGCGCGACAGCGAAAGACCTTGAAAACTACGTTCTATTTGTTTTCCAGAACTTGACAGGATCCAGCGCAGCTCTTCTTCCAGGAGTTTTTCCCGCTCGGGGTTGTGGAATTCTATTTTTTCAAAATTCAATTGGTTTTTAAAGGCCTTTTGATTCCATGGACAGGTGGTCTGACAAAGATCACAACCGAAGAACCAATCACCCATTTTTTCGCGGAGTTCCACCGGGGGGATTTCGCGGGATTCAATGGTCAGATAAGAAATGCATTTTCGTGCGTCTAATTTGCGGGCTTCCGAGATGGCTTCAGTAGGGCAAATATCAATGCAGCGAGTGCAATTTCCGCAAAAATCATGGACAAATTGAGGCTCAAGCTTAAAGGAAAGGCTGGAGTAAATTTCTCCAATGAAAAACAGGCTGCCCTTTTTGGGATGAATGAGACAAGTGTTTTTTCCGACCCAGCCGAGGCCGGCACGGAAAGCCAGGTCCCGCTCGAGCACCGGACTGCTGTCTGTCATTGGGATGAATTCTTCTTCAGGAAACAAAGCTTTTAGCTCATCGCAAATACTTTGTAGTTTCCCTAGAAACCAGTGGTGGTAGTCATAACCTTGGGCATAGAGGCTGACTCGGGCTGCCTTGAGGGGGAAGGGTGCGGCTGGGGCAGGGTGGGGATAATAAGGAACCGCGAAAACAAAAGCGGAACAGGCCTTTGGCCATTTTATTTGAGGTTTTTCTTTGAAGGGAGCATGGGTCACCAGATACTCCATCTTGCCATGGAGCCCTTCTGCAAGCCAATTTTTATAGAACTCAAAAGTAAGAGGACGACTTAAAGAGCTGATTCCATAGTGCGAGAATTCCAGCGCTTTGGCTTTATTGTCTAAAAAATTTTGCAGTTCATCAAACTTCATGGTCTCTCTTCAGTAAAAGGGATTTTAAAAGAGATTTCCCTTCTTCCAGGGGGCAGGTTACTCTTAAATGAATGAATATCCAATCTCATCCACATTGGCCAGCCTTAGAAAAAGTGTATCACATATTGGTCGAAAATGGCCATAAAGCCTATTTAGCCGGCGGCTGTGTGCGGGATGCCTTGTTGGGGTTACAGGCGAATGATTTGGATTTGGCTACAGATGCGACTCCCGAGACCATTGAAAAGATTTTTCCGAAGACCGTGGCGGTGGGGAAATCCTTTGGCGTTATGCTAGTTGTGCAAGAGGGAATCACTTTTGAAGTCGCGACCTTCCGTTCGGATGGACTTTATGCAGACGGGCGCCACCCTGAAGTCGTGGTTTATACCACCCCACAAGAAGATGCCCTTCGTCGCGACTTCACCGTGAACGCCCTTTTCTATGATATTGGCCAAGGTCGAGTTTTAGATTATGTGGGTGGTCTTAAGGATTTAGTCGATAAAAAGATCCAAGCTGTTGGCAATCCAGAGGAAAGATTTAAAGAAGATCATTTACGTCTTTTAAGGGCCGTGCGCTTTGCGGCTCAATTAGGATTTGAAATTGAAAGCGAAACTTTCAGCGCGGTGAAAAGACTTGCCACTCTGGTGAAAACAGTCAGTGCTGAGCGTGTGCATGAGGAAATGTTTAAACTTCTTAAGGCTAAAAATAGCTTTGCAGGCCTTCAGCTTGTGCAAGAAAGCGGATTAGGGAAAGTTCTTTTTCCAGGCTGGCAAAATATTTTTTTAAAATCTCAACAAGAGTTTCGGATATTGTTCGCAAGTGATCAAAAAGATGAGGCTTTTTTATGGTATTCTTTTCTCGCCCCCTGGGCTTTGCAGAAGAATCTGGAGTGGGAGTGGATTTTAGGAAATTATAAATTTTCACGCCAGCTACACAAGACCTTGAAGAAATCCTTGGAACACCTTGAAAACCCCAAGCATTTTTTTCTTGCCGCCCGAGGGGAGCAATTGTCTCTTTTAGGTGATGAAGGGGTTCGGTTGTTTGCGCGAGTTTGTGGCCTGCTGGGGATTGAAAAATTAGCGGCCGATAGACTCATGAAACAGTGGCTGGAGTGGGGAGAAAAAATGCCTGATCCCTGGATTCGCGGAGAGGATCTCAAAGATCGTCTTGAGGGACGAGAGTTGGGTGTTTGGTTGCATAGGTTTTTTGTCTGGCAATTGGAGAGTAAGTTTTCTTCCCGAGAAGAGATGCTTGCTCAGGTACCCAGCTTTTTAAATATCTGAGTCGTGACCACTAAATCAGTCCAAGGTTTATCGGAAAGGCATTCCTCTTTAATTTGGGCAATGGCGGCTGTGGGAGTCATGCCCGGTTGGTCATCCATCAAGGAAGTCAGCTCTAAGAATCGCATAGCTAAACGTAGAACTTTGCCCAAGGGATCTAATCGCCTGCTATCTAAACCATGGGGAAACCCACTGCCGTCAGAGTTTTCTTGATGTTGAACGATGGCGATAGAAGTCTCTGGAGGAAGAGGGACTTTTTTGGATTTAATTAAAATTACCGATCGATCTGGGTAAAGTTTGTACTCGCCAAGTTCTTCGGCGGTGAGTTCGCTTAAGTTTTTACCAGTGGCGCTGGCAGGCATTTGAGCCAAGCCTAGGTTATGTAATAGACCTGCTAAGGCCGCATTTTCGATTTTTTGCAAATCAAGACCCAGCATCGCGGCGAAGCTTGCGGCGAAGACCGCCATGCTAATAGCATCTTGGTAGGTGCTGCGAGAGTGGCCGGTAAATCGATAGACTTCAGCCACGAGGTCTTCGTTTTTCTTTTCCTTAACAAGATCAAATTCATTAAGAATCTGGCGGCAGCGCTCAAAAATGACTTTGCCCGCCTGAAAGTTAGTAGCTTCTGCGTCTAAGAATTCTGAAATAATCTCGTGAATCAGTTTTTTTGATTTATATATTTTTTCCGTCTGCGGAACCGGATCCAAGAGATTTCTCATCGTGAGGACAGTGCGGGCATATTCAAAAAAAGGCTTGATCTGGGTCTTCTTAATATAAAGACGTTGGTGAGTTTCAGAGGATTTTTCCAAAAGCCGGGGATCGATTTTACCCCCATTTTTACGCACGCGAAAACTTTTATGATTTGTTGGTAAATGAATAAAAATATCAAAATTAATAGGTTCTTCCGGATCGATATCTTTCATATCAATAGGAAGCAGAGCTGAAGTAGGGAGGTCCGTCCCTTGTATTTCCACGGGCGCCAGGTTGAGGATCATGTCAGAAATAAACTCTCGATCATAATTCGTATGCATGATGAAGTTGGCGCCATTTTTTTTAACCAAGGAAAAGTCCAAGCTGTCTTCGGGGCCATATAAAACAATGAGAGGGCAGTTGGGGAAGGCCATTTTCACGCTTTGCACCCATTCACAGGTTTGCGGTGTGCCGCCAAAGCCGTCCACTAAGGTCAACAGCGGAGTTATTTCTTCCGTTGGATTAATGATACTTTCGGAGCTCCTCACAAAGTGAAGTTTGTAGGGATAAAATCCTTTGAGTATTATCTGGACGTCTTGCCAGAAATTTTCTCTCTGGCTTGCGATGAGGACGTCTGTTTGAGAATCAATGGGTTTTTTTGGCATTTTAAACTGTTAGGTTTGTACAGTGATAGCGATGTGAAAGGCCGAATTATTCTTGAGCTCAAAAGGAATAACCAGAGTAGCTCCTTTGGTGGACTTGGAAAGCGTGAATTCCCCACGAATCACGGTGGGGATTGCCATTTCAAAGTTATAGCCCATTTGATTCAGAGCTGTTTTGGCGGTTCCATAGATCATATTAGTGAGTTCGCCCACGGCATCTGAAATTTCGTTACTGATTTCGGTGTGTTTTTCCCCGAGCATATTTTCCATAATTTGAAAAATGGATTCTTTGGTAAAGCTAATGAGCAAGGTCCCTTTTAAGGGAGGAGCCACCATTCCCACCATGCCGGCGATTTCGCATTTTTCGCTGAGTCTGGTTTCAATATGAGGCTTTCCCACCTTTGCTTCGGTTTGAGCGATCGTGGCCAGAGTTTTAAGAGCGCCGTCAACAAAAGCTTGAAGCAATTTCTTATCAAAGAGCGGGTTAACCTCTGGAACTATTTTGGGTGCAGCGGACATCGGAAGCTCCTTAGCTTGAGTCTTTTAAGAGAATTGGAGAAGGGGTTATTCATGCTATCAAGAGGCTTTCGCTGCCGGTGGTGTCGAATGCCGTTGATAAATTCTCTCCATTTTTGCCTTTAAGGTTGCTGCGTTAAAGGGTTTTACCACATAATCAGAAACTCCGGCTTTGGCTGCTTCCAAAATATGTTTTTGTTCACTCTCGGCAGTGACTAGCATAAAGGGCAAATTCTTTAAGTTCGCATCCGCTTTGCAGGCTTTTAAAAGATCGATTCCGGTCATGCCTGGCATATTCCAGTCCGATATTATAAAGCCAAAAGGCTGACCATTGCTGACTGCTGCCTGAAGTATAGGCAGGGCATTCTTTCCATCATCGGATTCTTCGATATTGGTATAGCCGAGCTCGTTCAGAACTTTTTTGATAATTTTGCGCATGGTTGCGAAATCATCGACTACTAAAAATTTAATATCGTTAGGAAACATAATATCCTCTCGCCGGTTAATTTTTAAATTCTTATCTCTTTTCGGTCTAGTTTTTTAAAACTAGAGTCCAACTGTCTTGCTAAAAAGACAATTTCTTGTAAGACTTGAATCTAGGTAGTGTGGCTCTTTTTGGGACGAACATAGAGGTTCTTTTCAAACAAGTTCCAGATGTTTTGAGACTAATTTTTAAGCAAAAACTGAAAACAACATAAACCGAAGAACAACAATAACGGGAAGGGAGCAAGGATGCTCAGAGATGTCCTGATTCAAAAAGGTCTTTCTAATCGTGAGGCTGAAGTTGCTGAATTAGTAAGCAAAGGCTTGTCCAACAAGGAAGTTGCGAACCAGCTTTTTGTCACTGAAAAAACAGTGAAATTTCACCTTACAAATATCTACAAAAAAATGAACGTGAAATCTCGCGCTCAATTGATCGTATGGTGTTTGCCGCATCTTGGATTCGTAGAGAACGAAACTCGTACCGAGATGAATATCAATCAAGGAGTTGCAGCAGCGGCTTATAATAATCAAGCCACTCAAATGATCCCTGCTGGTCACTCGACGGTAGCGGGTGTTGCGACGACTCTTCCGGGTGCACAAAATGGCATTGGCCGCACTGGAACTGGTAATAGTAATGGCGACATCGGCGCAGGCATTTAGTTTCCAACACTAGATTTTTGTTTGAAAGTTGAGGGGTCATTATCATGGGGAATGCAAAACCAGTTTCAGCATCCCAAGTGATAATGACCCAATTAGTTTTACCAAGCCATATCAATGCCATGGGTTCTATCTTTGGTGGCACTGTGATGTCTTGGATCGATATTGCCGCTGCGATCGCAGCTCAAAGGCATTCCAATAAAGAGGTCGTCACCGCAAGCATGGACTCCCTTAGTTTTATCGCTCCCGTCTATAAAGGGTGGGTGGTGAATCTCAAAGCTTCCGTCAATTTTACCTCCCGCACTTCCATGGAAGTCGGCGTGCGAGTGGATGCTGAAAATCCCCGCACCGGCGAGGTGTTTCACACGGCCTCTGCTTATACCACCTTCGTCGCTCTTGGTTCGAACGGAAAGCCCGCGGAAGTTCCTGCATTGGTTCTTGAGACGGCGGATGAGAAGCGGCGTTTTGAGGCCGCGAGAAAACGTCGTGAAGCTCGCTTGAAAAGTCGCCAGAACAGTTAAAAATACTGACCGGAGGACGTCAGGATGAGTCTTGTAAAGTTGCTTGGTATTTTTCTTTTGATGTCCTTTGCGGCTGAAAAAAATGATTCCAAAGCGAGGTCAAAGGGAAAGTCGGTCTGTGACTCCAATACTGTGACGAGAAATTGCGATTTCTTTCGTGAGCGAGCTAGCCAACGTGTCATCACTCTTGCTGATGGAAGTACTTTTTATAATCCTCTTTTTGTAGATCCCCAAAAGCCACAACTCCCAAATCTTGATAATCCTCCAGGTGGGGGGATAGGTGGGAATGGCTATATAGGCGGCATGGATTATGATAAATTGATCTACAATCAGTCTGAGATTATTGATGCCTTGGAGAGCACATCGTTTTCAACACGTTTTAAAATGATGTACGCGGGTCAGATTGCTGGATTGGCTTTAGTTCCAGATCAGGCGGTAGAAATTCCTTGGCCGCCAACGGATAAAGATGCAAAAAAGCAATCGATCAAACCAGCCGAAATAGAGGCTTATATAAAAAAGAATCTGTCTGCGGAGGATTGGCTCCGGCATCACAGATGGAGGAAACAATGGCGGATGTAGTCGGCTCGGTCATCGCCGAAAAGTACATAATCGAGAATCCTTTTAAAAATGAAGAGGAAAAAGTGGCGGCCATTCGTTTTATTGATGGATGCTCTTTAAATAATTCAGTGGTAAAGAGGCCCGAGTCCTTGGCTCCTAAAACGTTAGAAACTTTATTTTCATCAAGCAGCTTTTCCGATTCACACCCTGAGAATAGTGACAGGGTAAAAAAAATCATGCTCAATCTTCCAGGAATGGCAAAAATTTATGACTGCCAGAGAAAAGCTCCAGCCTGTTTCGATCATTTAAGTTTTTCCACGAGAATGGGTTCAGCGGGGGCGTCACGCAATGACTCCGAGCTTAGAATGCAAGAAGGAGAAAAATGAAATATTTAATCTTCTTTTCTGCGCTGGTGTTGCCTTTTTGTAGCTTTGCAGAGACTCGCTATTCAGTGGCTTTGGGATCTGATCGTCATGAAATTCTTTGGTTGAGGCAGAGAAAAATTCAAAACAAAGAAGTTTACCTCATTGGCTATCAGTCTCCACAGAAAAGGCAGCTCGAAAAGGTGATGCCACATCAAGCGTTTTCAGTGTTGGTAAAGGAGATTCAGAGTTTTTCCAAGAGTATAACTCAGGAGCAATTTCGCCATTTAAATCCTTTTTGTCAGGAAAAAGTTTTCATTGAAAATAATAATAAAGCCAAGGACTTGTGCTTGGATTTCATGGACCAAAAAGAGAAGATGAAACTTGTTCAGTGGGTTGCAAAGCAGTCCAATGTCGTCATCGGTATAGATTAAAAAGTTTTACAGAGAAGCTCCAGCCACTTTAATGCTTCTTCGGCGGCTTCGCTGAGTTTTGCATCCTCGTCAAGGCCGCTTTTGTCCTCAAATTCAATTTGATGTTTGGCTTTTTCGCAGGCTTCTTTGCTAGCGGATTTTTGCTTTGCTAGATTGAAAATATTTTTGAATCCGAAAGATAATTTAAAGACCTTTTCTTCTTCATCGCCCCCTTCAAGCGGTGAATCTTTTTCGTATTCTTGAATTGCTGTGTTGAGGGACTTTTCAAATGTCTGCAGTTCATCGGCTATCTTTTTAAAAGATGCATCTTTGGAAAGTGTTTCTCGGGTTTTATGGGATTGCTCCATAAATTCCGCTGTCGTCTGAAGAGTGGCGTAAGAAAAGGCAGGGAATAAGAATAACAGGAAAATTAATTGGAAATGCATGTGTTTGCCTTCAGTTCGTCAATAGTTAATTTATAGTTCTCGCATTCCTTGCCAGCCGGGTTCAGATCTTTTCTGATGCAAGTCAGCTCGTGCATCTTGTTCTTTGTATCTTCAAGATATTTGCTATTTTTGTTAACCTGGGACTGGAGGGTTTGCGTGCTTGTTTTATTATTCACGCGGTACTTTTGCAAAATCCACTCCACTTGCTTAAGGCCTTCAGGGCCATAACTGATATTCGTCAGGTCATTGATAAGATCTTTGGAGCTACTCAGAGAAGAAGACCTTCTTTCCACGGCGGGGATGATATATTGATCCCGCAGGGTTAAGTAGTAGCCTATGCTATAAATAAGATTTCTCGCTAAGCCGTCGCCTGGACTGACCCAAGGGCAAAAGTTTTTAGAATTAATCCGAGGGTTTTTTTCTAAATCCTTTGCGGCGATGTCGCGGAAACCTTTGCACTCTGTTTTTCTGCTAGCGGCGATGTTCTCTAGTATATATCTGCCCTGTCCTTGAGAGATTTCGTTGACGGCAATGCTTGTCATTTGGCCAAGGCCTACTCCGCCTTTCGAGGCGATGGAAGGATGAAATGCGGTTTCGTTGTTGAACTTTTTTAAAAGGACCCGGCTATCGATGGGATCGTCTGAAGACATACACTGAATGGCGCTGTTCACGGCAAAGTGAATATAATCAACGGTGTTGTCGTTGATGCATTGGTTGGTTTTGTTCTTTCTTGAAATACTTTTAGGGGTGGTGCAGAGGATTCCGGTGTCTCCAGGGTTGCGCTTCATTGCGGCAGCAATGCATTCTCGATTGATTTTCGCGGCGGGTTCGGGGGCAAATAGAGAATTAATTTTCTGAGTAGCTACCTTGGCAATCTCCTGAAGATAAGGGAGTTGTTTCTTATTTGTATCCGTCTCCAGGCAAGGGGGGTGGGAGGAGTTTTTTATGGGGGTGACGGACTCCGACTTGGCAGTCAAATAGGTCAATCTCAAGGGGTCTATCGAGTCCTCGATCGATTTAATAAAGTCTGTATTTTCGTTGTAATCGCCGTTAATGCATTTTTCGACTGATGCTGCTGAGGAATGGCTCTCAAGAGCAAGGACGGTTGTTGCGCTGCAAAGAATTATGAGACTGATACAAAAGCAGGAGTTGAAGCGCATGATATTACTATCGGCGAAATTCTCAGGACAATGAAGGTTCAAGCCGGAAACTAGACTAGGCCGAAGTTGTGGAATCAGAGTGCCAACTTAGAGCTTCTACATATGGCGTCTACTTAACGAGATAATCTTTCCAACGCGAAATCAAAGCCGGCGTGAGTTGTGTATAGCAGACCGTGCCTTCGGTCGCGGTTTCTTTACGCAGGATCTTTGTCTCGCGGTCCAGATCATAAATTTTAAATTCTTGAGAGCGCGGGAAGTAAAGCTGCACATCCGTTTGCATTTCTTGCACACTCTCGACCATCAATTTTTTGAGCTGCTCCATGCCTTGTCCGGTCAGAGCACTGACGAAAACTCGCGGATAAAGTTTTACTTGAAATTGTCTTTCGATAGGGGCGGCATCGGTCTTATTAAAGACATGGATGATTTTTTTATCCTGCCAGTTGAACTCTTGAATAAGAGATTCCACCACTTCAATTTGGCGGAGCATATTTGGCGAAGAAAGATCGATCACATGTAAAAGCACATCGGCTTCCGCACTTTCTTCAAGCGTGGCTTTAAAGGCTTCAATCAATTGGGTTGGAAGTTTGCGAATAAAGCCCACGGTGTCGGTGACCACGGCCGGGGGGCCTTCGGGTAAAAATATTTTTCGCGTGGTGGGATCTAAGGTTGCAAAGACTTGGTTTTTTGCCAAAACCTGCGAGCCGGAAAGACGATTTAAGATCGAGCTCTTTCCAGAGTTCGTATAACCAATCAAGGCAAAGCTGGGGATTTCGTTGCGGCGACGAGAGCTGCGATGTTGAGCGCGGTTTTTACGAACGGAATCTAATTTTTTGCGAATAATTGCGACCTTCTCGCGAATTCTGCGTCGGTCACTTTCAAGGGCGGTCTCGCCCGGACCGCGAGTTCCGATACCTCCACCTTGGCGGGAGAGCGATTCCATCCAAGCCCCGACCATGCGGGGCATTTGATCCAAAAGTTGCGCAAGTTCCACTTGAAGTTTTCCTTCAAAGGTCTGCGCCCGCTGAGCGAAAATATCCAATATCAATTGATTGCGATCAATCACCCGGGTGCCCATGGCCTGGGCCAAGTTTCTGCTTTGGACCCCCGTCAGCTGGTGGTCGATCACCACCACGCTGGCTTGGGACTCGCTCACCATATTGCGAATTTCATCCACTTTGCCAGTGCCGATCAGAGTTGCCGGATTCCACGCGGGGAGCATTTGAATGACAGAACCCACGATCTCACCGCCAGCGGCGCTGACCAGCTCTTCCAGTTCTAAAAGATTTTCTTTGATTTCAGAAATAGGCTCGGTTTTTAACCCTACACCGACGACAATGGCCCGATCACTGGTTTTGATATGGACTTGGTTTTGAGTCAAATCTCTTGATCTCCCACCTTTATCTTTCAAGGAGTCTCTGCTCGAGACTCTCCCTACAAGCTCTAATGCTATCACAGGATTTCGTTGGAGCAAGCGGAAAATACTTCAAATTTTCACTGGTTCCACCCCTTTTTTTAGGGGTGGAAATGTCTTATTACAAGACCTGGATATGCTCTAAATTTAGGTTCTATTTTTTCTTTTTGATGGCGTCTTTAATGTATTGAGCTTCTAAGGTTGTCAGCACCACGGAGTTGATAATCGCATCGACGGTGGTGGTTCTTTGCAGAACGTTCGCGGATCTGCGAACGCCCATTAAGAAAGGCCCGATGACTTCCGCTTTGCCGATCTGCTGCAGCAGTTTATAGCAAATATTACTCGATTCAAGATTTGGGAAAATCAAAATATTGGCTCCCCCATCTTTTAAATCGCAGAAGGGGAAGATACGTTTAATGATTTCATCATTCACGGCCGTATCCGCTTGCATATCGCCATCCACGGGAATGTCCGGACGACGTTTTTTTACCAATTCTGCGGCTCTCTTCATTTTTGCGGGGGTTCCGTCGCCGCCAGTGAAGTTCGAGTAACTCAACATCGCTATCCGAGGCGAGACGCCAAAGTACTCGGCAATTCGAGCCGCTTCGAGGGCAATGATCGCACACTGCTCGGCGGTGGGATTGATGTTGACGGTGGTGTCGGCCAAAAGCAGGAAGCGATCTTCGAGAAGAACCAGATTTAAACCGGCAGGCACCGCTTCTTTGGAAATGCCAATGGTGTGGAAGATGGGGCGAACGGAGTCGGCATAATGTTGCGTGGCTCCTGTCACCATGCCATCCGCATCTCCCATTTGCACCATCATCGACGCAAAATAATTAGGGTCTGACATCAGTCGTTCCGCTTCCCGGTAATTCACGCCCTTGCGATTGCGGCGAACATAGAGTTCTTGGGCATAGGCTTTGAATTTGGGATGGTTCGAGGGTTGAATAACCTGAATATGCTTTAAAGTATCGGTCAAATCCATGTTATGCATTTTTTCGTGAATACGTTCCGGATAACCTAAAAGAATCGGCTGACAAATGCGCTCTTCCACTAAATTGCGCAGAGCTTTGAGGATCTTTTTGCTATGCCCTTCAGGAAAAATAATTTTTGGAAGCTCTCCGCCGTGGGCTTCAATGTTTTGGCGGACTCTATGGATGGCAGAACGAATAAAGACCTTCGAAGGACCTTGGATGGCTTCCAGACGGTCGCTGTAGTCCTCCCAATCGGTAATTTGTTTGGTGGCCACTCCCGAGGTCATTGCGGCCTTTGCCACCGCTGGAGCTACTTTCAAAAGCACGCGGGGATCAAAAGGCTTGGGAATTAAATACTCCCGTCCAAATTTGAAGCTTTGGCCCCCGTAAGAGTCAGAGACGCGATCAGGCACATCTTCCCGGGCCAACATGGCGAGAGCGTGAACGGCGGCCAATTTCATCTCTTCATTGATTTGCGTGGAACGGGTGTCTAAAGCGCCGCGGAAAATACTCGGAAAACCCAGCACGTTATTCACCTGATTGGGAAAGTCGGAACGGCCCGTGGCGACGATGGCATCCGGGCGAATGGCTCTGGCTTTTGCGGGTTCAATTTCAGGATCGGGGTTGGCCATGGCAAAAATAATTGGATCTTTGGCCATTCCTTGCAGCATTTCTGCAGTCAAGGCGCCCGCGACGGAAAGACCTATAAAGACATCGGCTCCCTGCAGAGCTTCGTGAAGATTACGGGCTTCCGTTTCAACGGCAAAGGCCTCCTTGTATTTATTCATTCCCGCCGTGCGGCCTTTGTAGATGGTGCCTTGAGTGTCGCACATGATGAGATTTTCACGGCGCACACCTAAAGAAATGAAAATATTGGAGCAGGCGATTGAGGCGGCGCCAGCACCATTGACCACGAGACGAATGTCTTCGAGTTTTCTTTTTGTGATATAGCAGGCGTTGAGAAGAGCGGCCCCAGACACAATTGCGGTGCCATGCTGGTCGTCATGAAAAACCGGAATGTTCATGATTTTTTTGAGCGTTTCCTCGACCTCAAAACACTCCGGAGCTTTGATGTCTTCTAAGTTAATTCCGCCGAAGGTGGGCTCCAGTGCTTTGATGGCCGCAATCAGTTCCGCGGTGGTATTTGTTTTCATTTCAATATCGAAAACATCAATGCCAGCGAATTGTTTAAAGAGAATGCCTTTGCCTTCCATCACTGGCTTAGAGGCCAGAGGGCCTATATTACCCAGGCCTAACACGGCTGTGCCATTAGAGATCACCGCCACGAGATTTCCTTTGCTCGTGTAGTCATAAACTTTAGCCGGATCTTTCGCGATCACCTTGCAGGGCACAGCGACCCCTGGAGAGTAAGCCAAAGAAAGAGCCTTTTCTGTATTGCAAGGCTTGCTAGAAGTGATTTCAATTTTTCCGGGTTTACCTTTTGCATGATAGTCTAAGGCTTCTTGTTCCAAAGGGCTTAGTATTTGGTTCCCTTGTTGGTGACCTTCAAGTTTTTCGCTCATTGACCTCTCCATTGCGTTGACAGCTGCATTGGCTGCTGCATTGCCTGCATTGCTTTGTCAGCTTCTGCGGGGAAAATGCTTAATGTGTATGCAGAGCTATTATTCTTTGAAAAACATAGCAGAGCTATTATTCTATAAAATATAATAATAATGTACAAAGGTCCTTAGAAGGGGTCAATGCAGGAATATTCATATTTTGGCCCTTTAAAAGAGCTTGGACCAGAAGCTAAAAATCTGTAATATCCAACTACTTTATTAAAAATCGATACTCGTGGTGCGCACGAGGAAGGTAAGAATGAGTACTACTGCAAATCGTTCAAAGAATCCGCGTGATGTGGTTATTGTTGAAGGTGTAAGAACTCCTTTTGCAAAAGCCGGAACAAAACTAAAATCTCTTCATCCTGCAGAGCTTGGGAAAGTGGCTCTCAAAGAGCTCATCGCTCGAGCGAATCTCGATGTGAATGTGGTGGATGAGGTCATTATTGGAAATACCGGAAATCCGGTGGATGCGGTGAATATTTCGCGAGTGGTGGCTTTGAATGCCGGCATTCCGATGAAAACTTCGGCTTACACCGTCCACAGAAATTGTGCTTCTGCGCTCGAGAGTATTTCAAACGGTTATGAGAAAATCAAATCGGGAACTATGGATGTGGTGATCGCCGGTGGCGTTGAGAATATGTCGCAAATGCCCACGCTTTTGCCGACGAAAATCCAAGCGCTTTTCGATAAGCTCTTTGCCGCCAAAGGTCCGCAACAAGCTTTGCCTTTGTTGTGGAAGCTTTTTAAGGCGGATGTGAATCAAATTAAGGCTCTTTTGCAAGGGAATACTCGGAATGAATATTTTCCTGTTATTTCGGTGCTGCAAGGTCTGACGGATCCATTTGTCGGTATTAACATGGGACAAACCGCTGAAATTCTTGCTAAAGAGTGGGGGCTTTCTCGTCAAACCCAAGATGAGTTCGCTCTGCGCTCTCATAAACTGGCGTCAGCCAATAAAGCCAAACTTAAAGAAGAACTCGCGCCGGTCTATATTGCTCCAGATTATAAAGAGGTCTTCAATGAAGACAACGGTCCTCGCGAAAGTCAAACTCTGGAAGCTCTGGCTAAGCTGAAGCCTTTCTTTGATAAACAAACAGGAACTATCACCGCAGGCAATTCTTGTCCCATCACTGATGGTGCTGCTATGGCGTTGTTGATGTCTCGAGAAAAAGCAGAGAGCTTGGGTCATAAACCGGTTGCAAGAATTGTTTCTTACGGTTTTGCAGGTCTTGAGCCTGAGCGCATGGGATTAGGCCCCGTGTATTCGACACCGGTGGCATTGAAGCGTGCCAAATTGTCTTTAAAAGATATAGGTCTTATCGAGTTGAATGAAGCTTTCGCGGCTCAAGTTCTTTCCTGCGTGAAGGCGATGGACTCAGATAAATTTGCTCAGGAAAAGTTGGGCTTGTCGCAAAAAGTGGGCGAGATCAATTTGGATCAGGTCAACGTGAATGGCGGAGCCATTGCTTTAGGGCATCCAGTGGGTGCGACAGGAACTCGTTTGGTTGTGACTTTGATGAAAGAAATGCAGCGCCGAGATGTTCAATTCGGTTTAGCCACTCTGTGTATTGGTGGTGGCCAAGGTGGCTCTATGATTCTTGAGAGAGAAGGGTAATATCTATGAGTATGCAAGAAAGTATCAGAATTGTCTCTCAGGGCGATATCGCCATTGTTGAACTGGATCTAGTCGGAGAGAAAGTAAATAAGTTTTCCACTCCGGTCATGGCGCGAATGAAAGACGTGATTACAGAGCTCGGAAAGTCTTCTTATAAGGCTGTAATCTTCGTTTCGAAGAAAAGTAAAATATTTATTGCCGGTGCCGATATTGAAGAAATTAAAAACATGACGACCCGTGAGCAATATGAGGCGGCGGTGCGGGGGGGGCAAGAGGTCATGAATATGGTTGAGGATTTGCCGATGCCGACCATCGCAGCGGTGAATGGTGCCTGCATGGGTGGGGGATGTGAATTCATCCTGGCCTGTGACTATCGCATGGCCACGGAAGATTCTTCGACTAAAATCGGCCTTCCTGAAATTCAATTGGGAATCCTGCCGGGCTTTGGTGGATGCGTACGCATGCCGAAACTTGTAGGGCTCCAGGCTTCTTTGGATATTATCTTAGCGGGCAAATCCGTGAATGCGAAAAAAGCCTCTAAGATCGGCTTGGTGGATCGTGTTGTTCATCCTGCCATCTTGATGGATGAAGCTACAAAGTGGGCCAAAGAAATTATTGGTAAGGGAACGAGCAAAGCGGTCAAAAAATATCAACCTCAAGGAGCGATGAATAAAGTTCTTGAGAGTTTCTTTGGTCGTGGGATCGTTTTCAAAAAAGCCAAAGAGGGTGTTTTGAAGGCGACAGGCGGTCACTATCCAGCTCCTTTAAAAGCTTTGGAAGTGATTCAAAAAACCTATGGCTGGTCCAACACTCAAGAGGGCCGTGAACAGGCCTTGGCTGTGGAGCGCACCGGCTTCTGTGATTTGGCGACAACTGAAATTAGCAAAAATTTGATCCATGTTTTTTATCTCACCGAGATGGTCAAAAGATCTTCGGGCGTTCCGGGAAAGAACGTGAAGGGCCGCGAGGTGAAATCCATGGGGATTTTAGGCGCCGGCACCATGGGTGGAGGTATTGCCTACGTTGCTGCTGATAAAGGCATTGAAGTGCGGATGAAGGATTTAAATCCTGAAGCGCTTGGTAAAGGTTTGAAGCATGCGAGTGATCTTTGGATGAAGCTTTTAAAGCGTAAATCCATCGATAAGTACCAGTACCGTCAGAAGATAGATAAAGTGACAGTCGCTACTGACTATGCTGGTTTTATGAACTTAGACGTCGTTGTTGAAGCCATCGTTGAAGATATGGCGATCAAGCAAAAAGTGATCGCTGAGTGTGCCAGCAAAATGCGAGCGGATGCCATTCTGGTGACGAATACAAGTTCACTGAGTGTGACTGAAATGTCTAAAGGCCATCCTCGGCCAGAGTATTTTGCAGGCATGCACTTCTTCAATCCTGTGGATAAGATGCCCTTAGTGGAAGTGATTCGTGGGGAAAGATCCAGCGACGAAACCGTGGCAACTATTTTTGAATTATCCAAAAAAATGGGCAAGATGCCGGTGGTAGTTAAAGACGGACCTGGATTTCTAGTAAATCGCCTTTTGTTGCCATATATGGCCGAAGCTGCTTTTTTGTTGCAGGATGGCATGGATATTAAAACCGTTGATATGGCTTTTGTTAAAGAGTTTGGCATGCCCATGGGGCCTTTTGCTTTGATGGACGAAGTAGGGCTTGACGTTTGTATTAAGGTTTTAAAGATCTTTAAGAAGTCTTTTGGAGACCGCGTTGAAATGGCCCCTTGTATGGACATTCTGGAAAAGAGTGGCCGTCTGGGCAAAAAGAATGGCAAGGGTTTTTATACTTATTCCGAGACTGGAAAACGCCTGGAAGTGGATGAAACTATTTATGCAGCATTGAGTCTTAAACCTGCAACCAGCCCTTTAACTTCTAAAGAGTGTATTGAACGTGGTATTTTTGCCATGGTCAACGAGTGTTCGAGGGCTTTGGTCGAAGATAAAATTGTTGAAACACCGCATGAGGTGGATCTAGCTATGATTATGGGCACAGGCTTTCCGCCGTTCCGCGGCGGACTTTTAAAGTATGCTGATAGCGTGGGTTTAACCTATATCGAGACTCAATTGGCTGAATACGCGGTGCAGAGAAATGCTGCTAGACTCCGGCCTGCAAATCCATTAAAGGACTTGGCGAAAACGAATAAAAAGTTCTACACTTAAAACGTTCTCGGATGGATCTTGTTGTTTACTTCGGGAAAAGGGAGATTGAAAAATCTCTCTTTTTTTTTATTCAAAAGGATTTTGTATGTTCATGGAAATTTCTCAAGCCTCTCATGCTGCGAAAGAAGAGACCTTAAAGCAGTGTCGAGATTCATATAAAGCATTTCTTCAAAGATCTGAAATTGGTTTTTTTAAATTGCCTGAGCGTCGTGAGCTCTGGTTGCAGGCGGAAAAGTACGAAGAGAAACTCTCTCAATTTAAAAATCTCATCATCGTGGGTTTAGGCGGGAGCTCTCTCGGAACCCGAGTGATTCAAGAGGTGGCGCAGGTAAAAAATATTTTCTTTGTCGATAATGTCGATGCCATCGAATTTGAAAGTCAGATCGCAAATCTTCTGAAGGATATGGCGAGTTTTAAAAGCACCTGTTGGGCTTTCGTTTCAAAAAGCGGAACCACCATTGAGTCTCTGTGCGCTCTCGAGTTGTTACAGCAAATTTATCAAGAAAAAGATCTTCAACTTGCTGACTATTCTCTGGTGATTTCTGAAACGAAAGAGAGTTCTCTGACGAGATGGGCGCGGGCCCATAAAGTCCCAGAGTTTGAAATCCCTCAAGATGTCGGTGGGCGTTTTTCTGTTCTTTCGGCGGTGGGTTTAGTGCCTGCGGCTTTTGCGGGAATGAGTTTGGAGAAGATTCGTCAAGGGGCTCTGCAAGCTTTGCAAGATCAAGAGATGGTCGTGACTTTGATGGCGCAGTTTGTGCAAAGCTTTGAGCGCGGAGAATGGATTTCCTTGCTTTGGTCTTATAATGCTCGCATGAAAAACTTTGGATTATGGTTTCAGCAATTGTGGGCCGAGTCTTTGGGGAAAGCCACTAAACGAGATGGCAGCCGGGCTCCGCGCGTGAGCACTCCTCTTTGCGCTATTGGGGCTTCGGATCAACATTCCATCTTACAGCAAGTGATGGAAGGGGCCAAGGACAAGTTCGTGGTCTTCCAGCGTTTCGGGGATTCTGAGGGGGGGCGAATGAAAATTCAAAAGGCGCAGTTCCCCGAGACCCAATGTCTGCAAGGGCGTAGCATGGGGGAACTTTTAGGGGTTGAGGCGGCTTCCACTCAAGAAGCTTTAAATCAAAAAGGCGTTTCCACTTTGACTCTGAAATTCAAGGCTTTGAATGAAGAGAGCCTGGGCTATCAATTTATGCTCTGGGAGTTGGTAGTAGCGGGGCTCGGAGAATATCTGGGCATCAATGCCTTTGATCAGCCAGGAGTTGAACTCGGAAAAATCCTCGCGAAGCGGAAGCTGGGATCTTCTTAGAGAAAAATAAGACTAGGGATTTAATTTTCTGTGGGTCTTTGCAGTCCCCATCTCTGAGCTTCCCTTCTATTGCAAAGACCACGGAGGGCGCGCAGGTTCTTGATCTCATCGCTCCCTCCACAGGCCAGAGGCCTGACATGATCAATTTGCAGTTGAAACTCAGAGCCACATCTTTTCCCTGTGAGGGGGTGGGTATATTCACAGCAGTGCTGGGCTTTTTCAAA
>DATBTE010000120.1:0-6423 GCA_036559425.1 Pseudobdellovibrionaceae bacterium | reverse complement strand
GGGCGCGGTTTCAAAGACCTGGGTGTCAATGACCTTGGTGCTAGAATTTTTCTTTGCCTTTCTGGCCAGTTTTTTGTTGAGTTTGCCGTGCTTATTTAAGCAGTTTTCTTTACTCAAAGAATGGAACTCTTCAGTTTTAGTTGTGGGAGTAGGTTGCTTCGGAGTTCTCGTTGTGATTGCGGGTATCTTTTTGAGTAAAAAGTTTAAGAGTGCAGTCGCTGATTTCTTTCGCCTGCTTCTTTCAGAAAAACGAAAGCTTCTAAAGGCCTTTGCTTTAATGTTTATTGCATTTTTTATTATGTCTCTTTCCTTTGCCGTGCTGGGTGCGGGAATGATCCGGGCGGAATTGCTGTGGCCCTTTCTTTTTGCTTTTCCTTTGGCCTGGATTCTCGGCTATTTAACTCCGGGTTCGCCGGCGGGAATGGGCACCCGGGAGCTCGCGCTGGTTATGCTCTTAAGTGTTTATGCTTCACAGACAGAAGTGTCGCAAGTGGCCATTCTGATGCGCGTAGTATCTTTATCTTCAGATGTTATCTTATATTTAGGTGGATATTTTCTTTCAAAGAGGGTTCTGAGTTATGAATGCGAAAGTTAAGGCTAAAGAGTTATATAGTAATTGGGATCTCTTGGGTGTGATTTTAAGTAACTGGCGTACGGATCTAGTGATTAAACACCTGCCTGAGGGGACTTTTTTGGATTTAGCATGTGGGGATAACAGGCTAGTCAAGAAGTTGGGTCGCGGCATTGGCATTGATATAAGTAACTATGGGGGGAGCGCGGATATGGTATTGCCAGACTTCTCAAAGCTTCCCTTTGAGAAGAATTCTATAAATGCGGTGACAGTGCTGGCGGCATTTAACTATTTTGACCAACCAGTCTCTGTTCTCAAGGAGATTCGCCGGGTTTTGTCAGATGATGGGTGCTTAATCATTACGCAATTGGATCATCGGATTTCTAAAGCTTGGCATCAACTTCGAGATCGTGGGTTGGTACGTACGGCGTATTCGGATCAACAGCTGCAAGAAATGTTTACTGCCGCTGACCTAAGGATTGACGTGAAAGAGCGTTTTATGTTGGGGCTCAATAAAGTCTTCGTGGTTCGGAAAAAGTTGAAGGTCTAAGTGAAAGTTGGAATTGTCGGTACGGGACCCGCAGCTTTTGCCTTAGTGGAGGCATTAACTGCTTATTTAAAAGTGGAAGTTGTCTTATTCGAGTTTGGTCAAGAGCTTCTCGTGGAGAAGCCGTGCACTTCGGTGGAAGTGCACGAGATGAAAAGATTTTATTCAGAATTGTATGGAAAAGTTAAAAAGACTGTGGGGCTTAAGTTTCCACCGCAAAAATCTTATTTCCATCATCCCTTGCCCTCCCATACCCTAGAGGGGAAGAAGAGGTTTCCTCGGAGTCAAGCCTTTGGTGGATTGTCTAATTTTTGGGGCGCAACCATGCTTCCCATGACGGCGGAAGAAGCAAGCGAAGCTGGTTTTAGCCCTGAAACTCTCGTCGAGTCTTACCAGGCTGTTGCAAAGCTGGTCGGGGTTTCTGGAAGAAGCGATGGACTCACTCCTGCCTATGGATGTGAGTACTCAACAATCCCTGCCGTGGAGCAGTTAAAAGGGGTGCAGGGATTTTCTGAAGTGATGAATCGTAAATCAAATGTTGCAGGATATCACTTTTTTTCGGGAGTGAATCGGGTGGCGGTCAATACCAAACCCGATCACAAGAATTCTTGCGTCTACTGCGGGGAGTGTTTGCTAGGATGTTTTAGAGAATCCATTTTCAATAGTAAAAACAGATTAAGTGAGATGATGACTCAAGGAGTGCTCTCCTTGGTCAATGAGCGGGTGGTGAAAGTTCATAGGAGTGAAAATGGGGCCACCATTTCAACTGGGACCTCTGACTATCACTTTGACAAAGTGTTTCTTTGTGCCGGGGCGGTTGGGACCGCTGAAATTTTATTGCGGAGTTTTGCTCCGCAAGAGGAAGTTATCTTATCGGACAACTCCATTTGCCAGGTGCCCATTCTGAATTTTTCTTCTCATTCCGATGAATTGAAGTCGAAATATCTTTCTTTAACCCAAGCGATCACGGTCATCAAAGAAGGAGAGGGCAGTTCTCCGCAGAATATTGCTCAAATGCAGATCTATCCAAACTTTGATTATCTGTGGCGGAGTGCGGTTCCTGAGTTTTTATGGCCCTTGTTGTCCCCCTTGGTCGAGTGGAGTCGGGATCGTTTGTTGTGGGGGCGGCTTTATACCCACGGGAGTTATGGTTGGAAGTACCAATTAAGTCTTAACTCTGAGCAAGAGTTGAAAATAAATTTAATGCAGCATCCCGTAAAGGAAGTTTCTAAAAAATTTATAAAGGCTCTCGCCTGTCAGCTTAAAGGAAGCGGTTATCGAGTGGTGGATTTCAAGCCAATGTTTGCCAAGACGAGTTCTCACTTGGCAATTAAGAAACCTGCTAGCCTTCAGATTGACAGTCTTGGAAGAATCGCAAACAATATTTTCGTTTGTGATGGTGCATATTTTGAAGAATCTCCGGCGACCTCACTGACTTTTTCGATTATGGCGAATAGCTATAGAATCGGAAAGGCTGTGGCCTTAGGGGAATGCTAGTTTTTATTAAATTAAGGAGTAGATAATGAGTCAAGGAGCCCCCAATCCACGTTACCGAATATATTCAAAGCTTTGGTATTACACCCGCTTCTTTTCTGATCTTATGTTTGGAAAGTTCCATAAGGGAAATGATGTAGAGTTATTAGAGGACAAGCTGAAGTCCCGTTTTGGAGTGCGCAATGCCGTATGCACCCCCATGGCTCGTGTAGGAATCTATCTGGCTGTTAAAAATCTCATTAAGCCGGGGCAAAAAGTGATCATGTCTCCCTACACCATTGCAGATGTCGTGAATATGGTGATCGCGGCGAAAGGGGTGCCCCTTTTTGCTGATATTGAGAGAGCTACTTGCAACATTAGAGCCGATGAGGTGGCAAGGCTTATTACGCAGCCCAATGTTGGGGCCGTTCTTATTACCCATCTTCATGGATTGGCAGCTTCTGTCGCGGAAATTCAGCAGATTTGTGAAAAACACAATATTCCAATGCTTGAGGACTGCGCCCAGGCTTTTGGTACTGTTGTAGGTGGGCGTCCCGTGGGGTGCTTCGGCAAAGCGGGAATTTACAGTCTGGGAATGTATAAAAATATTAACTCGTGGTACGGTGGATTTGTTATCACTAATGATGATTCACTAGCTCAGGTGCTGCGCAAAGAGATTTCGTCTTGGCCCTATCAAAATACCTTCTTTATCTTTAAAAGAATGTTCAAGTCACTTAAGGCTGATGTTTTGACCATTCCCATTCTTTTTAAGTCCTTCACATTCTGGATTTTTAAGCATGGATTCATTAATGATATTGAGTTTATTAATAAGTTTGTGAGGACTGAATTGGATACGCGTCGCCATGATGAATTTCCAGAGCGTTACAAAGGCAAGTTGACACCTTATCAGGCGCGTTTGGCGTTATCGCAACTCGATCTCATCAATCCAGATACCGAAATTCGTATTAAATATGCGGACAAGTACCGACTGGCTCTGTCGGGTTATTCTGATTTGATCTTGCCGCCCACCGTCGATAAGTTTGTACATATGTATACCTACTTTCCCATTCAATACAAAGAACGTGACACTTTGATTAAGTGGATGATGAAGTTTGATCGTGATTTGGCGGCTCAACATCTTAAGAATTGCGCAGACCTGGAGAGTTTTAAAGAATTCTATAGGGATTGCCCGAACGCCAGAGCGACGGCGGAACAAGTGATTCTTTTACCTACGTATCCAAGATATGGATACGAGGACGTAGAAAAAAATATTGAAGTGTTAAAAGCATTTTTTAAGCCGGTCACTGCAGCACAGAAAGAGTACTCAAATGTTGTCAGAAACAGAACAGAAGCAGAAAGATTATTATAACTCCATTGCCGTCACTTATGATCAACATTATAGCAATGAGTATGCCCTTACATATCGGAACAAGCAATTTGACTCCTTTTTAGAAGGTCAGGATCTTCAAGGGAAATTGGTCTTAGATGCTTGTTGTGGTGGGGGTCAAAACACGAGTTATTTTCTTTCGCGCGGAGCGAAAGTTATAGGGATGGATATTTCTGAAAAACAGTGTGAGCACTTTGCAAAGCACTATCCGCAGGCGGAGGTTGTCTGTGGCAGCGTCTTGGTCACCTCTTTTCCTGATGCTCATTTTGACTTCATTGTGACGGAATCTTTTCATCATCTTCATCCCTATACGGCAAAGGGTTTGAAAGAATATATGAGAATTTTGAAACCCGGGGGGAAACTGTTTTTGTGGGAACCTCATTCTGGATCTATTTTGGATTTCGCTAGAAAAATTTGGTATCGTTTGGATAGTAATTATTTTGAAGAAAATGAGTCTTCAATAAATATCGAAGAGTTTAAAAAATATTTAAAGGGCACGGCTCAAGTTAAGAAGATCCGATATGGTGGTGATTTGGCCTTCTTAGCGGTTATGAGCAGCATGCACTTTCGTATACCCCCAAAGTGGGTGGGTCTTTACGCGAAGCTCTTTTGTTTTCTTGAAAAGCTTTGGAGCCCTTTGCAAAGCCGTTTTACCTCCTGTTGGGTTATGGCGATGTTTGAGAAAAATATGAATAACAAGAAGGATTTGGTTTGAAAAAACATATTAAAGACATTGCTGTCATATTGGGATTGTTTTTTGTGACTCTGTGGGTGTGCAAAGATGCTTTCTTCTACGGAGTGGAGATGGATGAAGTTTTAAGACTGAATCCTCTTTTTCCACTGATTGGCAAGACGGTGCCCTATCCTGATCAGGGTCTTTACTATATAGACTTGTTCGGCGTCCGAATTCCCCTCGTTTTTAAGTTATATGTTTCTAGCGCCATCATGCTCCCTTATTACCCCTTAACATTTTTTGCTGACCCTTTTGTTGGTTTACGCGTGATGAGTGGCTTTTATTTGTTTTTAGCCGGAGTCACGGTTTACTTGGTGGCTAAGAAATACTCTCGTATTTGGGCTTTTCTATTGGCTTTGAGTATCCTCATGTCGCCCTTGTTAGGTGCGCATCTTTTGGTTCGACAAGCTCAGACTTACCATATTATTTGTTATGCATTGAGTTTCTATTTCATCCGTAAATTTCTTGAGAATAACAATCAAAAAAACCGTAATTTTATTTATGTATTCTTTTCTAGTTTTTTTATTTTTCTAGCAATGAATCTTGAGTTTTACGCTGCCTGGTCCGTTGTTTCATTGGCTTTAGTTGTTCCTTTGCTTTGCTGGCCACAAGTAAAAGCTTACTTTGCGGAAGGCAAAGCCAAGTTGATATTTTTATTGGGGGCTGTGGGGTGTATCAATTTTATTTGGTACAATCTCGCGGATGGACTTCCGGTTTTAAGAACGGTTTATAGTTACGTATTTAAGATAGAAGAATACAACAAAGAGCCGATTGATGGCCGTAATATTGTATCCCTCAGTGAAGACTTCGGTAGCAAATGGTCAAGTCTGCGGCACTACTGGGGACCGTCATTTAGGGTATTCCTGCTTTTGTTTGCAATCATGGCCGTGATCACTTTGATCTGCCTTTTTCGTGATATCAAAAAAAAGCAGAAGACCCATTTTTTATTTTACGTTCCTTTCTTCGTAACTCTTTTTGTCTGTGTATTTATATTTTTGAGTCCCAAGGCCAATCGAAGCGGGCACTTTGCCCACGTTCATCCTTTCTTGAATCTTTGCTTTTTTCTTTTGCCTGTTTTGGTATTTAATTTAAAAGAGACTAAAAAGTGGTTTTTCTATTTTTGTTCCTTTTTGCCCATAGCCTTTCTTGGCCTAAACATTGTTGCTGTTAATGCTTCTTTAAAAAACGCATTGGTTAGATATTCCACAGGATTGTGGTCTTCGTCGTTCAATACACTCAATCATTATTTAGAGGAAACCCCAGAGGTTTATAATAAGATGGTGGTGTTGAACTGGGGCTTCTCTGAACAATTGTTTTTCTTAAATAAAGGTCAAAAACTCCCGGTAGAATTCGTATTTCCTGTGATGATGCGAGCTAGTCAAAGCGAAATGATCAATGATTATCAAGTCTTTTTCGAGTCTGTGGGGAGTGGGGAGTTTTTTAAATACAGGCATATGGATGCGAAAAAAGAAGAGCTGGTTTTTTTAAAGTTTATCAAGGGGTCAGCAGCAGCCATTAATAGATCAAATGAGGCCTTAGAGGTTTTCTTAAAAGAAAAAGACGGGCAGTACGAAGTTCTAAAAGAATTTGCTGATAGCGATGGGACTCCCTTATTTCACATTATCAGGTTGAAAAATCCTGAGGTGTTTTACAATAAAGTAAAGGGCGGCGCTAATCCAAGCGTTGTGAGCAAATAGACGAGAGAACTTCAT
>DATBTE010000119.1:0-3141 GCA_036559425.1 Pseudobdellovibrionaceae bacterium | reverse complement strand
GATACGGCTATCATAAGTCGCGAAGGAGCTTATTATTCATTTTGAAACTCGTAGCGCGACTTTACTTCTGTTTGAGTACAACCAGAAGTCCAATGAAAACATTCGGATAGAATAAAGACTTGTTTTAATAAAAATCAATAGACCTAGGTCTGGCATATTTTCTATCATCAGTTGGCACAAACTACCCCATTCTAAAAAACGGAGAGGCGCTCCTCCAAAAAGACCAACAGCGTCTCGAAGTGACATAATTCGGCACTCTTCCGTCCTCAGTTGAAATAAGGCTCTCTTTGGCCATGGCACATATCTAGCACCTCCCCATAATAGACAAGATGTCAAAGTAAAGAGAGGTATCTCTATGAATGCAAATCTTACGATATTAACAACAGTCCTGTTGACCGCTCAGGCTTTTGCCGGAGTGGAGCCAGCTACGATCAGGTCAATGATTACTGGTGAAATGAGATCTCAGTACACTCAAGAAGAAGCCCGTTCGATGGAAGATCTGTGTCAGCTTTCTCAAAATAAGGAAATCATTAAATGGGGCAATGAAGAGTCCAAGCTAACCTGTAATCTCACTTCTCAAGGTCACCTTGAAATCACTGCTGAAAACCACTTGGGTAAAGTCTCGATTTTTGCGAATCCTAAGGATATGGCTATCGTTGATATCGTTGAGGGAGATTATTCATATCAATACACCAACGATATTCATCAACAATTTTATTTGAAGTTAACTTTTAAAAAATACAACGCATCGAATAGGCCTGCCGGTTCAACGCTTAAGGGTTATTATGCCGCGGATTTGTCCCTTAGAGACAATAGCGCCAAAATCCATATTGGCTCCTCCCTGCAGGATTATCGACCGTGATTTAATTTAAACACGAAACTCTTTGGAACAACTTTAACTTATTTAGAGGTGTATATGAAAAAGTATTTTAGGAATTCAATGTTAGCGATCTTAAGCATGGTTATGGCCCATCCAGCTTATGCCAGCGATGTGACGATCGAACAAATTGGTAGCTTTCTATGCGAGGTTCAACTCTGTAAAAATGAGGCTGTGGTCTCTAATATTAAGGCAAGTAAATACAATCTTGCGAACCTTGCCGAAAAGTTAGCGGATCTTGCGAACAGTGCCGAGAACTTACCTCAATCTGGCAGGCAGGTACTGAGGTTATCCTTTCACCAAGAAACACCAGATAAAGAATACGTAAGAGACTTTAGAGACTGCAATTTAATTGTCTTTTCACCGACTGTCATGAGTCTTTCTAGCTGTAAAATTTCAGGAACGTTTGTACCTAGAAATTCAAGCAGCGTCCATCAACTAAGCCTGGGCGATGGCGAAATCATGCACCAGCATCCAAGCGTAGGTGATGACGAAATCGTGCGCCAGCAGGAAGCCGGATGGCTTGCAGGAACCATGAGCAATAAATAAAAAAACAAAGGCCCAGTGTTGTCACCGGGCCTTTGTTTTTTGAGTTTTCTTTTAGTTTCTCTTTAACTGAGAGTTCTAAATTAGAACAAATAAGTCAAAGAAGCGTTTGCCAAAAGGTTTGTAGTGTTAACTACGCCACCATTTGCTGCGCCAAGAGTTCCGTCAAGAGTGAATTTGTTGAATTTCAAACCCGCACCCGCCGCAACAGTTGTGGAATCGTTCCAAGTGTTTGTTTCAGCCAAAGCTGCACCAGTTACCAAACCGATTTCGTCTTTGATTGTTCCCAAAATTACGTTTTGAGTCACAGAAGCACGAAGAGTCATCCAAGAAGTCGCTTCACCTTCAACACCGATAACAACTGGCAAATAAGTAGCTTCTGATTTTTGCTCAGTGCCCACTTTTTGTTTGTATGAATCCATGTGGTAAGAAACGCCGTAGAAGAAATCTCTGCCTTCGCCTTTGATAGTGTCAACCACGCCCAAAGTTAATTGAGAGCCACTTACGTCTGCAGTATCAGTGCTAGCAGCAGTCGCTTTGAAACCAGACATACCGTAGTTACCATAGAAATAAAGAGTGTCCATAGTGTAACCACCTGCTAATTTCATAGCAGAAGATCCTTTGATCTCTTTTATAGAAGCAGCATTGCTTTCGTCTTTTGCATTGTTAGAAAGACCTACGTTCAAGGAAGCATCCCAAGCGCCAGAACGAGCCCCTACGCGAACGCCCATTGTGTCTTGTTTAAGTTTAGTGGCTTTTTTATCTGAGTTAGAATAGAACCAAGAAGCACCCCAAGAAAGATCCGCTTTCTGAGCATAGAATACTTCAATTGGATTTTCTTCATTGAGAATTGTACCGCCGCCAGTCCAAGCATTGCTTCTAGAAAGAGCCACAGTCGGAGATTTATGACCAAGATAGAAGCCCCAACGTGCATCACCGTGCGCGCGGATCAAACCACCTTCATGGTTTGTTAAATTGGCAGCATTACCAGATGGTGGAGTGTAAGTGAACGGACCGTTAGTTCCCATCTCGAACGTTGCCATGTCACCCATCAAAGTGATGTCTGAAGGGTTGTTGAACATAGTTTGTACATCTACCAAGTGAGCAGAACTACCCAAAGCTTGAAGACGAGCTTTAGAGGCAAATGCTCCTCCTGAAGCCAATGTGACAGCTGCAATAATAAGTAACTTTTTCATGTTGCATCCTTTCGAATCGTTAGCAATTTTTAAAGTCTGTTAAAACCGTTTCTTTAAAAAATAATCTTTGTTATTAAAAAATCCTATAAATCAAACATAACGAGATCAATACAAAAGTTGGTTAAGAAACTTTAAATCTTAAAAAAATGCACTATTAGTAAGCAAAATGAGCCCTTTTAATTTCTTTCTTTTGAAGTTTTATTCGTCAATTATTTTTGCCCAATGGGCGGAACCTTGATCGCAATCCCTCTCGAAAATCATCCGCAATGCCTTGTCCTGAGAGCTTTTTAGAAAAATTATTGTTCAAAATAATTTCTTAAAAAATTCGTTCATAGGGGTTTTTTCACTCTGTTTAGCAACCGCTTCAAACTTTATTTTTAATTGTTGACGCAAATACTCATTTCTAGAATTATTGCACTAGATCAAAGTCGAGATTTGCAGCAGATTTTATCTAAAACTATCCTCAGTGCGTTCTCTTTTCAAAATCCTCGCCCAAAGTCCTGACCCAATTTTGAGCAAAAA
>DATBTE010000118.1:0-13095 GCA_036559425.1 Pseudobdellovibrionaceae bacterium | reverse complement strand
GATTCCCATCAACAAGGCTCCCTTCGACATGGCTTTTAAATGGCAAAAAGGAGATGAGACTTCTCACATGGTTCTTGAAGTGGCAAAAGACCCAGCCTTGAAACAAAAAGTGGCTGTGAAGAACTTTACCACTGAAGAGGCCTTTACTCTGCCGGCTCTCAGCGAAGGAGAATACTATTGGCGCATGAGTTCTTACTTTGAAGGTTCTGAAAAACCAGTCCTGGGAAAAATTCAAAAATTCGCGGTCGCTTTAGAGCCAAAACTTGAAGAAAAAGTGATAAAGCCGGATCCGGTTGAGATTTCTTGGACTATTCCCGAAGAAAAAATTCAGTTTTATTTAGAGAAACCGATGTTGGGTCTTTCTTGGAATGCCAATCGTCCTGCGGATGTCGCGTCTTGGAGATTGAAATATTATGAGGAGGGCGATGATCCTTCTAAGGTCCAAACTCTTGAATTGAAAGGCACCAAAACCGAAACCAAGGTTGAAAAGCCCGGGCGCTATATCGCCTCTCTCGAAGCGTTTGATAAAAATGGACAAATCATCGGCACCTCCCAAGCTCGAAAGATCGCGGTGGCTCCTTTGCCTTTGCTGCCGCCGCCAAAGCTTTTGCCGCTTGAAGGAAACTTAGTGGCCCAAGGGGATGGCCGCACGGAGTTGCAATGGGAAAAAATCGAAGGGGCTAAAGAATATATGCTCACCATCTCTAACAAAGAAGGCAAAGAACTTAAATCTCTGAAGTACACCAATAACCAAACCGCTTTAAAAAACTTAATGCCGGGAGAATACCAACTCACACTCATCGCCGTGGATCAACATGGGCGAAATAGTGAGGTTGGAATAACCCGTAAGTTGATCGTGCCCGACAAAAGCAATTTAAAAGCGCCAGCACTAAAAAAAATTAAGGTTAATTGATGAGTTTATTGCGCCGGGTACTTTTCATTCTGACACTTTTCACCGGGATCACTGGATTTTTTTCAGTAGCCTGGGCTGAGGCCTATCGCCGGGAAGTCAGCTTTGAGTGGGAAGAAATTACGGATGCAAAAAGTTATGACATCGAAATTCGTCCAGCGAATAAAGAAAGTACTGATAAAAATATGATCTTTAGAACCAAGAGTGCTACCTGGTCCGGAAAACTCGTCCCCGGAAAATACACCATGTCTTTGCGTTCAAAAGATATCCGGGGTGTCCCTGGAGAGTGGAGCTCCCCCAGTGAATTTATTGTCAACTTAGACCCGGTGAAATTAATATTCCCTCAGGCCCAAGCCCAGATTAAGGCTGACAATACCCAAGAGATTTTACAAAAATTCGAATGGCATCCTGTCAATGGCGCTAGTGAATATCACTTTGAACTTTCCTCGGAAGATGGAAAAACTCAAATCGTGGAAACTCTCAAAGAATTCAATTACTCGGTAAAAATCCCCGTAGCGAAAAATTATACTTGGAAAGTCACCGGCCTCGGCTATGCCGTACAGAGTGATTCCACCACGGTCGCAAACTTTTCGGTGATCGGCAAAAAAATCGAAATCCCAAAAATCATCGCACCTGAGACGGAGTTTGTCCGCGAAATCAAATGGTCACGCCCGGACAGTGTGGAAAAATATGATCTCACTCTCAAACGTTTCAATCCTCAGACGAAAAAATGGGAAAAAGTTTTGACTGAAGAAAACGTCCAAGGTGAAAGTTTTAACTTTGCTCCCACTCACCCTGGGGGAACCTATAGTCTCCAAGTCAAAGCCAAAGGTTATATGCGCGGCGACTCGGAAACTTCTAAAATAAATTTTAAAGTCGTCAATGGCAATCGCTCTCCCGCTGCGGAATACACGGCACTGGTGAGAAAATCCATTGATCGTTTGACCGGCTGGTATGGTATCGCCAGTTACTTTATCACTCAAATCAACTATTATGGCGAAACCCCAGAGACTGGCGGCCTTACCACTACGAACGCTCTGGGCGGAACAGGCCGCTTGGGTGCCGGCTTCTTTAGTTCCGATAATAAATGGGGATTTCTCGGCATCGTTGACATGAGTGGATTTGTTATTTCCGGTGCCAATCATACTTACTCTTCCCTTGAACTTAGCGGCATTTCCCGTCACATCATCGGCGATTTAGGTGAAGCACGACTGATCGCTGGTCTCTACTATAAAGAATTTCCCCAATTGTTTGGAGTTCCCAGCCTTTCCGGCGCAAGCCAAGTCACCTTCTTTCAATCTTCCGTTGTAGGCCCTCACCTCGGCGCTGAATACTGGCATTCATTATCGCCTAAGTTGGGCTTTCAGTTAAACACTCACTTGTACTATAGCCTTTTAACAATAAAGTCTCCTAATGGAAATAATGTTGAGCCACGCATCTCTTATCAGCTTGGGCTCTTGGGAAGCTATCGTCTCAATAGTCATTTTACAGGTCTTATGGGTCTGACCCAGCGTATGGATCAAATTGCTTACAAAGCTAATAAAACCGGAGCCGCCACTGAGGGACCGGGTGATTACGACAGCAGCCGGATAACTGGACAGTATTTAAGTTTTTATGCGGAATATGGATTTTAGGAGAGGATAACTATGAGAATACCAATTTCTACAAAATTAGTTGTATTGACGGTTTTGGTTTTACTGGTCGCGACCATACCCATAGCCCTCCGCACTTCGCAAATCTTTGCGAAAAGTTCCATGCAGAGGGAAGAGTACAGCAACCAAGCCTTTGCCGCCTCCCGAGCCGCTGAAGTTGAAAATATTCTCTCGTCCATAGTCGATAAATCCACAACAAGCGCTTCCATCCTTTATAAAAGCGCCACGAATCCCGCGATCACATCGATGGATGAATTTGAAATGAATTTTATAAAAGACAAGCGTTTTGTCTCGATGGAGATTCTAAAGCTTCAAGGAACAACTGTAGAACTCGTTTCACGTAAAACTAAAGAAGATTTCTTAAAAACAAGCTTTAATTTAAAACCTGAATATATTAGCCATGTCCGAGACCAGCAAAAGTTTCCGATTCGCTCCGTGGCTCAAGGTACGGTTGAAATTCGAAATGCCTCATTTGCAAAAGGTCCTCCTATGTTTACCATAGGTCTGCCTTTGGTAAAAGATGCTCAAGGTCGCATCACCCATGTGGCCTTGATCGACGTGGCACTTTCGGTTTTACAAAAACCTTTTAGTGAAAAGTCCGAACGAACGCTTTATTTGATTGATCGCAATGGCGAACTGATCACTCATCAAGATGAGCAAAAGGCCCTCGCAAGGCTCAACATGGCTATGTCCCCTTTAGTGAAAAAATCCATGAGCGAGCAAACCCCCCGCCGCCAGATGCGCTTTCAAGATCCTGACAATGGAACGTATTTCATTGGTGCTTACAATAAAACTTCTTTTGGCGTCACTGTGGTGTCACAGATTCCTGAAGAATTGGTTCTTGAACCAGCTCAAGACGCTAAACGTCAGGCCTTCTTTATCACTGGCTTGGTTTTATCGGGAGCCCTTTTCTTTATCTTCTTATTCTCGATGACCCTGACTTCTCCCATTGAAAAACTCGCGGGCCTCATTGGCATGGTTTCCAAAGGAAACTTTGATGTGAAAGCAACTTCATATGTGAAATCCCACGATGAGGTGGGAGACTTAGCCATTGCCTTTGACCACATGACCGACGGATTAAAAGAACGCGATAAAGTGAAAAATCTCTTCAGTAAATTTCACGGCTCTTCCGTAGCAGAGGATTTGATCAATAAAGATATCGGTGTCGGAGGTCAATCCAAAGAAGTGGTGGTGTTCTTTAGCGATATTCGTGGTTTCACCGCCTTTTCAGAACATCGCAGTCCCGAGCAAGTGGTCGCGATGCTCAACGAATATTTCGCGGTGATGGTGAAAGTCATCAATCATCATGGCGGAGTCGTGGATAAATTTATCGGAGACGCGATCATGGCGATTTGGGGCGCCCCCAAAGGCTCCGAAGAGGATTCACGCAAAGCATTGAGAGCTTGTATTGAAATGCGCAAAGGCCTTGCAGATCTCAATGAAAAACGCATTGCTCGTGGAGAGCCGCCTTTGATGATTGGAATGGGCTTGCATGCGGGCACAGCAATTTCCGGAACCATTGGCTCAGATGAACGGATGGAGTACACGGTGATTGGAAATACCGTCAATACGGCTTCCCGTATTGAAGCTTCGACCAAAGCTTTTGGCGCAGACTTGTTAGTCACTGATGATGTCATTGCAAAAGTCGGCGACAACTTCATTTTGGATTACGCGGGAGCTGCGGAAGTCAAAGGCCGCTCCGAAGCGATTAAGATGTACAAAGTCCGCGGTTACATAGAAAACGGCGAACGCGTCGAGGTCAGAACCCCTTACTCAGATTACGAAGCCGAGGGTGCGGATAAAGTGAAGATTAAGGATGTTGCGTAGATCTTATATCTTCACACTCAGGCCATCTTTCAGAGCCATCTTCTGCGCTCGATAAGCCGGAATAAGGCCGATGAGGATTCCCCCGACCAGAGTGAAGAGTAAGTAGATAATCTCCACCTTACCGAACGAACTGCCCTCTAAGTAGAAGCCAAATTCAATTTCCAACCAAGGCCTCAGCAAGGCCGTGACTCCGACCGCAATCACAGTGCCGAAAACAATGCCTGTAAAAGTCAGTAGCGTGGATTCAAAAACGAGCAGTGCTAAAATCTTATTCGTGCCCGCCCCCAGAGCTCGCAAAATAGCCATCTCACGACGACGCTCATTCAGACTTGTAGTGAGTGCGATCAACATAGCCATAAAGCCCACCGCCACCACCATCCACGAGATCACTTTTAAAACTTGCTCAACATAGGAAAGGCCATGCCAAAGCTCGCTCAAAGTCACGCCTGGAATAATTGCCAGCAGTGGTTCTTCTTTGTAGTTATTGATTTCCCGTTGCAGGCGCAAGGTTTCAATTCTGGACTTAGTGCGCACAAAAAAAGCCGTGATCTGATCCACCTTGATATCTTCTTTATGAATTTTATCCGGGCTGATCGCGGTGTCCGCGACTGGGGCCGCTCCGCCTTTCCAATCGATATGCATGGCCTCGACCCCTTCCAGACTTACATAGAGAGATTGATCTAAAGCGGTGCCGGTGGGTTTCATAATGCCTACTACAGTGAAGGGCTTGTCATCATGCTTTTGAATGCCCTCACCATGGGTTACTCCATGGGCCACGACAATTTTCTCACCTAAGTGATATTGTAATTTGCGGGCGACATCGGCGCCGATCACCACATCCCAAAGGCCATCCAGGGTTTTGCCCTCGACGAGTTCTACTCTCCCCTCTCCACGGAAACGGTAGTGCTCAAAAAAGTCATTGGTAGTGCCCACCACGCGAAAGCCCCGATGACCATCTCCGAGGGAATAAGGAATCGTCCAATCAATGGCGGGATAATCTTTGATTTCCTGATAAGTTTTATAAGAAATATTATGGGTTGCATTGCCCATATTGAAAACAGTGTACAGAATCAACTGCGTGGGACCACTGCGAGCCCCGACAATCAGATCCGTTTGACTGATGGTCTGGGTAAAACCATCCTCCGCCGCGCGCTTCGCCCGCTCTACGGAAAGAAGCAAGATCACACTCAGGGCAATGGAAATCACTGTCAGGATGGAAGCCAAAGATCGATTCTTCAGGGATTTGAGAGCCAAATTCAAAAAGACCATTTCACATTCCCTTACCAATAAGGTTGACGGAATCCAAAGAGACTGAACGCGAGAAAAGATGTTGAATGGTCCGATCATGGCTTACGAACAACACGGTCGTTCCGTATTGTTCACACAGCTCAAACATCAATCCCAGAAAGCGTTCCCGATGATCCATATCCAGGGACGACGTCGGCTCATCCGCTAAGATAAATTCTGGACGACCAAAAAGCGCTCGGGCCACGGCGACTCTTTGCTGTTGCCCCACACTCAGTTCCGTCACGTTTTTATCCAGCAAAGTAATAATCCCCAAACGTGTGCACAGATGTCGTAGCACGGAGGTCGCATCTTCACCTTTCAAACGCTCCCGCCGATTGTGGCTCAAGTGAAGAGGCAGCTCAATATTTTCCTGAACGCTGAGATAAGGGATGAGGTTAAAGCTTTGAAAAATATAACCCAGGTGCTCAGCTCGAAAGTGATCTCGGCTTCTCTCTGACATTTGCGAAAGATCGTGACCTAAAATTCGCACCTCACCCTGGTCAACTTTTAAAATCCCCGCCAAAACTTCCAGAAAAGTCGTCTTCCCAGAACCGCTGGGACCATAGAGGAAAACTCTTTCCCCCTTCTGGATGCTGAACTCCGCAATTTGCAAAGTATCTTGAGCGCCCTTTGCGTAACGATATTTAATATTTTTCACTTCGATAAGTTGAGACATGCAGAACCCCCAGGACGAGCCTTATCTATATGGCTCAACCCCATCACTGATAAGTTCGAAGGACGCTTCGCCGTACATTGATTTTTTGGTTACGAGATTGAGGGTTCCATAAACCCAGATGGGTCCAAAGGCCACTTCCGTCACATGGGCTCCCTCGCGCATTTTCACATAAACCATTTGATTCGGGGGAGGCGCCGGAACGTGAATGCAAGCTTGAGGACTGGGGACCAATAAAAATTCCGTCACGGCTTTTTGGCTGTCTTCGAGGGGGACCATGAACCCGGGGATCTTCACTTCGCGGCCATTGAGGGCTTCCAGCTCTGAGCCTGATTTGCCAGTGACATAATCCATTTGCCCGAGTAAACGCCAATCCACTTCGACGCCATTTCCCTTTATCGCACCCCCGGAAAATTTATGATAAAGCAAAGCGCCCATAACCACGGCAAGCACTAAAAAACCAAGACCTATCAATGACTTTTTCATTTTCCGAATATCTCAGCCACCCCTGCGAAACGCAACCCATTTGCACGCATTGCGTCCACGAAAGCGACGGTATACCCTTTGTGCAAGGCTGATGGTAGCTTGCTAGAATGAGTAGCAAATTCCAAAGAGTCCGCGGGACTCGTGACTTACTTCCAGAAGATAATATTAAATTTCGTTTCGTGGAGTCTACCGCCCATCAGCTTTCCCTTTTATATGGCTATGGTGAAATTGAAACTCCTCTCTTTGAGTTTTCAGAAGTTTTTCATCGCACCCTCGGTGAAACTTCAGATGTCGTCAGCAAAGAGACTTACACGTTCCTAGATCGCGGTGGCGACAGCATCACCTTACGCCCTGAAGGCACCGCCGGCGTTGCCCGAGCCTTTGTCTCTGAAGGAATGGCGCAAAATTTACCGCTTAAATTTTATTACTCAGGCCCCATGTTTCGTTACGAACGTCCGCAAAAAGGCCGCTATCGTCAATTCAAACAGCTCGGAGTTGAGTGTTTGGGAATTGACTCCCCTTTAGCTGATGTAGAATGCATCGCGATGGCTTGGGATCTTCTCGGTAAAATTGGGATTGCTGGCAAATGCCATCTCGAACTCAATACTCTTGGAGATATAGAAAGCCGCACCGAATACCGCAAAGCCTTGGTTGATTATTTTAGCCAGCATCAAGATAAGCTCTCTGCAGATAGCAAAATGCGCCTGGAAAAAAATCCTCTGCGTATCCTTGATTCCAAAGATGAAGGAGACCGTGCGTTGATTGCTCAGGCTCCGGCTTTGCATGAACACTTGAATGCAACTTCGAAAAAATTCTTCGACGACCTGATAAAAGGAATTACGGCATTAGGGGTTCCTTTTGAAATCAATCAAAAACTTGTGCGCGGTTTAGATTACTATTGCCACACTGTTTTTGAATTTGTGACTTCTGAACTAGGGGCCCAAGGAACAGTGCTCGGTGGTGGTCGTTATGATGGCCTTATAGAGATGATGGGAGGAGTAAAAACTCCTGGAGTAGGCTGGGCTGCGGGCGTGGATCGCCTTTCTGATCTGGTTCCTGCTGAAAAATATCAAAAGCACCAGCCTCTTCTCGCAATTATTCCAGCGGATGAAGTGGGTGAGGCCGCGTGCCTACAAGTGGCCCACAAATTGCGACTCAGTGGCCTTCGGACGGAACTCCTTCTTTCCGGAAAGATGGGCAAGCGTTTTCAAAAGGCCGACAAGATCGGCGCCACTCATGCTCTGATTTTGGGCGAAAGCGAAGTTCAAGCTCACCACATTGCCGTAAAAGATTTGAAGTCCGGCTTGCAAGAGAATCTCTCGGTAGAGAATCTTATCCACAAGCTGAATAAATAAAATTCCTATTTTCGACCTAAACGGATGCTGTGGCCACGATTCCAGCCAGGGATGTTGAGGGAGTTCGATCGCATCCATATAAACATCATTGAAAGACCAATCATTAACATTCCCACGCTCAACCATTGACCGCGGGTTAAACCAAGCCACTGATAACCAATCTGCATATCAGGCATACGGAAGTATTCATCGCCGATGCGAACGATGGCATAAAGGATAATAAATAAAGCCGCTATGAAGCCTGGTTTGCGACCTTTTCTCCACAGGAAAAATAAAAATAAAAAAAGGAGCAAACCTTCTCCAACCGCCCCAAAAAGTTGGGACGGATAACGAGCCGTCAAGAGGGGCTCTAAAGCCTCTCTGACTCCCTGATTGCCCGCTTGAATTTCAGCAACGATTTTTTGAAGAGCTTCATAAGTCTGAGCCCGGGATAAAGTATCCAGTTGATATTTTTCAAGCATCGTCAACCACTGCTCACGACTGATACTGATTTTGTCCACGACCCCAGCCAAAGAATTCAACTTAGAAAAATCCGTGGCTGGCCAGGTTAAAATATCTTGAGGAAACTTCACCGCATAGGCAAAATCCGCCGGAGCCGGTCGCCCCACCAGTTCCCCATTGATAAAATTCGCAATCCTTCCAAAAAATACGCCGATAGGTCCGGAGACAGAAACCAAATCCAATAAGTATAAGGAATTCACCCCGTGACGGCGAGCGAACAACAAACAAGCAATCACAATGCCGATCATCCCCCCGTGGCTGGCCATGCCGCCCTCATTCACCGCGAAAACTCCCCAAAAAGGAAACTCTATCTTGAATTTCAAAAGTAAATCAGGGGCATAAAAGAAAACATAACCCAGACGACCGCCGACTAAGGTCCCCACGGCAGCGTAGATGATAAAGTCACCCACCATATTGGGAGAAAGGCCGGCGCGTTGACGATAAGTCAGCCAACGAATCAGCAAATAGGCACAAATAAAACCTACCATGTACGATAGACCATACCATCGTATCCCGAAACTTTGGGAAAACTGTATAGCAAATGGATTCAAATCATGAACGTACATAAAACCTCAGTCTCAATCTTAGACGAATTTATAAAATCTTAGACCCAAGTGACACTAAAGGGCAAAATTAAAAATGGAGGATTCCAATGTTTCATTTTAAATCTCTCCTGAGCGTTACTTTGCTGTTCTTTTCCCTGAAGAGCCTTGCCCAAGGTGATCACCCTCGCTGGACCTTGCAAGAGTGGATGGCTCAAAAAGATAAGAATCGCCTGATGGACTTATGGCTCTCCATGAATTCCCCCTCACCCTATGAATTGATGCTTGGCATCTCATACAACAGCTACAATTTGGAGACCACGGGAAGCACGACTCTTGTTCCACACACATCTTATTTAGGTGTTTTTTCAGCCTACGCTCAATTTGTGGGATTGACCGTTGAATATGAGAATAATGCTCAGGAAAATTTGAATGACCTCAGTGGACTTTTTAACCTGCGCCTTTTAGGGGATACCATCCAAGGCTCCTCCTTGACCTTGCACTATGGAATGCGCACACGGACCCAAGGCGCAGGCGCAACCACCTTGCCGACCCATTATGTCCAACAATTTGCACAAGCCAGCATTCAACTGTATGTGATTAAGAACTTTGGTTTCGATGGGCTCTCTCGCATTTACTCTCCGGCTGATGATTCCAACCTGGGTGAGATCAAAGGCAACTTAAGCGAAGCCGGACTCTTCATAGATTTCAAAAACATCAGAGTCTTCGGCACTTGGTACAAAGAGGCGCAACGCAAGGAACTCAATACGGTGGTCACGGAGTATACCCGAACCGGGATCCGCAGCGGCCTCAAATTTTTCTTCTAAAAAACAAATCCCAGCTCGAGGTAAATGGTTTGCAATTGCTCTCTCTCTCCCATAAAATTCTCAAACTTCCGGCGCCAATAGGTCAGTCCCGCATTCCATCCGTCATAATTTAAAAGAAAACCTAAAGAGTATTCTTGATCCGCATAGCTGGCCAAGGCCTGCAGCACTCCCACTTTGTAGGAAAGTCCCAGATGAGGAATGTCTTTAGCCACAGCAATATAAGAATTAAAATGCAAATCCAGTCCCAATTCGAAAACTCCTAACCCCACCGGAGGCCGCACCGAACCCGCCACATGCCAATCCGGATTGGTTGAAAGCTCGTCATATTTATGATCCACCAGACCTGCGTTTTTGACAGTCAGGCCAAATTGCGGTTGCCAAGGCTTTTCATCAAAGGACCAAAGAAAGCCGGGCTCGACGTACAGTGCCCTTTGGTTTTTGGTTTCCAAATACTGGGACCCCTGAGACGCCAAGGCATCAGTCAAAGTAAATTCACTGAACAAAAATTTTCTATCCACCGCGCGCAATTGAAGGCCCCAAAATAAATGGTCCTGAGTAAAGCTAGCGATCTGTCCCGAGAGAGTCTGTTCTTGAGCCGCATACAGGGTTATTACCGGCAATGCGGAATTACGAATCAAGGAATAATAAACCAATCGATCGGGAGAATAACGTAGACCCCATGTTTCATGTAAAAAACTGACTTGAATGTTGGCCTCAGCCTCATTGCTATATCTTTGATTGAACAAACTTTCAGCCTTGGAAAGATCACCATTGCCGTCCAATAAACGAGAAACGTCCTGAACATAAGAAACGTTATTTCCAAAAAAGAACTGCGCTTGAAATCGAGAACGACGCTCCTTCGCTGTGAAGGCTGGATTACAGGGAAGACCATCAACCACGGTTTCCATTCCAAAACACGCTACACCTAATGTCCGACTCGTAAAATCTGAATTGCCCAGGGCAATTTCCCGAGGGACCTCCGAAGCGAAAGCTTTGAAATCAATCAAAGTGAATGACAGGCACACCACGAAAAAAATCCTCATGGACAGCTCCTTTTTTTATGAAGCTCTTCCACGGCGTCTTTAGTCTTATTGTAAATCACTTGGATCAGATCACGGGCCGATTCTAAATCTTTACGATTTTCTGGAAAGGCGAAGGTAAGATCCTCTAAAGTTTCCATCAAATGAAAGGAAATCGGAACCAGCCACTTTAACAACTCTTTGAAATTGAACTGACAGAGGACTTGGTTTTCTCCTCTCAATACCTGCTCAATGACTTTATTGTAGTCTAACCAAAAACCGCCGGAAGCCGTGATATAGGATTTGAATAAAATCAAATTTAAGATGGCGCGATAGAGCCGTCCGCCGGGAGTTTGCACTCCTCCTAGGATATCGACGGCGCTCTTTAAATCCATAAGAGCCTCTCCACTCACGGACGGAATAGCATCTAAGCGATTCTTGTATTGATCCCAAACCGTCGCGGCTTCCATCAAGTCTTCGAGGGCTTGAAGGTCTTGACGATTGGCATCTCTGTGGTGGGTTTCCTTGATAATTTTTTGTAAACTTTCAATGTGGCTGCTTTCCAAACTACTTTCTGAGGAGACTAAAGGAGTGGCAAAGCCAATCACAAATCCCCAATAGTGTTCAACACGAATATCTCCTCGGGCAGCGTAAGCCGAGGCCAGGGCCACTTTCACAGAGGGGCGAAAATCCCTTAAAGAAAGGGACTGCAGTTCTTGGATTGCTTCAGAATACTTTCCCTGATCAATGAGTTTGTAGCCCTCATCCAGGGGATCCTTTGACACCTCCACACTTTCTTTCTGACAAGCGCAAAGGAGCAGCAAGATTACAAGAGACCCAATACCAAATTTAGCTTTTAAAGTCGTCCATGACATAACCGAAGTTAAGCAAAGGAGGGGCCAACTCAATTCTGTTTAATCAGCTAAACAAGGAAAGGGATCTGTAAAAATCACAGGATCGAATGGAGTGTGGTCACTTTAAGGACCTACACTTTGCATGATGGTTTACCAAAAACAATCAACCATATAAAGGAGGCCACATGCCTAGCAAGTTTCAAAAAGTAAGATTTAGAAAATTAGGACCGAGTGTGAAATAAGATAAGCAGTTTTTATATTACTTAAAAAAATCATCCGTTAAAATTCAGAGAAACACAGGATCTCGTCGGCTCCTCTTGGCGAGATCCTGTTAGTTCCATTAAGAGAAACTGATTCGGAAATCAAATGGCCCCTTCTCAGGGAGTGAAAGGATTAGGGTCTCCAAGACTTGATTTCGCAAGTGATAAAACGTCCTTCTTTAGCAAGGGTTGCCGACACTAATTTCAAATCAGAATTTCTATGAGTAACATTGATAGAATTCCCTGTAGAAGGATCCTTCAACGTAAAATTGGAAGAACCTTCTCCTCCGCCACCGCTCATAAATCTTTCGTATTCTCTTTGCACTTGAGAAGTCACTTCTCCGTGTCCTACGGGAAAGTTTCTATAGCGAAAATTGGCAATAAATCCCGCAGAGAAACCCATTTCCAAAGAACAGGGATACCCATCCTCCAGAGTGACTCCACTGTAAGTATTTGCAAAAGAATTCACTGATGATAACATAAGAGCCAAGCAAATTAATTTTTTCATATATATTGATACCGTTCCATATCCAGTGGGATTAATTTCCCAATTTACTGAGGTCCGGTCCTTCGCATGTCTCATAATGCGATATTCGTACCAATACTATGGGATAGATAATTGCAGCCATTCCTGGTAAGTTGTTATTAATTTAATTGAATTTGAAGGTTTAATTCAAAATGGCTTTGGTTTTAGAATTTAAGAGGACACTTTTCGACTTACCCTCGAAAAGTGTCGAACTTATCTCTAAGAACGTCAATTATCAACGCCCCCATGGGCCTCTCCGTTTTTTAGAATGGGGTAGTTTGTTCCAACTGATGATAGAAAATATGCCAGACCTAGGTCTATTGGTTTTTATTAAAACAAGTCTTTATTCTATCCGAATGTTTTCATTGGACTTCTG